>SLSW01000184.1 GCA_007130245.1 Micromonosporaceae bacterium
GCCTGGTGGTGGCCGGACTCGCGCTGGTGGCCGGAGGGCGGTCGCACGCCAGCGCTGCCGCGGGCGCCACCGCCGTCGCGGGTGTGGCCGCCGGGGCGGCGCTGGGGCTCGCGGTGGCGGTGAAGGTGACCGCGGTCGCGGCGCTGCCGTTCGCGGCACTGCTGGCGCTGGGCCCCGGCCGCCGCTGGCGACCGGCCGCTGTCCTGGTGGGCGCGGCGGCCGCCGCGTTCGCCGGCCTGAGCCTGCTCACCGGGCTCGGCACCGGCTGGGTGGCCGCCCTGGCCGGCACCGGTGCGCTGGCGCAGTGGACGTCGCTGCCGACCGCGCTGGGGATGGCGGCCGGGTACGCCCTGTGGGGCATCGGCTTCCCGGACGCCTACGACACCGCGGTGGCCGCCGCCCGCGCCACCGGCCTGGTGGCGCTGGTGACGGTGGCCGTGGCGCTGCTGGTGCGGGCGTGGCGGGCCGTCGGCGACACCCGGGTGGTGGTGGCCAGCGCCGGGGCGGTGCTGGCCGCCGTGGTGGTGCTCGGTCCGGTGGTCTACCCGTGGTACGCGGTGACCGCGCTGGCGGTGCTGGCCGCCGCGGTGGTGCAGCCGAGGGTGCGGTGGTGGCTGGCGGTGGCCACGCTGGTGCTGACCGCCCTCGTGCTGCCCAGCGGCCTGGGCGTACCGGTGCTGACCAAGTTCCCCGGCGCGATACTGGTGGCCGCGGCGGCGGCGGCGGTCAGCTGGTGGTGGTGGCGTCGGTGGCGGCGTCCGCGCCCTCGCCGGCCCCGGTCGCCGGAGGAGCGGGCTCCCGCTCGGCCGGCTCCCGGTGCCGGTCGGCCTCCCGGGCCGCCCGAGCGCGCCGGGTGAGCTCGGCAGCGAGCCACCGCGCCTCGGCCAGGTCCCGGTGGTGGGCGATCGCGGTCAGGGACCCGGCGGTGTCGGCGTGCACGCTGGCCAGGCCGAGCTGACGCTGCAGCGGACCCTGCACCAGCCGGATGCTCTGGATCCGGGCGTACGGCACGACCACCAGCTGGCGGGTGACGCGGCCGTCCCGGGCGGCGAAGACCCGGTCGGTCAACCCGGAGCCCAGCACCGGCTGGCGGATCGGCGCCACCCACCGCGCCCGGCTCGGGGGCGTGCTCAACGGCAGGTCGGTGAGGTCCACCCCGGGCAGCGCCACCGAGGTCAGCCGCCTCGCGGTGGCCAGGTCCCCGACCGGAAGCAGCGTGTCGGACGACGCCACCCCCTGATCGGGCATCGCGAACCCGGCCACGTCCAACCGCGCCCGCAACCAGCGCCTCGCCCGCCACAGCAGCGGCCAGGTCACACCGACCGCCTGGATGCGGTGCAGCGGCACGGTGCGGGTGCGGGTCTCGGTGAGCCCGTGCCACACCCGCAGGCCGGGGTAGTGCACGCCGGCGCCGGCTTCCTGCAGCGCCAGCCGGAAGTTCCAGTCGGACAGGATCCGGCGCACCGGCTGCTGGATCACCCCGATGATGGCCACCACCATGCTGGCGAGCACCACCAGTGTCAATGCGCCGGCACCGAACAGGTATTGCGTAACCACCAGTGCCACCGCGATCGGCAGGAACATCACCTGCGGGGTGAGTAGCTGGCTGACCAGCACCTCCTGGTTGATGACCCGGTGCAGGTGCTGCTCGGGCGGCGGGGCGGGCGGTGCTGCTGGCGCTGGTGCAGGTTCCGGGGCGCCGGGCGGCGGGTAGGGCGGGTGGTGGCCGTACGGCGGGTGCGGCGGTGGCGGTGTCGTGGCCGGCGGCACTTGCAGGGTCTCCGGTGCGGCGCCGGTGTCCACGGGCGCCGCTGGCGCCGCGGCCGGCGCGCCCATGCGACCGGCCAGTGCGAGCAGCCGCTGGCGCAGCGTGGCAGCGTCGGTGACGGTCAGGAACGCCAGCGGTGCCTCGGTCTTGCCGCCGCCGACCACCTCCAGTCGCAGCTCGGCCAGGCCGAACGCGCGTGCCAGCAGCGGGCGCACCACCTCGACAGCCTGCAGCCGTTCCAGCGGGATGGCGCGGGTGCGCCGCACCAGCACGCCTTCGTAGATCCGCAGCTCCCGGCCGATGATGTGGTAGCCGGTGACCAGCCAGACGATGGCCGACCAGGCCATCGCCAGCGGCATCACCATCAGCAGGGTGCCGATAAACCCGGCCAGTCCCAGCTGAGCGGCGCCCTGCACCGAGATCGCCGCGATGATGATCGCCAGGAACTTGAAGCTGTGCAGCAGCGGGCTCAGCGGGTGGAGGCGTCGGCGCGGCTCCACCGCCGGAGACCCGTGGTGCGGCGGACCCGGCGGTGGCGCGGCCGGCCACGGCTGGCTCACAGACCCTCCCCGAAGTCTTCCCCGATCGCGGTCAGCCGGTCCCGCAGCCGTGACGCCTCGTCCGGCGGCAGACCCGGGACCCGGGCGTCGCTGGCAGCCGCGGCGGTGTGCAGTTGCACCGTGGCGAGGTTGAACATGCGTTCCAGCGGGCCGGCGGTCACGTCGACGAACTGCATCCGCGCGTACGGCACGATCGACAGCCGCCGGATCAGCAACCCGTGCCGGACCAGCAGGTCCTTCTCCCGCTCGGCGTATCCCCAGGCCAGCACGGCGCGCACGATCGCGGTCGCGCGCAGCACCGCGTACGCGGCCAGCACCGCGAAGGTCTGGTCGGGATACGGCCAGCCGAAGCCGGTGACCACCAGCACCACGACCGACAGGAACGCCAGGGAGAAGGCGAACCGGATCAACTCCACGATGATCAACCGGCGCGACACCGGACGCCAGGTCACGGTGTGCGGCCACGGCTCCAGCGGGCTGATCGGCGGGTGCGGCTGGCGCGGCGGCGGCGCGGTGGCGGCTTCGCTCGACTCGGTCACCCTTCGACCCTATGCGATCACGACAGCGCAGCCACCTCGCGCAGGAAGCCGCGGGCGTCGAGGAAAGTGCTCAAGTGTTCGCGGTGCTCGTCGCAGGCTAGCCAGCTCTTGCGCCGGTCCGGGGTGTGCACCTTCGGGTTGTTCCAGCGCAGCTCCCACGCCGCGGAAGCGCGGCAACCTTTGGCCGAGCAGATGCGCTCGGGCGGGCCGCTGTTGTCCATCAACGACGAGCCTAGCGGCGGCCACGGAGGAGGGATAGCGCGGCGGGGTGCGGGAAAGAAAAAGCGCCGGGCGGCCACGGAGGAGGGATAGCGCGGCGGGGTGCGGGAAAGAAAAAGCGCCGGGCGGCCACGGGGGAAGCCGCCCGGCGTCGCTCGAAATCGTACCCACCGTACCGACCCTGGTGTCTACCCACCGGCTGTGCCCGTTCGGATGATTCCCGCAAGACGTTCGGCGGCGGGCGACGGTCCGGGAGACCAAACCGGCGGATCTTGCGCTCCCGGCCCGTGAGCGTGCCGAACATGCCAGTCTGAGGGCAGTCGCAGCGGTGGAGGGCCCATGGACGAGACCACGCCCGCGCAGGACGCCACCCGGCTGGAGCGCGCCCTGTTCGAGGTCAAGCGGGTCATCGTCGGCCAGGACGTGCTGGTGGAGCGGATGCTGGTGGCGCTGCTGGCGCGTGGGCACTGCCTGCTGGAGGGGGTGCCCGGGGTGGCCAAGACGCTGGCGGTGCAGACGCTGGCGACGGTCGCGGGCGGCTCGTTCGCGCGGGTGCAGTTCACCCCGGACCTGGTGCCGGCCGACATCGTGGGCACCCGGATCTACCGGCAGTCGAGCGAGCAGTTCGACGTGGAGCTGGGGCCGGTGTTCGCCAACTTCCTGCTTGCCGACGAGATCAACCGGGCGCCGGCGAAGGTGCAGTCGGCGCTGCTGGAGGTGATGGCCGAGCGGCAGGTGTCCATCGGCGGCCGCACCTTCCCGGTGCCAGCGCCGTTTCTGGTGATGGCCACGCAGAACCCGATCGAGCAGGAGGGTGTGTACCCGCTGCCGGAGGCGCAGCGCGACCGGTTCCTGATGAAGGTCGTGGTGGGCTATCCCAGCGAGTCGGAAGAACGCGAGATCGTCTACCGGATGGGGGTCGAGCCGCCGGCGCCCGAGGTGATGCTGACCCCGGAGGACCTGCTGGGGCTGCAGGAACGCGCCGACCGGGTTTTCGTGCACCATGCACTGGTCGACTATGCGGTGCGGATGGTGCTGGCCACCAGGAACCCGTCCGCGTGCGGTGTGCCCGAGGTGGCGGGATGGGTGCAGTACGGCGCGAGTCCGCGTGCGTCGCTCGGCATCGTGCGGGCGGCGCGGGCGCTGGCGTTGCTGCGGGGGCGCGACTACACGCTGCCGGACGACGTGACCGATGTGGCCGCCGATGTGCTGCGGCACCGGCTGGTTCTCAGCTACGACGCGCTGGCCGACGACGTACCCGCCGACCACATCGTCGAGCGGGTGATCGGCACGGTGCCGCCGCCGGGTATCGCGCCGCGGCAGGACGCGGCCGGCACCACGGGGGCGCACGCGGCCACTGATGCCGTGGCGTGGCCGGGTCATACGGTGGGGCGTACGCCGTGACCAGCGCACCGCCGCTGTGGACCGGGATCGACCACGGCCGCGCGAGGATGCTGGCCCGGCTGCAGCTGCTGGTCACGCGCCGGCTGGACGGCCTGCTGCAGGGCGACCATCTGGGCCTGCTTCCGGGGCCGGGCTCCGAGGCCGGCCAGTCGCGCGCGTACCGGGTCGGCGACGACGTGCGTCGCATGGACTGGCCGGTCACCGCACGCACCGCGGTGCCGCACGTCCGTCAGACCGAGGCCGACCGGGAGCTGGAAACGTGGCTGGCGGTGGACGCCTCGGCGAGCATGGACTTCGGCACTGCCGGCCATCTCAAGCGGGAGCTGGTGCTGGCCGCGGCGGCGGCGATGACGCATCTGACGGTGCGGGGCGGCAATCGGGTCGGTGCGGTGATCGCCAGCGGCGGCACGCCGCTGCGGCGGCTGCCGGCGCGCCCGGGCCACCGGCGGGCGCAGGCCCTGCTGCGGGCGGTCGCCGCCACCCCGCCGCGGCCAGGGGTGGTGGATCTGGCGGCGTTGGTCGACCGGCTCAACCGGCCCCCGCGCCGGCGCGGCCTGGCGGTGGTGATCTCCGACTTCCTGGCGCCGACGGAGCGGTGGCGGCGGCCGCTGCGCGCGCTGGCGGCGCGTCAGGACGTGCTGGCGATCGAGGTGGTCGACCCGCGCGAGCTGGAACTACCGGACGCCGGCGTGCTGGAGGTGGTCGACCCGGAGACCGGCGCCGCGCACGAGGTCGACACCGGCGACGCTGCCGTGCGGGCGCGCTACGCGCAGGCGGCCGCCGAGCAGCGGGCAGCGGTCGCCGGTGCGCTGCGCTCGGCCGGCGCCGCACACCTGCGGTTGCGCACCGACGCGGACTGGGTGGGCGACATGGTGCGCTTCGTGGCCGGGCGACGCCACGCCCGTAGCCGTGGGGCCGCCCGGTGATCCGGTTCCTGCAACCGTGGTGGCTGCTGGCGCTGGTGCCGGTGGCGGCGGTGGGTGCCGGGTACCTGTGGCGGCAGTGGCGTCGGCGGGTGCACGCGGTGCGCTTCAGCAACACCGAGCTGCTGCGCCGTATCGCCCCGGCCGGGCTGGGCCGGCGACGGCATCTGGCGCCGGCGGCGTTCCTGCTGGCGTTGGCGGTGCTCACGGCCGGTATGGCCCGCCCGGCGGTGGACCGTCCGGAGCCGGTGGAGCGGGCCACGGTGATGCTCGCGATCGACGTGTCGCTGTCGATGGCGGCCGAGGACGTGCCTCCCACCCGCATCGAGGCGGCCCAGCGTGCGGCGATCGAGTTCATCGAGCGGGCGCCGCCCGGGCACCAGTTGGGGATCGTGGCGTTCGCCGGTTCCGCCCGCGTCCTGGTGCCGCCCGGGGACGACCGGCAGGCCGCGGTGCGGGCCATCGAGACGCTGGAGTTGGCCGAGGCCACGGCCACCGGCGAGGCGGTGTTCACCAGCCTGGAGGCGATCCAGGCGGTGCCGGACGACGGCGTGGAGGAGGCGCCGGCGAGCATCCTGCTGCTCACCGACGGCTACCGCACCTACGGTCGCTCCACGGATGAGGCCGGTGCGGCCGCGGCCGAGCAGGAGGTGCCTGTCTACACGGTGGCGTTCGGTACCGACCACGGCACGGTCGAGATCGGAGGGCGGCTGCACCGGGTGCCGGTGGACCGGGGGTCGATGGCGAGGCTGGCCGAGGTGACCGGGGGACGGTTCTACGAGGCGGCCACGGCGGAGGAGCTCGCGGAGGTGTACGACGACATGGGCACCGCGATCGGGTTCCGGATGGTGCCGCGGGAGGTCACCCAGGGGTTCCTGGCGGTCGCGTTGCTGCTGGCGCTCGCTGCCGGGGCGCTGAGCCTGCGCTGGACCCCCCGCCTTCCCTAACCCCCGCGATCTTGCAGTTGTGCACGGGATGAAACTATACGAACCAGTCATAATCGCCTGCACAACTGCAAGATCGCGGGGGGTGAGTAGGCTTCCGGGCGGCAGTGCCCGTCGTGAAAGGAGGCCGGGGTGGCCCGTACCGTGCTCGTCACCGGGGGTAACCGGGGGATCGGCCTGGCGATCTCGCAGGCGTTCATCGACCAGGGACACCGGGTCGCGGTCACCCACCGCGGATCGGAGCCCCCGAAGGGCGCGCTCGGCGTGGTGTGCGACGTCACCGACCCGGAGGCGGTCGAGTCGGCGTTCACCCAGGTCGAGGCCGAGCTCGGTGCGGTGGAGGTGCTGGTCGCCAACGCCGGCATCACCGACGACACGCTGCTGATGCGCATGAGCGAGGAGCAGTTCAGC
Source organism: Micromonosporaceae bacterium (assembly GCA_007130245.1). Classification (GTDB taxonomy): domain Bacteria; phylum Actinomycetota; class Actinomycetes; order Mycobacteriales; family Micromonosporaceae; genus Natronosporangium. The sequence continues at coordinate 6,769 of SLSW01000184.1, forward strand.
CGCGTGGTCGACACCAACCTCGCCGGAGCGTGGCGGTGCGCGCGCCGGGCGGCCACCCGGATGGTGCGCGCCCGCTGGGGGAGGATGATCTTCATTTCGTCGGTGGTGGGCCTCTACGGCAGCGCCGGGCAGGTCAACTACGCGGCGAGCAAGGCCGGCATGGTGGGCATGGCCCGGTCGATCACGCGAGAACTGGGCAGCCGCCACCTCACCGCCAATGTGGTCGCCCCCGGGTTCATCGACACCGAGTTGACCGCGGCGCTGCCTGCCGAGCGGCAGGAGGAGTACCGCAAGGCGATCCCGGCCGGACGGTTCGCCACACCGCAGGAGGTGGCCGGCGTGGTCACCTGGCTGGCCGGCGACGACGCCGGCTACATCACCGGCGCCGTGATCCCGGTCGACGGCGGCCTCGGTATGGGTCACTGAACCCGTCCCGCGCCCATGAGAGGATCACCACCGATCCTCACCCCCTGGAGGTGCACGTGTCTGGACTGTTGGCCGGTAAGCGGTTACTCGTCACCGGGGTGCTCACCGACCAGTCGATCGCGTTCGCGGTGGCGCGGCTGGCGCAGGAGCACGGCGCGCAGGTGGTGCTCACCGGGTACGGGCGGCTGTCGCTGGTGGAGCGCATCGCCAAACGGTTGCCGACCGAGGCGCCGGTGATCGAGCTGGACGTCACCGATCCGGAGCACCTGGCGGCGCTGGCCGACAACGTGCGTACGCACGTCGACGGGCTCGACGGGGTGGTGCACGCCATCGCGTACGGTCCGCCCAGCACGCTCGGCGGCGGTTTTCTGGACGCGCCGTGGGAGGACGTGGCCACCGCGGTGCAGGTGTCGGCGTACTCCTACAAATCCCTGGCCATGGCCGCCGCGCCGCTGATGGGCCCGGGCAGCGCCCTGGTCGGGTTGACCTTCGACGCCTCCCTGGCCTGGCCCACCTATGACTGGATGGGTGTGGCCAAGGCCGGGCTGGAGTCGACCTCCCGCTACCTGGCGCGCTACCTCGGCCCCAGGGGCATTCGCAGCAACCTCGTTTCGGCGGGCCCGCTGCGCACCATGGCCGCCAAGGCGATCCCGGGCTTCGAGCAGTTCGAGGACGGTTGGGAGCGCGCACCGCTGGGCTGGGACCTGACCGACACCGAGCCGGCCGCGCGCGCGTGCCTGGCGCTGCTGTCGGACTGGTTCCCGGCCACCACCGGCGAGATCGTGCACGTCGACGGCGGATACCACGCCATCGGCGCCTGACCGCCGACGACCGGTGCTCCCGGCGCGGCCGTGCGGCGATCTGGCACGATGAGACCGTGGGGTACGACGCATTCCTGCTGCTCTCGTTCGGAGGTCCGGAACGCCCGGCCGACGTGATGCCGTTCCTGCAGAACGTGACCCGTGGCCGCGGGGTGCCACCGGAACGGCTGGCCGAGGTGGCCGAGCACTACCAGCACTTCGGCGGCGTGTCGCCGATCAACGAGCAGTGCCGGCAGCTGCTGGCGGCACTGACGGCCGGCTTCGCCGAGCACGACCTCGACCTTCCGCTGTACTGGGGCAACCGCAACTGGCACCCGATGCTCGCCGACACCCTGGCCACCATGCGCGACGACGGGATCACGCGGGCGCTCGCGTTCGTGACCAGCCCGTACGGCTCGTACTCGTCCTGCCGGCAGTACCTGGAGGACATCGCCGCTGCCCGCGCCGCGGTCGGGCCGCAGGCGCCGGTGGTGCACAAGCTGCGGCACTACCATGATCACCCCGGGTTCGTGGAACCGCTGGCCGACGGGGTGCGCCAGGCACGGGCCGGCCTGCCGCAGACCCGTCCCGAGCGCACCCGGCTGGTGATGACCGCCCATTCCATCCCCACCTCGATGGCGGCCACCGCCGGCCCGGACGGCGGCCGCTACCAGGCCCAGCTGGACGAGACCGCCCGGCTGGTGGCGAAGGCGGGCGCGCCGGATCTCGAGTGGGACCTCGCGTGGCAGAGCCGGTCCGGGCCGGCGCACGTGCCGTGGCTGGAGCCGGACATCAACGACCACCTGGAGTCGCTGGCCGCCCGTGGCGTGCAGGCGGTGGTGGTCAGCCCGATCGGGTTCGTCTCCGACCACCTGGAAGTGGTGTGGGACCTGGACACCGAGGCGGCCGACACCGCCAAGCGCCTCGGCCTGGCGTACGCGCGCGCCGCCACCCCGGGGGTGGACCCCCGGTTCGTGGCCATGGTGCGCCAGCTGGTGCAGGAGCGGATCGCGGTGGAGCAGGCCGCTGACCCGGCCACGGTCGCGCGGGAGCGCCTCGGCGACGTGCCGGTCTGGGACACCTGCGCCAGCCACTGCTGCCCGCCTCCGCGCCGGGGATGACGCACGCGTCACCAGGGTGACCGCGACCCCGCGAGTGTGACCTGCAGCCTCGTCGGGCAGGATGGGAAGCGGGTCCCACGACGGTGTGGGCGACCGAGGTCGCGCGGGCGGCCACCGTGAGCAGGTCGACAGCACACCGGGAGGCTTTCGTGTCGACGCGCGACACCATCGAGGCGATCTATGCCGCCGTGGTGCGGCGCAACCCCGGCGAGGGGGAGTTCCACCAGGCGGTTCGCGAGGTCCTCGACAGCATCGCGCCGGCGCTCGCCGCGCACCCGGAGTACGCCGAGGCGAAGATCATCGAGCGGATCTGCGAGCCCGAGCGGCAGATCATCTTCCGGGTGCCGTGGGAGGACGACCGCGGCGAGGTCCACATCAACCGCGGCTTCCGGGTGGAGTTCAACAGCGCGCTCGGCCCGTACAAGGGCGGCCTGCGCTTCCACCCGACCGTCTATCTCGGGATCGTCAAGTTCCTCAGCTTCGAGCAGCTGTTCAAGAACGCGCTGACCGGCATGCCGATCGGCGGCGGCAAGGGCGGGTCGGACTTCGACCCGAAGGGCCGCTCCGGGCGCGAGGTGATGCGGTTCTGCCAGTCGTTCATGACCGAGCTGTACCGGCACCTGGGTGAGTACACCGACGTGCCCGCCGGCGACATCGGCGTGGGCACGCGGGAGATCGGCTACCTGTTCGGGCAGTACAAGCGGATCACCAACCGGTACGAGTCGGGGGTGCTCACCGGCAAGGGGCTGGCCTACGGCGGCGCGCAGGTGCGCAAGGAGGCCACCGGGTACGGCGCGGTGTTCTTCGCCGACGAGATGCTGCGCACGGCGGGCGAGAGCCTGGACGGCAAGCGGGTGGTGGTCTCCGGCTCGGGCAACGTGGCGATCTACGCGATCGAGAAGGTGACCCACCTGGGCGGCGTCGTGATCGCGTGCTCGGACTCGTCCGGGTATCTGCGGGACGACAAGGGTGTCGACGTCGAGACGCTCAAGGAGATCAAGGAGGTGCGCCGGGCGTCGCTGGCGGAGTACGTGGCCGCGCGCCCGCACGCGACCTACATGCCCGGCCGGGGGGTGTGGGAGGTGCCCTGTCAGGTGGCGATCCCGTGCGCCACCGAGAACGAGATCGACGCCGCGGAGGCGACGGCGCTGGTGAGCGGCGGCTGCGCGGCGGTGGTGGAGGGGGCGAACATGCCCGCCACCCCGGCAGCGGTGCGGGTGTTCGCCGAGGCCGGGGTGCGGTTCGCGCCCGGCAAGGCCGCCAACGCCGGCGGGGTGGCCGCCAGTGCGCTGGAGATGCAGCAGAACGCCAGCCGGGACTCGTGGAGCTTCACCTACTCCGAGCAGCGCCTGCGCGAGATCATGCGGGACATCCACGCCCGCTGCTACGCCACCGCCGACGAGTACGGCATGCCGGGCAACTACGTGGCCGGCGCCAACATCGACGGTTTCCGGCTGGTGGCCGAGGCGATGCTCGCCCACGGGCTGGTCTGAACCCGCCGGGCGCCGGCTCAGGCGTCGACCGGCGCGTTACAGGCGGCCACCAGCGCGCGGCGGCACGCCGACAGCAGCGGCCGCAGCGCCTCGTCGCGCTGTCGCGCCTCGTACGAGTTGACCGCACCGCCGGGTGCGGCATGGTCGGCCAGCGCCAGCATCCGGTCGAGCAGGCTCGCGCGCGCGTACAACCGACGCGCCCGCGGGTTGAACACCGGCGGCAGTTCGCCGGCGTCGTCGTGGTGGCGCAACGCGGCCAGCGCGCTGGTCAGTTCCGGGCGCCACTGTGCCACGTCCAGGCGGTGCAGTTGCGCCGTCGCCTCGGCCAGTGCCGACGACAGCTCCGCCTCGGCTTCCGCCGGAGTGGCGGCGGGTTCGGCGAGCACCGGGCCCTCCGGAAGTGGATACCGGCACCACGCGACGGTGGCGAACGCGTCGCCGGACCCGGAGACGTGGTGGCGCACCTGCGGCACCAGGCCGGTGTCGCTGGCGATCACGCCCTCGCCGGCGGCCAGCGCGGCGCCGGTGAACGGTGTGCCCGGGCCGGGCAGCCCGCGGGGGTCACCTGGGCAGGGCAGGACCAGCCGCACCTGGTCCGGGTGCAGGCACGACAGCTGCGCGAGGCCGTCGCGCAGCGGGTGCTCCTCGGCGCCGTCATAATCGCGGACCAGGTGGTCCTCGGTCGCCTCGATCTCCTCGGCCACGTCGTCGTACGGGATGACGCCGGAGCGCCACGCGCGGACCCACGCGACGAACCTGGCTGATCGTCGCGCAGTGTGCGCGGTCGCGCCCGTGGCGTGGGTCATCCAGGCAAGCGTACGTGTTCCGCCCCCATTCTCGCGGCTCCCGACCCCGGCGATCTTGGACGCTGGTGCCCCCGATCGCGGCCACCAGCGTCCAAGATCGCCGGGTGGGGAAGGCGGAGAACCTGGGCGTACGTACAAACCATGCCGTTCTGCTGGTGTTACCGGCCGAATGCCCGAATCATGGGGTCGCACCGCCGGCGTGATCGTGACACGATCGAAGTGTGATGGCGTTGCTCTGGTTGGTTCTGGGCGTCGTGCTGGTGATCGCCGAGGCGTTCACGGCGACGTTCGTGCTGATCATGATCGCTGCCGGCGCGTTCGCTGCCGCTCTGGCCGCCGCGCTGGGTGCGCCGGTGGCGGCCCAGGCGATCATCTTCGCGGTGGTCAGCGCACTGTCGATCTGGCTGCTTCGCCCGATCATCCGCAAGCATGCGCTGCCGACGGTGGCCGACCCGGACGCGATGGACGGCATCAAGGCGCTGGAGGGCGCCCCGGGTGAGGTGCTGGAGCAGGTGACCACCGACAGCGGGCTGGTCCGGGTGGAGGGCGAGATGTGGAGCGCCCGCGTGTTCGACGCCACCCAGGTGATCGACCCGGGGGAGCGGATAAGGGTGATCGAGGTGCGGGGTACCACGGCGATGGTCTGGCGCGACGAGTTCGGCGAGATCCTCGAGGACCGGGAAACGAGCGGGTGATGGAAGCGTTCATCGGCCTGTTGGTGCTGGTGTTGCTGCTGGTTATGATCATCGTCGGGCCGGGGGTGCGGGTCGTGCCGCAGGCCCGGCGCGACGTGGTGGAGCGGTTCGGCCGCTTCCGCCGGTTGCTCGGACCCGGCGTGAACGTCATCGTGCCGGTGGTGGATCGCGTGCGCGCTAAGATCGACATGCGCGAGCAGCTGCTGGCGTGCCATCCGATCCCGGTGATCAACTCGGAGAAACACGTCGTGACCGTGCACATGGTGGTCTACTACCGCGTGGGCGACCCCGCGACGGCCTATCAGGTCGACAACCTGCCCAGGACGCTCGAGCAGGCGGGTGTGGACGCGGTCCGGGAGGTAGTCGAGCCGATTGAGTTGGACCGGATTCCGCACAGCTATTTCGAGATCAACCACAGCGTCGGACGGCAGCTGGACCGCGCCGCCGGCGCGTGGGGCGTGACGGTCACGCGGGTGGACATCACGGACATCGAGTTGCCTCCGAGCGCCCGCGAGCCGTTACAGCACCGGATCCGGCAACTGGAGCAGGAACTGAGCGAGCTGCGCAGGGCGGCGGGAATGAGCGTGGACGGCTCCGGGCCGTCCACTGACGACGTTAGTGGTGTGAGCGACGAGCGGGAGGCGAGTGGGTAATGGAAGCTTTCATCGGCCTGTTGGTGGCGGTGCTTGCGCTGCTGGTGGTCATCACGGTGGTCAAGGCGGTACGGATCGTGCCGCAGGCGCGCCGGGACGTGGTGGAGCGGTTCGGCCGGTTCCGCCGGGTACTGGGCCCCGGCCTGAACGTCATCGTGCCGGTGGTGGACCGGGTCCGCACCAAGGTGGACATGCGGGAGCAGGTGTTCAGCTCGCATCCGCAACCGGTCATCACCTCCGACAACCTGGTGGTCAACATCGACACGGTGCTCTACTTCCGGGTGATCGACCCGCAGGCGGCCACCTA
>SLSW01000082.1 GCA_007130245.1 Micromonosporaceae bacterium
CGCCGATCGGGGTGCGGATCACCGCGTCGGCGACGGCGTCGTACGGGGTGGGCTCGGCGTTGATGACCACCAGCCGCGCGCCGGCGTCCACCGCCAGGTCGCACAGGCCGGCCGCCGGGTGCACCGACAACGAGGTGCCGACGGTCAGGAACACCTCGCAGTCGCGGCTGGCGTGAACCGCGGCGGCCAGCACCCGCCCGTCCAGTTGCTCGCCGAACGAGACCGTCGCCGATTTCTGGATACCGCCGCACTGCGGGCACGGCGGGTCCGCCTCCCCGGCGCGCACCCGTGTGAGCACCTGGTGCATCGGGGCGCGCTGCGGGCAGGACAGGCACTTCACCCAGTGCACGGTGCCATGCAGCTCGATCACGCGGTCCGGCGATGACCCGGCCGCCTGGTGCAGCCCGTCGATGTTCTGGGTCACCAGGGCGCGCAGCCGCCCGTACCGCTCCAGGTCCACCAGCGCCCGGTGGCCGGGGTTCGGCTCGGCGCCCCAGACCGGGTGCTCCAGCCGGCCCTGCCAGGCCCGGCGGCGTACGTCCGGGTCAGCGACGTAATTGTCGATCGTGAACAGCGCCTGCGCCGCCGGGTCCTTCGTCCACACCCCCTGCGGCCCGCGGAAGTCGGGGATGCCGGACTCGGTGGAGATGCCGGCCCCGGTCAGCACGGTGACCTGCTGCGCGGCGGCGAGCCAGCCGGCGGCGGCGCGCTCGGCCTCCTCCGGCGTCGTGTCAACGGTCATACCACCGACGGTAGCCGGTGCCCGTGGTCGACCACCTGCGGCGGAGTCGGTCGCTCGATTCCCGCCCGGGCAGCCTCGTCGGTGCGGTAGTGCTCGATCGCGCCCACGAGCGGGCTCGGCCCGAGGACCGGATCCTCCACCTGCAGCTGATCTTTCCGGAGTTTGGGCACCCGTCCCTTCAGCGTCACCGCCTGGGCCGCCCGCACGTAGATCACGGCGCGCTCGCGGTGCACGGCGGCCGCGATGATGTCCGGCCATGCGATGACGTAACGGCCGCGACCCTGCTGGAGCTCGATCCGGTCGGCGAACAGCATGATCCTTGGACCCTTCAGCCTGGCGGTCGGCCAGGCGAACCCGGCCGCGACGACGGCGACGCCAAGGCCGGCGATGACGGCAGCGGCGAGGGCGGCCGTGGACCGGAGTCCCCCATCGCTGTCGAGGCTGGCAGCGAGCGGGAGGAGCGCGAACGCGATGATGCCTGCTCCCAGCTCGGCGCGGATGCTGCCCTGCGGCGGCGGGCTGACCACGGCGGCTTCGCCGTCCACGTCATCGCGGACCAGTGTGGCGCGGATCGGCGCGTCCGGAGGGGCTTCGCGGGGTGGCGCGGGACCGGGGACGAGCCGTCGGACGATGCCCCTAACAGTCTTCAGGAGCAGGAGTGCCGTAAGGCAGAAAACCGCGGTAACCACCATAGTGGCTTCCGGCCAGTTCCACCCCTGGGTCAGCCAGAGCGCCGCGAACACACAGGGCGCAAATGCCAGTAGCCCCAACGCCTTGCGTCCGATGTCCGCCCGGGCCCCCTGCCGGGCGATCCGGCGGTATGACCCGTCGATGACGAGCGGAGCCAACGGGGTCATGGGGACAGTGTCGCAGGAAGCGTCCACATCGCGGCCCGTCGCGGGGCGCCAGCGTGCCGGCTAATGTGGCGCGCATGCGCGTGACGGTGCTGGGTGGGTGCGGGGCCTGGCCGGCGGCGGGGCAGGCGTGCAGCGGGTACCTGGTCGAGCACCAGGGCTTCCGGCTGCTGGTGGACCCGGGGTACGCGGTCCTGCCGCGGCTGCTGGAGCGGGTGGTCGCCGAGGACGTGGACGCGGTGTTGGTCAGCCACGGGCATCCGGACCACTGCGCCGACCTGCACCCTCTCGTACGCGCCCGGGCGCTCGCCCCGGACCCGCCAGGGACGCTGCCCGTTTACTCGCTCCCCGGGGCGGTCGACACGGTGATGGCGCTGGACCGGCCGGGCGCGCTGGATCACGCGTACGCACTGCGCGAGTTCACCGCTGGCGACCGGTTCGAGATCGGTCCGTTCCAGGTGGACAGCTGGCTGCTGCCGCACTTCGTACCCAACGCCGGGGTCCGGCTGACCGCGGACGGGCGGACGGTCGCGTACACCGGTGACACCGGACCGAGCGAGGATCTGGTCACGCTGGCGCGCGACGCCGACGTGTTCCTGGCTGAGGCGACGTATCCGGAGGTGGTGCCGCAACGGCACGCGGGGATGCTGTCGAGCGCCCGCCTGGCGGGTGGGTATGCGGCCCGGGCCGGCGTGGGGCGGCTGCTGCTGACGCACCTGTGGCCCGGGACGTCGCCGGAAGCGGTGCGGGACGTGGCGTGCGCGGAGTTCTCCGGGGCGGTCGAGGTTTCGCGCGGGGGTCTGGTCATCGACCTCGGGTGACGTCAGACGTCCCTTGTGTATCGAACGTACGTATGATAGAGTGGGCGTAGGTATTCGTGGGGCGAGGGGCGGCAATGGCCGGTAATGCGCTGGACGCGGTGATGGCCGCGGTCGGGGACCTGCCGGGTGATGCTGCGGGCGTGCCCGATGCTGTGCTGGTGTCGCGGATGCGTCAGTTGGTGCAGGTCAAGGCGATGATCGACGCGGCTCTGACCGGGCAGGTGGCGGCCTTCGACGCCCGTGCCGGCGCGCGCTACGACGGGCAGACCTCCACCATGGCCTGGCTGCGCTCGCGGCTGCGCCTCGGCGGGCAGGCCACCCAGCTGCTGCGGGTGGCGCGTCACCTGGACGGGCTGCCGGAGGTCGCCAAGGCGTTCGCGACCGGCGAGATCACATTGGAGCATGCCGCGGCGGTGGCGACGTTGGTCAGCCAGGTCGGAGTCGAGGCGGTGTCGCCGTACGAGACGATCCTGCTGGACCTGGCACGTCAGGCGCCGCCGGCGAAGCTGCGGGTCGCCTGCGCGCACGTCGCCCAGCTGCTGGACGCCGAAGGTGAGGACGAGCGCGCCGCGCGACAGCACCGGCAGCGGCACCTGACCGCGGCCCGTACGGTCGGCGGGATGGTGCACCTGCAGGGCCTGCTGGACCCGGCCAGCGGTGACGTGGTGCTCGCCGCGCTGCGCGCGGCGATGCCGGTGCCGGCTGAGCACGAGGAGCGGACCCCGGCGCAGCGGCGGGCCGACGCCTTGGTCGACGTCTGCGCCGGCTGGATGGCTGCCGGCGAGGCGCCGACCGGTGGCGGTGTCCGGCCACAGGTGCAGGTGACGGTGAGCCTCCGGGCGCTGCGCAGCGCGGCACGCGGCGACCAGCTCGGTGACCAGCTCGGCGACGTGCCGGTGCTGGCCGACGGGCAGCCGGTCAGCCCGGCGCAGGCGCGCCGGATCGCGTGCGACGCCGGGGTGGTGCCGGCGGTGCTGGGCGGCGACGGCGAGCTGCTGGACATCGGGCGGCTCACGCGCGTGGTCCCGGTGGGC
>SLSW01000040.1 GCA_007130245.1 Micromonosporaceae bacterium
ACCACCGCGGTGTCCTCCGGTCGGCGGGTGGCGAACGTGGACACCGGCGCGAGCTGCCCGCTGACGTCCTCCAGCGACTGCGGCGCGTCAGGATGCCCGGACGGCGCAGCGCCGACCCTGACCACCGGCACGCCGGCCTCCGCGGCGGCGGCCACCCCCATGTCCAGCTGGACGGTATGGCACACCAGCAGGTCCGCCCCGCTGTCACGCAGCACGTAGCCGGCCTCGGAGGCGGTCAGCAGCAGGTGCACCGGCACGACCACGGCGCCGGCGGCCAGGGCGCCGTAGTAGACGCGGGGGAAGTCGACGGTGTTGCCGATCAGCAGCGCCACCGTGTCGCCGGGCCGGATGCCCAGCTCGTGCAGGCCCGCGGCGTACCGGCGCGCGTCGCGCCACAGTGCGGCGTACGACACCCGCAGGTCGCCGTCGACCACCGCGGTGCGGTCCGGGTGGCGGCGGGCCGCCTCCGCCAGCACGCTGGCCAGCGACAACGTCGTCGTCATGCCCGGGCGAGACCGTCGGCCTGGCTCGGCACCAGCGACGTCGGGCCCTGCCGGCTGCTCCACCACTGCCAGCCGAAGATCGCGGCGAAGATCCCGAACCCGAGGATGTCGGCCCACAGGTTGCCGGCCAGCAGCGCCAGCCCGGCGGCGAGCAGCAGCGCGCGCACCAGCATATTGAGCGGTCGGTCCATATATCCGGCCACCGCCGCCCCCAGCGCGGTCACCCCGACCAGCGCGGTGATGAACACGGTCACCGCCTCGGTCCAGGTCACATCCAGCAACAGCAACGCCGGGTTGAGCACGAACATGTACGGCACGATGAACCCGGAGATCGCGATGCGCAGCGACCACACCCCGGTGCGCAACGGGCTGCCGCCGGAGATCCCGGCCGCGGCGTAGGCCGCCAGGCACACCGGCGGGGTGATGTCGGCCATGACCCCGAAGTAATAGACGAACATGTGCGCGGCCAGCAGCGGCACCGCGTCGAAGTGCATCAGCGCCGGCGCGGCCAGGGTGGCGGTGATGACGTAGTTGGCGGTGGTCGGTACTCCGATGCCCAGCACCAGGCACGCGATCATCACGAAGAACATCACCAGGTAGAGGTTGTTCTGCCCGATCGCGAGCAGTCCCTCGACGAGTTTGAGGCCGAGCCCGGTGAGGGTGATGACCCCGGCGATCAGGCCGGCGGCCGCGCAGGCGGCGATGATCGGCAGCGCGATCCGGGCGGCGTCGACCAGCCCGGCCGGCAGCGAGCGCACGGTGAGCTTGTCGTCGAGCGCCCGCCACTGCGCCACCGCCCGGCGCACCGGCGCCGGTGAGGAGGCGACCGCCTGCAGGCTGCGGCGGCGCAGCCGCTGGTCCAGCGCCTGCACCCCACCGGTGTCGGCGGGCGGCTCCGGCAGGTCAACCTCGAGCGCCGGGGCGGAGTCGCGTCGCAGCGCGCCGACGATGAGCGCCGCGAGCTGCACCACAAAGTTGATCACCACGGTGGCTACGACCGCCCACAGTGCCGCGCGCATCGGGGTGAAGCCGGAGGCGAGGATGAAGAAGATCAGGATGATCGGCGCCAGCAGGTAGCCCTGGATCATGAGCAGCCGGCGTACGCTGGGCAGCTGCTCGCGCGGCAGCCCGCGGATGCCCTGCTTCTTGGACTCGTAGTGGATGACGATGAACTGGGCGGCGAAGAACAGGATCGCCGGCACGGCCGCGGCCTTGATGATCTCGATGTACGGGATCCCGGTCATCTCGATCATGATGAAGGCTGCGGCGCCCATGATGGGCGGCGCGAACTGGCCGCCGGTCGACGAGGCCGCCTCCACCGCGCCGGCGAACTCCCGCTTGTAGCCGGAGCGGCGCATCATCGGGATCGTGAACGCACCGTTGCTGACGGTGTTGGCTACCGAGCTACCGGTAATGGTGCCCGAGAACGCGCTGGTGAGCACGCCCACCTTGGCGGTGCCACCGGTGAAGCCACCCGCAGCGCCCAGGGCCAGCCTGGTGAAGAACCGCTCCATGCCGGTGCGCTGCAGCATCGCCGCGAAGATCATAAATATGAAGATAAACGTGGCCGACACCGCGATCGGAGTGCCGAACACGCCCTCGGTGCCCAGGAACGACGTCGCCAGGATCCGGTCGATCGAGTAGCCGCCGTGGGCGAGGAAGCCCGGCATGTGCGGCCCGAAATAAGCGTAGGCCAGCATCACCGCGGCCAGGATCGTCAGCGCCGACCCGATCGCGCGCTGCGCGGCGGCCAGCACGAGCAACACCCCGATGGTGGCGATGACGAAGTACGGCGTCACCGACGGGTCGAAGCCCGGCGTGCGGCCGGCGGCCCGGATGACGGCGTCGGAGTTGGCGAACAGGTACAACCCCGCCAGGAACCCGAGCCCCGACAGCAGCACATCGGCCACCGGCATGCCCAGGACCCGCCACGGCAGGTGCCGGGCGCCCTGCACCAGCAGCAGCACCAGCGCGGCCGGCAGCACCACGTACGCGCCCGCCTGTCCGGTCGTGTAGAACCAGGCCAGCACCAGGAACCCGAGTCCGGTCAGGATCAGGCCGGTCCAGATCTCGCGTGACGTGTGGGCCCGCCTGGCCGGATAGAGCAGGAACACCAGGCCCAGGCCGAAGGCCAGGTGGAAGGTGCGCTGCTGGTGGCTAGGGAAGGTGCCGAAGTATGCGGTGTAGAGGTGGAACAGGCTCAGCGTGAGCGCGATCAGGAAGATCGCCACCCGCCAGACAGCGTGCTGGTCGGCGCGGGTCTTCGGCGCGGCCTCAGCGAAGCTCTGCGCGTCGACGAGCTGGTCGATGTCCTTACGGACCGTCGCCTCGTCGGCCACCACGGCATTGTTGCCGCCCCGGGGCGGCGCCTGCTCGGTCACGTTGCTCGGCCCTTTCCTGTCAGCCCGCCGTCACCCGGAGCTCCACATACGCCGCCGGTGCGGCGACATCGAGCAGCCGCAGGCGCGTGCCGTCGGCGAACGTCAGCACATGCTCCACCGAGGGGCTACCGACGCGCAAGGGGACCGTCGGCAGCAGGCGGCCGTGGTGCAGCACCCGGAACGCGCCGTTCTCGATCACAAACGTGGTCCGCGTGCCGCCGATGTCCTCCGGCCCCGCCGGCAGGTTCGGGCCGAACTCGTCGAACCAGAGCTCCTCCATGGCGACCCCGTCGGCGGTGACCGAGAAGGTCTCGAACACCGGTCGGCGGGTCACCGAGTGAGTGTGCCGCATGCGGACGATCTCGCCGGGCTCGACCACCCGGGTGTGCACTGTCTGCTGCGTACTGTGATCGTAGACCTCCAGCCGCAGCTCGTCCGGGCCGTCGGCGGTGCTCTGCACCAGCCAGGTCACGCCCGCGGTCACCGCAGCCAGGAGCGCCGCGGCGGCGACCAGCCGCCGCGGCGCCCACTGCCGCAGAGTCCCGCCT
>SLSW01000324.1 GCA_007130245.1 Micromonosporaceae bacterium
CGCCGCGGCCGTGTGCACCCACCGCGGCGCGGCCCCGGCGGCAGCTGCCACGGTGGCCGACCTGGCCGCGCGGACCGCCGCTCCGACCGCCGCTCACGCACGGCCGCCGGGCGCTGCGCCGCAGGCGTAGCGCACCACCAGGTTGTCCGAGTCCTCCCACCGGCGCACCCCCTGCAACCGCAGCGGCGCGCCCGGCACCGCTCCGAATGCCGGCGTCCCGCCGCCCAGCACCACCGGGCCGACCATCAGGTGCACCTCGTCGACGAGTCCGGCAGCGAGCAGGTCGTTCCAGAGGGTACGGCTGCCGAAGACCAGGATGTCGCGTCCCGGCGAGCGTTTGATCGCGGCCACCTGCTCGTGGGCGTCGCCCCGGCGCACGATCGTCGTGGTGTCCTGCCACGGCCGTGTCTGGTCGGCGGTCAGGCCGTCGGACACGACCACCTTGTCCATGGCGTTCTGCCGGAGCCCGATCTCCCGGTGGGTGGTGCCCGCATCCGGGCTGTCCGCCATCTGCGGCCAGAAGCTCTTGAAGGCTTCGTACGAGCGGCGTCCGAGCAGCAGGGTGTCGGCGGACGCGAGCCGCTCGGCGTTGTAGGCGTCGAAGCTGTGGTCCATGGGCAGGGCCATCACGTCCCCGCCCGGGCCCTCGTAGTAACCGTCCAGCGACATGATGTTGGCGACGATCAGCGTACGCACTGTTGTCCCTCCTCCGATCCGGATGTGGTTACGGCCGGAGTACGGCACTCCGGTCTCCCCGGGTACCGAGACCGGCAAGCCGCCCGATTCATCGCCCGCCGGGCCGTCAATCCGCGGGTAGTTCCGTCGGCAGGCCGAGGTGACCGTGCAGATCCGGATCCAGGAAACCGGCGATCTCCGCAACCCGGCCGTCCCGCACCAGCAGGACGCTGACGGCGCCGAGTCGGAACCGGCCGTCCGGCCCGCCCTGGTAGCACGCGAACGCCGGCGGCCCCGTCCGCCGCAGCGGCACCAGCCGCCACGGTGTGGCGAACATGCGCTCGGTCAGGAACCGTCCGATGTCCTCCCGGCCGTGGAACCACGCCGGCAGCGGCGGCATGGTGAACCGGGCGTCCTCGGCCAGCAGCGCCAGCAGCGCGGCGACGTCCGCGGACTGCCACGCCGCCATGAACGCGAGCTCCACGCTCTCCCGTTGCAGGTACCGCTGCTCCGGGTCGGCCTCGCCGGCACCGGCCGGTACCGCCACCGGCTCGTCCTCCAGCCACGGCTCCAGCCACACCGGCCCGCCGACCGGCTGCCCGAGATCGCCCGGGTCCCGCAGCGGCGACCGGTGGTCCGGTGCCCGCATCCGCCGGGGCCGGCGCGCGACCTGCCGCAGGCAGACGTTCGTGGCGATCCGGAACAGCCAGGTACGCAGCGAGCTGCGGCCTTCGAAGCCGGCCACGCCCCGCCACGCCGCCAGCAGCGTTTCCTGCAACGCGTCCTCGGCGTCCTGCACCGAGCCCAGCATCCGGTAGCAATGCGCGTGCAGCTCCCGCCGGTGCCCGCTCACCAGCCGCGCGAACGCGTCGCCGTCACCCCGCCGGGCAGCGGCGAGATCCGCCTCCGGCGTGCTCGCTCGGCGGTCCACGCGTTCTACAGGTCGGTCAACGGCACCGACGGGTCGGCCAACCGGTCCGGGTCGACCGCCCGACCGGAACTCACCAGCGCCTTGATGTGGTCGGTCTGGTCCCAGATGTTGACGTTCATGCCTGCCACCACCCGCGACGCGCCGTCCACCCAGAACACCAGATACTCCGGCACTTTCCCGTCGACCAGTGCCGGGTCGCCGCGCAGGACCACCCGCTGGTAGCGGCCCGGCTCCACCCAGCCGGAGAACTCCATGCCGAGGTCGTACTGGTCGGTGAAGAAGTACGGCACCGGGTCGAAGGAGACGTCCTGGTCCAGCATGGAACGCGCCGCGGCCGGTCCGCCGTTGAACGCGTTGGACCAGTGCTCCACCCGGATCGCCCGGCCGGCCACCGAGTTCGGGGTGCAGGCCACGTCGCCGCAAGCGTAGATGTGCGGATCCGAGGTGCGCAGCGCCCCATCGGTGCGTACGCCGTCATCCACGGTCAGCTCCGCCGCCACCGCCAGCTCGGTCGCCGGCGCGATGCCCACCGCCACCAGTGCCATGTCCGCCGGTAGCTCGGTGCCGTCGTCGAGCACCACCGCGCGCAGGTCGCCGTCCTCGCCGCGGAACTCGCGCACCCCGGTACCGAAGCGGAACCCGACCCCGTGCGCGGCGTGCAGGTCCCGGAACAGCGCACCCACCTCGTCGCCGAGCACCCGCCGCAACGGCAGCTCGTCGCGCTCCACCACGGTCACGTCCGCGCCGTAGCCACGCGCGGCCGCGGCGACCTCCAGCCCGATCCAGCCGGCGCCGACGACGACCACCTTGCCGGCCGACCCGCCCTGCAGCTGCGCCCGCAGCGCGTCGGCCTCGTCGACGGTGCGCAGGTAGCGCACGTGGTGCAGATCGTGTCCGGGCACGTGCAGGGTGCGCACCCGGGACCCGGTGGCCAGCAGCAGCTTGTCGTAGCGCAGCTCCTCCACCCCGTCCAGGGTGACGGTGCGACCGGCGGCGTCCAGCATGGTGGCCCGGCGCCCCAGCATCAGCTCGATGCCCTGCTCGGCCCACCAGCCCTCGTCGTGCAGGAACGCCTTCTCGCGCGGCTGGTCGCCGGTCAGGTACTCCTTGGACAGCGGCGGCCGTTCGTACGGCGGTTCGGTCTCCTCCCCGACCAGCACCACCCGCCCGGCGAAACCCTCCTCGCGCAGCGTCTGCGCCGCCTTGCCGCCGGCCAGCGACGCTCCGATGATCACAAATGTACGGTCGTCCGCGCTCATACCGTCTAGCTTAGGCGGTCAGACGCCGATGCCAGGCCACCGCGGCCGGATCGGTCAACGAAGCGACCTGGTCGATGACCACCCGCAGCCGGGCTGCGTCGTCGGTGGCCGCCTTCCACATCGGGGCGAACACCGGATCCAGATCCTCCGGCGCCCGCGCGGCCAGCACCTCGACCAGTTCCGTCAGGATCTGCCGCTGCTGGGCATACCAGGGCTCCATGCCGCGCCGCCGCATGACGTACCGCAGCGCGATGCCCTTCAGCAGCGCGCACTGCATGCGCACCTCCCGCGGCACCACCAGGTCGGCGGCGTAGCGGCGCAGCGCGCCGTCGCCGGACCGCTGCCGGGTGGCGTCCACCGCCGCGGACACGAACCGCCCGGTCAAGTTGCTGGTGAACCGCTTCAGCGCCGCCTGCGCGCTGTGGCTGCCGTCGTACTCCGACAGCGGCGCCAGCACCGGGTCGGCACGCAGCTCCTCGAGCACCCGCGCCAGATCGGACGTCGACTCCGGCGAGTACATCTCGGCCACATCGGCGCACAGCGCGGCCCGCTCGTCCG
>SLSW01000157.1 GCA_007130245.1 Micromonosporaceae bacterium
CTCAGCGACGCCGGCGCCGCCGCCGTGATCGATGCGGTGCGCAACCCCCCACTCCCGTCGATCTAGGGCTTAGGCATGTGATTGGATCTTCAAGCACGTGAATTATCCCTAGATCAACGGGATGCTGGTGGCGCAGAGGAGGGCAGCAGTGTGGGGCGGGACATCCGTACGGTCGGCGTGATCGGCCTGGGCACGATGGGCGCCGGCATCGCCGAGGTGTTCGCCCGCAGCGGGCTGCGGGTGGTGGCCGCCGAGATCGACGAGGCCGCGGTCGAACGCGGCCGGTCCACCCTGACCGGCTCGCTCGAGCGCGCGGTGTCCCGGGGGCGGCTGGAGGCCGCCGACCGGGACGCCGCGCTGGAGCGGGTGGACTTCGCGGTGGGTCTGGACGCGCTGGCGGACGTGGATCTGGTGGTCGAGGCGGCGCCGGAGCGGCTGGACCTCAAACGGCGGCTGTTCGCGGACCTGGACCGGATCTGCCGGCCGGAGGCGATCCTGGCCACCAACACGTCGTCGCTGTCGGTCACCGAGATCGCCGTGGCCACGCGGCGCCCCGGCCAGGTGCTCGGCATGCACTTCTTCAACCCGGCACCGGTGATGAAGCTGGTCGAGGTGATCCACACCGTGGTCACCGACCGCGAGGTGGTCACCGCCGTGCAGGAACTGTGCGCGCGGCTGGGCAAGACCGCCGTCACCGTCGGCGACCGGGCCGGGTTCGTCGCCAACGCGCTGCTGTTCGGCTACCTCAACGACGCGGTGGCGATGTACGAGGGCGGGCACGCCAGCCGGGAGGACATCGACGCCGCGATGCGGGTCGGCGCCGGGCTGCCGATGGGGCCGCTGACGCTGCTCGACCTGATCGGCCTGGACACCGCGTACGAGATCCTCGAGACCCTCTACCGGCGCGGTGGCCGCGACCGCCGCCACGCCCCGGCGCCGCTGCTGCGGCAGTTGGTCACCGCCGGGATGCTGGGTCGCAAGACCGGCCGCGGCTTCTACCCGTACGACACGTCCGGGCCGGCGCCGGAAACCGGCGCGGGGTCGGCGCCCGGGGAGTCCGTCGCGGCGCGGGCGGTAGCCACGGTGGGCGTGGTCGACCACCAGGCCGCCGCGCAGGCGCTGGCCGCCGGAGGGTACGAGGTGGTGACCGCGACCCGGGACGCGCTGGCGCCGGTGGCCGTCGCCGACCTGGTGATCGCCGCCGCCGACGATGTCGAGGCCGCCCGGGCGCTGTTCGCGGAGCTGGACGGGCGCTGCCGGCCGGGCGCGGTGCTGGCCTCGGCCACGCCGCGGGTGCCGGTGATCGAGTGCGCCATGGCCACCGGCCGGCCCTCCGATGTGGTGGGCATGGCCGTGCACCGCGGCGCCCTGGTCGAGGTGGTGCACACCGTCCACACCTCGCCGGAGGCGCTGGCCACGGCGCGGGCGGTGGCCACCGGTGCCGACCTGACCGCGGTGACCTGCGCCGACCGTGCCGGCTTCATCGTGGACGCGCTGCTGCTGCCCCACCTCAACGACGCCGTGCGCATGGTCGAGGTCGGCTACGCCACCGCTGACGACGTGGACGCGGCGATGAGGCTGGGGTGCGGCTACCCGGTCGGGCCGATCGGGCAGCTCGATGCGATCGGCCTGCAGAGCGTGCGCGACGGGCTGCGGGCGATCTACCGGCAGCGGCGCGATCCGTCAGTGGCGCCGGCGGCGCTGCTGGAGCACCTGGCCACCGCCGGCCAGCCGCTCAGCGGGTCAGCGGCAGGGTAGGGATGCCGGGTGGCGTGAAGCCCATCACCTGGCCGTAGAACGACAGCTCCGCCTCGGCGGCGGCCACGATCGAGTCGGCGCGGCGGAAACCGTGCTGCTCGCCCGCGAAGACCAGCAACGCGTGCGGAATGCCATTGGCCACCAGCGCGTCGCGGAACTGCTCCGCCTGCTCCGGCGGCACGATCGGGTCCTCGGCGCCCTGCAGCAGCAGCACCGGGCAGCGGGTCTTGTCGGCATGGTGCAGCGGGGAGCGGGTGTCGTCGGTGAGCACGTCGTCGCCGACCAGTGTCTCCACGTAACGCGACTCGAAGTCGTGGGTGATCTCCGCCAGCCGCCGCACGTCGGTGACGCCGAAGATGGAGCAGCCGGCGGCGAAGGTGTCGGTGCCGACCACCGCGCACAGCGTGGTCCAGCCGCCGGCGCTGCCGCCGCGGATGGCCAGCCGGGCGCCGTCCGCGTCGCCGCGGGCCACCAGCGCGGCTGCGGCGGCCGCGGCGTCCTCGACGTCGACGACGCCCCACTGCCCCGTCAGCCGTTCCCGGTATTCGCGGCCGTATCCGGTGGACCCGCCGTAGTTGACGTCCAGCACGCCGATGCCGCGGCTGGTCAGGTACGCCCTGGCCAGGTCCAGCGCGGCGGGGGAGTTACTGGTCGGGCCACCGTGGACGAAGACCACGTACGGCGGCGGGGTGGCGTCGTCCGGGCCGGTGTGGTCCGGGTTGCGGGGTTGGTAGATGTGTACGTGCACGTCCCGGCCCTCCGGGCCGGTCAGGGTGGTGGTCTCCGCCAGCGGCAGGAAAGCCGGATCCGGCAGCTGCTCCGGGTCGACGGCGGTGCGCACCACCTGGTGGCCGCCGGTGTTCACGTCGACCGACAGCACCGCGGTCGGGCTGGTCGGGGAGCTGGCCACCACCGCGGCGCGGTAGCCGGCGACCGCGAGCACCGGCGCGAAGGACCGGTAGGGCAGGTCGAGGTCGGTCAGGGTGCCGGCGTCCGGGTCCAGCACGCCGAGGCGTTGGCCGTGCTGGCACAGCAGCCGGCCGTCGGCGAGCCTGCCCCAGGTGGCGTAGCCGAGCTGCCACAGCGGCGCGCCGAACTCCTCATGCACCGGGTAGAGCGGGGTGAGGCGGCCGTCGGTGCCCGGTGCCGGCACCCGGTAGAGGTTCCACCAGCCGGTGCGGTCCGAGACGGCCAGCAGGTGGTCGTCGCCGTCCCACTCCGGCTGGAACACCGCCTCGCGCTGACCGCCGAGCACCGTGGTCCAGCCGTCACACCGGCCGGTGCCGTCGAGGCTGCCCACCCGCAGCTCGGTGCCGTCCCAGGGCATGTTCGGGTGCTCCCACGCCAGCCACGCCAGCCGGGTGCCGTCCGGCGACGGGCGCGGGAAGGCCAGGAACCGGGAGCCGCCGGCGATCTCGCGCACCGCCGCCGGGTCGCCGGCAGCGCGGCCGTCAACGGGCACCGCCACGATGTGGCGGTCCAGGTCACCGCCGTGGTGGCGTTCGCGCACGCACCAGATCTCGGTGCCGCCGCCGGCCAGCACCGGATCGGCGTACCGGCTGGCGCCGGTGTCGTCCGGCGGTGGGGTGAGCGGTGTCGGGGTGGCCGCGCCCGGGTCGAGCCGGTAGAGCCGCTGGTCGTCGAAGTGCGCGAACACCAGCGC
>SLSW01000260.1 GCA_007130245.1 Micromonosporaceae bacterium
CACACCCACGAGTACATCGCCACCGCGCACGAGGACCAGAAGTTCGGCTTCTCGCTGGCCGGCGGGGCGGCGCACGCGGCCGTGGCGCGGGTGCTGCACGACGGGGTGCTGGACCTGGTCGGGCTGCATTCGCACATCGGCTCGCAGATCTTCGACACCTCCGGTTTCGAGGTCTCCGCCCGCCGTACGCTCGGCCTGCATGCCGAGATCGCCGAGCAGTACGGGATGACCCTGCCGGAGATGAACCTCGGCGGGGGCTTCGGCATCGCCTACACCACTCTCGACGACCCGGCCCCGCCGGCCGACCTCGCCGCCGGCATCGTCAAGATCGTCGAGCAGGAGTGCGCCGCCCTCGGCGCACCGGTGCCGCGGCTGGCGGTCGAGCCCGGGCGCGCCATCGCCGGCCCGGCCGTGTTCACCCTCTACGAGGTCGGCACGGTCAAGGACGTCGACGGCATCCGCACCTACGTCAGCGTCGACGGCGGCATGAGCGACAACATCCGCACCGCGCTGTACGAGGCCACCTACTCGGCCACCCTGGCCTCGCGCGCCACCGCGGCGCCGCCGAACCTGTCGCGGGTGGTGGGCAAGCACTGCGAGGCCGGCGACATCGTCGTCGCCGACGAGTTCCTGCCGGCCGACATCACCGCCGGCGACCTGGTGGCCGTGCCGGGCACCGGCGCCTACTGCCGCAGCATGTCCAGCAACTACAACCACGTACCGCGGCCGCCGGTGATCGCGGTGGCCGACGGCCGCGCCCGCGTGATCGTACGGCGCGAGACCCTGGACGACCTGCTGGCGCTGGACGTGGGATGAGACAGCGATGACGGGCGTACGGGTGGCCCTGCTGGGCTGCGGCACGGTCGGCGCGCAGGTGGTGCGGCTGCTGCACCAGCAGGCCGACGACCTGACCGCGCGCGTGGGCGCGCCGGTGGAGATCGCCGGCATCGCGGTGCGCCGCGCCGGGCGCGACCGCGGCGACCTGCCGGTGGACCCGGGGCTGTTCACCACCGACGCGCTGGCGCTGGTCAAGCGCGACGACGTGGACGTGGTGGTGGAGGTCGTCGGCGGGCTGGAGCCGGCGCGCACCTGGCTGACCGAGGCGCTGCGGGCCGGCAAGGGCGTGGTGACCGCCAACAAGGCGCTGCTGGCCGAGGACGGCGGCGCGTTGCACGACGCGGCAGTGGCCGGCGGTGCCGACCTCTACTTCGAGGCGGCGGTGGCCGGCGCGATCCCGCTGCTGCGGCCGCTGCGCGAGTCGCTGCACGGCGACCGGATCACCCGCGTGACCGGCATCGTCAACGGCACCAGCAACTTCATCCTGTCCGCCATGCACGCCACCGGGGCCGGGTTCGCCGAGGCGCTGGAGGAGGCCACCGAATTCGGGTACGCCGAGGCCGACCCCAGCGCTGACGTGGACGGTTTCGACGCCGCCGCCAAGGCGGCGATCCTGGCGTCGCTGGCGTTCCACACCCGGGTGGGCGCCGCCGACGTGCACCGGGAGGGCATCGCCGAGGTGACCGCGGCCGACGTGAAAAGCGCCACCGAGATGGGCTGCGTCATCAAGCTGCTGTGCCTGGCCGAACGGGCCGACGGCGCCATCGGGGTGCGGGTGCATCCGGCGATGATCCCGCGCAGCCACCCGCTGGCGGCGGTCAGCGGCGCCTTCAACGCGGTGTTCGTGGAGGCCGACGCGGCCGGGCAGCTGATGTTCTACGGCGCCGGGGCCGGTGGCGGGCCGACCGCCAGCGCGGTGCTGGGCGACATCGTGGCGGTGGCACGGCGCCGGATCGCTCCCGGCGACGGGCCGCGCCAGACCGGGCTGGAGGCGTATGCGGACCTGCCGGTGCGCCCGATCGGTGAGGTGGTCACCCGCTACCACATCCGGCTCGATGTGGACGACCGTCCCGGGGTGCTCGCCGCCGTCGCCGGAGTGTTCGCCCGCCACGACGTGTCCATCGCGACCGTGCACCAGACCGGCCGCGGCACCGACGCCACCCTGGTGATCGTCACCCACCACGCGCCGGACGCGGCGCTGGCGGCCACCGTGGACGAGCTGCGGGCGCTGCCGATCGTGCGCGCCGTGGCCAGCGTGCTGCGCGTCGAGGGCGACTGAGGACCCGGCCATGTGGCGAGGCGTCATCGAGGCGTACCGGGACCGCCTGCCGGTCACCGACGCCACGCCGGTGGTCACCCTGCACGAGGGCGACACCCCGCTGCTGCCGGCACCGGCCCTGTCCGACCGGGTCGGCGCCCAGGTGCACCTGAAGGTGGAGGGCGCCAACCCGACCGGCTCGTTCAAGGACCGCGGCATGACGATGGCGGTGTCGAAGGCGGTCGAGGGCGGCGCGCGCGCGGTCATCTGCGCCTCCACCGGCAACACCGCTGCCTCGGCGGCCGCGTACGCCGCCCGCGCCGGCATCACCTGCGCGGTGCTGGTGCCGTACGGCAAGATCGCGCTGGGCAAGCTCGCGCAGGCGCTGGTGCACGGCGCGACACTGTTGCAGGTTGCCGGCAACTTCGACGACTGCCTGCAGATCGCCGGCAAACTGGCGCAGGACTACCCGGTCTCGCTGGTCAACTCGGTCAACGAGTACCGCCTGCTCGGGCAGCAGTCGGCGGCGTTCGAGATCGTGGACGCGCTCGGCGACGCGCCCGACATCCACTGCCTGCCGGTGGGCAACGCCGGCAACATCGTCGCCTACTGGATGGGCTACCGGGCCGAGCGCGAGCGGGGGCGCGCCCGGCGGCTGCCGAAGATGTACGGCTACCAGGCCAGCGGCGCGGCGCCGATCGTGCGCGGCGAGGTGGTGCGGGAGCCGAACACCATCGCCACCGCGATCCGCATCGGCAACCCGGCCTCGTGGACGAGGGCGCTGGACGCCCGCGACGCCTCCGGCGGGCTGATCGCCGCGGTCACCGACCGGCAGATCCTCGCCGCCTACCGGATGCTGGCGCGCGAGGTGGGGGTGTTCGTGGAGCTGGCCAGTGCCGCCTCCGTCGCCGGCCTGCTCGCCTCCGCTGAGGAGGGGCGGGTGGCGGCGAGCTCCACAGTCGTGTGCACGGTGACCGGGCACGGTCTGAAAGATCCCGACTGGGCGGTGGCCACCTCGCCGTCACCGATCACCATCGCCGCCGACCCGGAAGCGGCCGCCCGCGCCCTCGGCCTGGCGTAGCCACGCCAGGTTTCGCCCGCGGTTGCGGAGGGAACAGACCGGTCGTGGAGTTCTTGTTGTGGATTCTCGCGGTCATCCTGGTGATCGCCGGCATCGTGGCGCTGTTCCGGCGGCAGATCCTGTGGGGGATCGTGCTGATCGTCGTGGGGCTGATCGTCGGCCCGGGCGGCGTGACACTGTTCGCCTGACCCCACCGGACCCGGCTACTCCGCATCGGGCCTGGCCCGGTGCGCGGTAACGTCTGCGTACGTGCGCGCGGTTCTTTCGGTCCTTACCCGTCACCGGGACTTCCGGCGACTGTTCTTCGCCGAGCTGGTGGTGTTCGGCGGGGACTGGTTCGCCGTCATCCCGTTGATGGCGCTGCTGCTCGACCTGACCGGCATGGGGCTGTGGGGCAGCCTGGCGCTGGCCGCCGACACCGGTGCGTTGGCGCTGCTGCTGCCCTACGCCGGCACCATCGCCGACCGGTTCGACCGCCGCAAGATCCTCATTGTCACCAGTATCGCCGCGCTGCTGGCGGTGGTGGTGCTGCTGGCGGTGCGCTCACCCGGGGTGGCGTGGCTCGGGGTGCTGGCGATCGGCATGCTCGGGGCAGCCAAGGCGTTCTACACCCCGGCGGCGCTGGCGGCGCTGCCGAACCTGGTGCCGCGGGAGGACCTGGCCACCGCCAACGCCATCGCCGGCAGCGCCTGGGGCACCATGCTGGTGGTCGGCGCCTCACTGGGCGGCGTGATGGCCGCGTTGGTCGGCCCGTACATCACCTTCGGCATCACCGCGGTCTGCCTGGTGGCCGCGACCGTGCTGGTGTGGCTGATCCGTACGCCCATGCAGGCCGACCGCACCACCGAGCCCACCCCGGCGCTGGCGGCGTTGCGCGAGGCGCTGGGCTACATCCGCCGCCACCCGCGGGTGCTGTCGCTGGTGACCGTCAAGTCTGCGGTCGGGGTCGGCAACGGTGTGCTGGCGACCTTCCCGCTGCTGGCCGCGAGCTTCGGTGTCGGCGCGATGGGCAGCGGGTTCCTGTTCGCCGCCCGCGGGCTCGGAGCGCTGGTGGGCCCGTTCCTGATGCGACGGCTGCTGGCCACCCGCGCGCTGCTGCTGCCGCTGCTGGCGATCTCGATGGGCATCTACGGCCTGGCGTACCTCGGCGTGGCGTTGAGCCCGTGGTACGCGTTGACCCTCATCCTGGTCGTCGTGGCGCACATCGCCGGCGGCGGAAACTGGATGACCAGCAACTTCGCCCTGCAGCTCGAGGTGCCCGACGAGCTGCGCGGGCGCATTTTCGCCACCGACATGATGATCGCCACCCTGGCGGTGTCGCTGAGCCTGCTGGTGGTCGGCGCGCTGGTGGACGTGCTGGACGTGCGGGTGCTGATCGGGGCCGCCGCCTCGGCGACCCTGCTGTACGCGATCGTGTGGCGCATCGCCACCCGCAAGTACGAGCTGGGGTCGCCGGTGTCACAGGCGGCCGGTCCGGGCACGTCATGATCGTTTCGGTGCGGGCACCGGCGACCAGCGCCAATCTCGGACCGGGGTTCGACGCGCTCGGGCTGGCGCTGGCACTCTACGACGAGGTCACGGTCGAGACGACCGACGGCGGGCTGGACGTGACGGTCACCGGACAGGGCGCCGACGTACTGCCGCGTGACGAGCGTCACCTGGTGGTGCGCGCGATGCGCGAGGTGTTCGCCGTGCTCGACCGGGCCCCGCCCGGGCTCGCGGTGACCTGCCACAACCGCATCCCGCAGGCGCGGGGGCTGGGCTCGTCGTCGGCGGCGATCGTGGCCGGGGTGCTGCTGGCCCGGGAGCTGGTCGACGGCGGTCGCGAGCGCCTCGACGACGAGGCGGTGCTGCGGCTGGCGGCCCGGCTGGAAGGGCACCCCGACAACGTGGCCGCGTGCCTGCGTGGCGGCGCCACCATCGCGTGGCAGCCCGGCCCGGGCGAGGTGCGGGCGGCGCGGTTCGACCCGGCGCCGGCGGTGCGCCCGGTGGTGTTCGTGCCCGCGCAGCAGGCGCTGACCAGCGCCGCGCGGGCGGTGCTGCCCGAGTCGGTGCCGCACGCCGACGCCGCCCATGCCGCCGGGCGGGCGGCGCTGCTGGTGCACGCGCTGACCGCGGCGCCGCAGTGGCTGTTCGACGCCACCGAGGACCGGTTGCACCAGCCGTACCGGGCGGCGGGAATACCGGCGAGCACCCGGGTGCTGCAACAGCTGCGGGCGGCGGGAATACCCGCCGTGATCAGCGGTGCGGGACCCTCGGTGCTGGCCCTGTCGCCGGTGCCGGCCGACATTGTCACCGGCGGGGGCGTGGTGCGCCACGACCTCGCGGTGGACCTGGCCGGGGCGGTGGTCAGGACCGGTACACTTGGGTGAGCCACGCAGCGTCGTTCCGCGTGACACGCCGAACGCGGGCGGTGTTGCTCGAGTCGGGGCGATTGTTTAAGCTCTAGGCAACACAGCCGCGATAGCGGCGCGGTCTGCGGGCACGCAGCTGCGAGCCTCGCAACGCACCCCGGAATTTGTCGGCGGCCTGTCCGTCACACCCCTACCAGCGCACGTCGGCCGCGGTCACCACCGAGAGTCGTTGCTGTGCCATGACGCACCCGCGGCACCGCGCGGGTGTCCCCGAGCCACCCGGCCACCATTGCCGTACCCGGGTAGCCCGGTCGATCGAGGGAAGGAAACCATTGAGCGACACCAACGATGTCACGTCGGGTGCCTCCAACGTCACTGACGACAACAACGTCGCGGAGCACAACGTTGCGGAGAACACCAACGTGTCCGGCGGCCGCCGTCGTGGCGGCGGACTGTCCGGCATGCTTCTGCCTGAGCTGCAGAGCCTTGCCGGTTCGATGGGCATCACCGGCACGGCGAGGATGCGCAAGGGCGACCTGATCACCGCTATCCAGCAGCGCCAGGAGGACAGCGGTGCGCGCGCCCGCGGCGCGGTCGCGGCCGAGGAGTCCCGGGACGAGGTACGGGCGGAGGTGCGCCCGGACGGCGGTGACGCCACCATTTCCGAGCCCGGTGTGCAGGGCCGTGCCACCCGTCCGGCCGGCCCGCCGGACAACCCGACGGCGTCGGATGCGCCGGCCGCATCGAGTCCGCAGAGTGCCCCCGAGGGTGACGGTTCCCCGAGCGGCGACACCGGCGACACCGGCGATAGCGGCGACGAGGCTGGCCGTGGCGAGGGCCGCCGCGGTGACGGTGGCCGTGGTGACGGTGGCCGTGGTGAGGCTGGCCGTGGTGAGGCTGGCCGTGGCGACGCTGGCCGTGGCGACGCCGACGGCCGGCGCGGGCGGCGCAACCGCCACCGCGACCGGCGTCGCGGCGGCCGCGGTGAGCGCGGCGGCGAGGGCGGCGAGCCGCCGGTCACCGAGGACGACGTGCTCGTGCCGGTGGCCGGGATCATCGACGTGATGGACAACTACGCGTTCGTCCGCACCAGCGGCTACCTGGCCGGGCCCAACGACGTGTACGTGTCCATGGCGCAGGTGCGCAAGCACGGCCTGCGTCGCGGCGACGCCGTCACCGGGGTGGTCCGGGCCAACCGCGAGAGCGGCGAGGGCCGGCGGGACAAGTACAACCCGCTGGTGCGCCTGGACACCATCAACGGCATGGACCCGGAGGAGGCGCGGCGCCGGCCGGAGTTCTACAAGCTCACCCCGCTGTACCCGCAGGAGCGGTTGCGGCTGGAGACCGAGCCGCACCTGCTGACCGCCCGCGTGATCGACCTGATCATGCCGATCGGCAAGGGGCAGCGGGCGCTGATCGTCTCGCCGCCGAAGGCCGGTAAGACCACGGTGCTGCAGAACATCGCCAACGCGATCACCACCAACAACCCCGAGTGCCACCTGATGGTCGTGCTCGTGGACGAGCGGCCGGAAGAGGTCACCGACATGCAGCGCTCGGTCAAGGGCGAGGTGATCTCATCCACCTTCGACCGGCCGCCGTCGGACCACACCACCGTGTCCGAACTCGCCATCGAGCGTGCCAAGCGGCTGGTGGAGCTGGGCCTGGACGTGGTGGTGCTGCTCGACTCGATCACCCGGCTGGGCCGGGCGTACAACAACGCCACCCCGGCCACCGGGCGGATCATGTCTGGCGGTATCGACTCCACCGCGCTCTACCCGCCGAAGCGCTTCCTCGGCGCGGCCCGCAACATCGAGAACGGTGGGTCGCTGACGATCCTGGCCACCGCGCTGGTGGAGACCGGCTCGGTGATGGACACCGTCATCTTCGAGGAGTTCAAGGCCACCGGTAACGCGGAGCTGAAGCTGGACCGGAAGATCGCCGACCGGCGGGTGTTCCCGGCCATCGACATCGACCAGTCCAGCACCCGCAAGGAGGAGATCCTGCTGGCGCCGGATGAGCTGGGGATCATCTTCAAGCTGCGTAAGGTGCTGCACTCGCTGGACTCGCAGGCGGCGCTGGACCTGCTGCTGGACAAGCTGAAGGAGAACAAGACCAACGTCGAGTTCCTGATGCAGATCGCCAAGACCACCCCGGGCGAGTAGCGGCCGCTGACAGGTCAGTGACCGACACACCCGCGCTGCTGGCCATCAGCGACCTGCACGTCAGCCATGCCGACAACTGGCCGGTCGTGGAGGCGCTGCGGCCCGGCACGCCCGACGACTGGCTGATCGTCGCCGGCGACGTGGCCGAGCGCGCCGACGACGTGGCGCGGGCGCTGGCGCTGCTGCGGGAGCGATTCCACACGGTGGTGTGGGTGCCGGGCAACCATGAACTGTGGACCACCGGCCGGGATCCGGTGCAGTTGCGGGGCAGGGACAGGTATGAGCACCTGGTCCGGCGGTGCCGCGAGCTCGGCGTGCTCACCCCGGAGGACGAGTTCCCGGTGTGGCGCGGTCCGGGCGGCCCGCTGCGGATCGCGCCGCTGTTCCTGCTCTACGACTACTCGTTCCGTCTCGACGGCAGCGCCAGTGTGCAGGAGTCGTTGGCGCGAGCGCGGGCCGCCCGGGTGGTGTGCACCGACGAGTTCCTGCTGCACCCCGACCCGTACCCCACCCGTGCCGACTGGTGCCGCGTCCGCGTGGCCGAGGCTGAACGGCGGCTGGCCGCCTGTGACCCGGACGTGCCGCTGGTGCTGGTCAACCACTGGCCGCTGGTGCGCGAACCCACCCGGGTGCTGCGGCATCCGGAGTTCGCGCTGTGGTGCGGCACGCAGCTCACCGCCGACTGGCACACCCGGTTCCGGGTCGCCGCGATGGTCTACGGGCACCTGCACATCCCGCGCACCACCGTGTATGACGGCGTGCCGTTCCTGGAGGTGTCGCTGGGGTATCCGCGCGAGTGGCGCCGCCGCAGCCTGCCGGATCCGCTGCTGCGGCCGGTGCACGCGTTGCGGGCCACGGTGTAGCCGGCGCGGCGGGCCACGGTGTAGCCGGCGCGGCGGGCCACGGTGTAGCCGGCCGCCGACGCGTGGTGTGGCACAATTGCTGGTCGGCCAGGTACCGGTTCACGCCCGAGCCGGCGCCGCGGGCCGGCGGTGTGTCGGCGCGGCGGGCGGGCGACCCGGCGACCTATGAGGAAAGGACACATGCGGCCATGAAGCCGGACATCCACCCTGCGTACATGGTGACCGAGGTCACCTGTTCCTGCGGCAACACGTTCACCACCCGCAGCACCGCGTCGAACGGGGTCATCCACGTGGAGACCTGCAACGTGTGCCACCCGTTCTACACCGGTAAGCAGCGGGTGCTCGACACCGCCGGTCGGGTCGCGAAGTTCCAGCAGAAGTACGCCAGGGCCAAGGCGGCCAAGGCCGCGGGCAGCGCGGAGAAGTCCACCGCCGCCGCGAAGAAGACCGCCGCGAAGAAGACCGCCGCCAAGAAGGCCACCGCCACGAAGGCCACCGCCACGAAGGCCACCGCCACGAAGGCGACCGCCACGAAGGCGACGAAGGCGACGAAGGCGGCCGAGAAGTGACCGATGGGCTCTGCTGAGCCGGGGCGGCTCATCGCGCTGCTGGAGGAGTTCGCCGAACTGGAGAAGCAGCTGGCGGATCCGGCGTTGCACGCGGACCCTTCCCGCGCCCGTACCGTCGGCCGGCGCTATGCCGAGCTGACACCGATCCACCGCACCGCGGCCGAGCTGGAGCAGCTGCGTGCCGACCTGGCCGCCGCGCAGGAGCTGGCCGCCGAGGATGCTGCCTTCGGCGCCGAGGCGGAGACGCTGGCCGCGCGCATCCCGGAGCTGGAGCAGCGGCTGGCCGAGCTGCTGGCGCCGCGCGACCCGCACGACGCCAAGGATGTGATCCTGGAGATC
This sequence comes from Micromonosporaceae bacterium, assembly GCA_007130245.1. GTDB lineage: Bacteria > Actinomycetota > Actinomycetes > Mycobacteriales > Micromonosporaceae > Natronosporangium. Next base: position 9,464 of record SLSW01000260.1, read on the forward strand.
AAGGCCGGCGAGGGCGGTGAGGAGTCGGCGCTGTTCGCCGGCGACCTGCTGCGGATGTACGAGCGGTACGCCGAACGTCGCGGCTGGCAGGTCGAGGTGATCGACTCGCAGGAGTCCGACCTCGGCGGGGTCAAAGACGTGGCACTGGCGGTCAAGTCACGCGGGACACCCGAGGGCGGCAACGGTGTGTGGTCGCGCCTGAAGTGGGAGGGCGGCGTACACCGGGTGCAGCGGGTGCCGGTCACCGAGTCGTCCGGGCGTATCCACACGTCGGCCGCCGGCGTGCTGGTGATGCCGGAGGCGGAGGAGGTCGACGTCACCATCGACCCGAACGACCTGCGCATCGACGTCTACCGGTCATCCGGGCCGGGTGGGCAGTCGGTCAACACCACCGACTCGGCGGTGCGCATCACCCACCTGCCGACCGGGGTGGTGGCCTCCTGCCAGAACGAGAAGAGCCAGCTGCAGAACCGGGAGCAGGCGATGCGGATCCTGCGCGCCCGGCTGCTGGCGATCGCCCAGCAGGAGGCCGAGGCGGCCGCCGCGGACGCCCGCAAGGCCCAGGTGCGCACCGTCGACCGCTCCGAGCGGATCCGTACGTACAACTTCCCGCAGAACCGGATCACCGACCACCGCATCAACTACACCGCGTACCACCTGGACCTGGCGCTCGGCGGCGACCTGGACGGGGTCCTCGACGCGCTGGCCGACGCCGACCGGCAGGCCCGCCTGGCCGGTGAGCCCGCCCTCTCGCGCTGACCCCGGCAGCCCGCCCCCTCCCGTTGATCATGGCGCGCTTGCACCGACACGCCGGCGACACGCCGAGAAAACCCCATGATCAACGCGGAGGTGGGTGGTCCTGCCAGGTGACCGTGACCCCGATCGCGGTGCCGGGCACCAGCGCCGCCCAGTCCTCGTCGCCGACCGCCTCGACGATGCGCTGAGCCAGGTCCGCGGCATCCCCGGGTGAGGCGTCCCGCAGCACCACCACGAAGTCGTCGCTGCCGATGCGCGCCACCAGGTCGCCGTGGCGCATCACCCGGGCGAGCACCCCGGCCACCCGCTGCAGCACCAGGTCGCCGGACAGCCGCCCGTGGACCTCGTTGACCGCGGCCAGCCCGTCGAGGTCGACGGTGCCGACCATCGCCCGCTCGCCCCGCCCGGCCAGCGCGGCCAGGTGGCGGTCGAGGTGCGTGCGGTTCGGCAGCCCCGTCAAGGGGTCGCTCAGCACCTCCCGGTCGTCCAGCCGCATCCCCTGCGCGCGCAGGTCCTCGTGGTCCAGGCGGGCGGCGATGCCCTCCATGAACATGTCCCGCAGCCGGTCGGTGCGCTGGGCGGCGAGCCGGAACGCGTACCGGTCCGCCTCGTGCGCGGCGGCGTGGTCGCCGGCGGCGGCGAACGCGAGGCTGCGCAGCCGGGCCGGTTCGGCCGGGCCGAACGTGTCCGGCGAGACCGTCACCGCGTCCAGCCGGGTCAGCGCATCGGTGGCCTTGCCGGCGGCGATCATCAGGCACACGTCGCCCAGCGCGCGCAGGTCCCGGGCGCGCTGGCCCTCGACCCCGCCGCCCAGCAGCCGCCGCGGATCGACCACCGGCGGCTCGTCCAGCGCCGCCTGCCGCGCCAGCGCGTAGCCGAACGCGGTCCGCCCGCTGGGCCGCAGCGCCAGGTCGTACGAACGCATCTCCGCGCTCAGGTCGCGCAACACCCGCAAGCAGCCGTCAGTGTCGCCGTGGTGATCCAGGGACAGTGCCATCCGCAGCCGGATGCTCGGCACCGCGAAGTGCTCCGGCGGCGCCTGCGCCCGCACGCCGATGTCGCGGGCCCGCTCGATCGCGCTCAGCGCGTAGCCGTGGAAGCCGAGGTAGGAGTAGGCCATCGCCAGGTCGTGCCAGCCCCACGCCAGGTCCGCGTCGGGCTCGTCGCCGGCCGCGCCCAGTGCCCGGGCGGCGTGCACCAGGTGGGTCACCCCTCGCTCGGGCGCGCCCTGCTGGCGGGCGGCCAGCGCCGCCACCGCGTGCAGATGGCCGTGCGGGTAGGGCTCGGACAGCTGCCGGATAGCGGCGAACGCCTCGTCGACCGCGGCGGTGTACTGCGCGGTGCGCCCGAGGTTCACCAGCGCCACCACCCGGTCGATGTGCGCCGAGGCCCGCGCGTACGGGTTGGTGACCGCGCGCACCGCCCGCTCGGCCACCCGCAGCGCCGCCGCGGTGCGGCCCTCGATCTGCAGCGCGCGGGACCCGACCGCCGCGTCGGTGTCGGCTCCGAACCGGTCGCGCCACCTCACGCGCAGCCTCCTCGCACCCACCCTCGCCGCGGCGAGGGCGCGCCCGCCCCTGTCGTTCCTGGCCCCCCGGTTGGATCATTATCGGACGACGGTCCGGGGTATGAACAGTCCCCGCCGGCAATCACCCGCCGGTCGGCCGATGGTTTCGCCCGTACGGGCAGGATGGTGACAGTGAATCAGGCCACCGACCGTACCGTCGCCGTGGTGACCGCCGCCGCGCGGCGGCTCGCCGCCGCCGGCGTCGCCTCACCGCGCGTGGATGCCGAGCTGCTGGCCGCCCACGTGCTGGGGGTCCCGCGCGCGCGGCTGGTGCTGGCCGGCGACATGTCACCGGCGCAGCGGGAGCGGTACGCCCAGCTGGTGGCGCTTCGTGAACGTCGGGTGCCGCTGCAGCACCTGACCGGCGTGGCGGGCTTCCGGTGGCTGGAGGTGGCGGTCGGGCCGGGGGTGCTGGTGCCCCGCCCGGAGACCGAGCTACTGGTGGAGCCGGTCCTGGCCGCGCTGCGCGACCGGCGGGCGGACGCGCCGGTGGTGGTGGACCTGGGCAGCGGTTCCGGTGCGCTGGCGCTGGCGCTCGCGCAGGAGTTGCCGGCCGCGCGGGTGTACGCGGTGGAGGACGATCCGGAGGCGCTGGAATGGCTGCGTCGCAACGCCGCCGCCCGGGCCGCGGCCGGGGACCGGCCGATCGAGGTGGTGGCCGGCGACGCCACCGACCCGGCGGTGCTGGCCGACCTGGACGGCACGGTCGACGCGGTGGTGTGCAACCCGCCGTACGTGCCGGAGGGCACCGAGGTGGAGCCGGAGGTGACCGACCACGAACCCGCCCGGGCACTGTTCGCCGGCCCGGACGGGCTGTCGGTGATCCGGGCGCTGGTGCCGCGCACGGCCGTGCTGCTGCGGCCGGGCGGGGTGCTGGTGCTCGAGCACGACGACAGCCACGAGCAGTCGGTGCCGGAGCTGCTGCGCCGCGACGGCCGGTTCACCGCGGTGGCCGACCACCGCGACCTGGCCGGGCGCCCCCGCTACGCCACCGCCACCCGGGGAGGGTAGGGCGGGGTGGCAGACTGGCGGGGTGAAGCTGTACGACTGCCGGTTGCCGGCCGAGCGCGACCGCGGCCTGGCCGCCGCGGTGACCGCCGTGCGCCGCGGTGAACTGGTGGTGCTGCCCACCGACACGCTGTACGGGCTGGGGTGCGACGCGTTCCGCAAGCACGCGGTGGCCGCGGCGCTGCGCGCCAAGGGTCGCGGACGCGACGTGCCCACCCCGGTGCTGGTCGGCTCCGCCCGCACCGTGGAGGGCCTCGCCCACCGGCTGCCCACCGCCGCGCGCGAGCTCGCCGAGGCGTTCTGGCCCGGCGGGTTGACGATCATCATCGAGCACGGCAAGTCGCTCGACTGGGACCTCGGCGACACCGGCGGCACGGTCGCGGTCCGGATGCCGCTGCACCCGGTGGCGCTGGAGCTGCTGCGCGAGACCGGCCCGATGGCGGTCTCGTCGGCCAACAAGCACGGCCAGCCGCCGGCCACCACCGCCGCCGACGCCCGTGAGCAGCTCGGGCGCGCGGTCAAGGTCTACCTCGACGGCGGACCGTGCCCGGCGCCGGTGGCGTCCACGATCGTGGACACCACCGCCGACCCGCCGCGGGTGCTGCGCGCCGGCGCGGTCGGTCTCGACCGGCTGCGCGAAGTGCTGCCCAACGTGGTGGCCCCGGACGAGGCGGTCGCGAGCACACCGTCCCCGCGTACGAGCAACTGAGGATGACCGCCGTGCCCCCGTTCACCGTGCTGCACATCTGCATGGGCAACATCTGCCGCTCCCCGATGGCCGAGCGGCTGCTGCCGCTGGCCGTGGCCGAGGCGGCGGGAGTAGCTCCCGACCAGGCAGGCACGCTGGTGCACAGCCACAGCGCCGGCACCGGCGGCTGGCACGAGGGCGAGCCCATGAACCCGCCGGCGGCCCGGCAGGTGCGGGCCCGCGGCGGCGACGACGCCGGCTTCGCCGCCCGCAAGGTGCGCGGCGACCACCTCGACAGTGCCGACCTGGTGCTGTGCGCCACCGGCGAGCAGCAGTCCTACCTGACGCACCTGCGGCCGGACGCGGCGGGGCGCACGTTCGTGCTCGGTCACGCCGGGCGGTTGCTGCCACGGGTCGACCCGGCGGCGCTGCCGCCGGCCGCGCCCACCCCGGAGGCGGTCTACCACCGGGGCGTGGCGCTGGTGGCGGCGCTGGACGCGCTGCGCAACGGCGAGCGCCCGCGCGACGCCGACGAGCTGGACGACCCGTACGGCGGTAGCGAGCGCACCTTCGCCCGCATCGCCGACCAGATCGAACGGGCCCTGCGCCCGCTGGCCGCTACCCTGCTCAGCCGTGACGGTCCGGACCGGCCCGCGTGATCGGGATCCGGACGACCACCCGGCGCTCGCGCTGCATCGCCGCCCGGTAGTCGTCCCAGTCGGAGTGCTCGCCGGACACCGACCGGTAGTAGTCGACCAGCAGGTCCATCGCCTCCGGCAGCCGCACGATCTCCGCCTCGCCGTCGACCTGCACCCACTGGCCGAAGAACCGGTCGGTCATCACGCACAGCGACACCCGCGGATCACCGGCGAGGTTGCGCACCTTGCGGGCGGTCTCGCGGGTGCTGACCACCGCCCGGCCCGCGTCGTCCACAGTGACCAGCACCGGTGACGTCTGCAGCCGGCCGCTGGGGTGGTGGGTCACCATCACCGCCCGGTGGTGCGCGCGGAGGAACTCCCGCGCCTGATCAAGATCCATAACTGCTCACCCTACCCCCGTCAACCGCCCGGCGGCGGGACCGACGGCCGGTACGCTCGGCGGGTGGACACCTTCTGGGGGCCGGACCTCGAGGCCCTCACCCGCACCGACCCGGAGATCGCCGCGGTGGTCCTGGGCGAGCTGGACCGGCTACGCGGCGGCCTGCAGCTGATCGCCAGCGAGAACCTGACCTCCCCGGCGGTGCTGGCCGCGCTGGGATCCACCCTGACCAACAAGTACGCCGAGGGTTACCCGGGACGGCGCTATTACGGCGGCTGCACGCAGGTCGACGTCGCCGAGCAGCTCGCCATCGACCGGGCGCGGGAGCTGTTCGGCGCCGATCACGCCAATGTGCAGCCGCACTCGGGCAGCTCGGCGAACCTGGCGGCGTACGCCGCGCTGGTGCAGCCGGGCGACACGGTGCTGGCGATGGACCTGCCGCACGGCGGCCACCTGACCCACGGCAGCCGGGTGAACTTCTCCGGCAAGTGGTTCACCACCGTCGGCTACCGGGTCGACCCCGGCACCGAGTTGATCGACCTCGACCAGGTGTCCGATCTGGCGACCACCCACCGGCCCGCGATGATCATCTGTGGAGCGACCGCGTACCCGCGCCTGATCGACTTCGCGGCCTTCCGCGAGATCGCCGACGACGTGGACGCCTACCTGGTGGTCGACGCGGCGCACTTCATCGGCCTGGTGGCCGGCGGCGCGATCCCGTCGCCGGTGCCGTACGCCGATGTGGTGACGATGTCCACCCACAAGGTGCTGCGGGGCCCGCGCGGCGGCATGATCCTGTGCCGGGCCGACCTGGCCGGGCGCATCGACAAGGCGGTGTTCCCGTTCACCCAGGGCGGCCCGCTGATGCACGTGATCGCGGCCAAGGCGGTGGCGCTGCGGGAGGCGGCCACGCCGGCCTACGCCGGGTACGCCCACCAGGTGGTCGCCAACGCGCGGGCGCTGGCCGACGCGCTGGCGGCCGAGGGGATGCGCCCGGTGGCCGGCGGCACCGACACCCACCTGGCGCTGATCGACCTGCGCGACGCCGGGGTGACCGGCCGCGACGCCGAGCAGCGGTGCGAGCGGGCGCGGATCACGCTGAACAAGAACGCCATCCCGTACGACCCGCGCAAGCCGACGGTCGCCTCCGGGATCCGGGTCGGCACCCCGAGCGTGACCACCCAGGGCATGGGGGAGGCGCAGATGCGCGAGATCGCGTCGCTGATCGCCCGGGCCGTGCCCGCCGACCCGGAGACCGGCGCAGGCGTGCTGGACGAGGTCGCCGAGCAGGCGGGCGCGCTGGCGGCGGCCTACCCCGCGTACGGTGGCCGGTGTGACTGACCAGAATCCACCGCCGGCGCGCAACCCGCACGCCGAGTCCGTGCGCACGCTGGCGGCGGCGATGCTGCGCACCGGCATGGTGTTCGGCAGCCTCGCCGCGGTGGTGTCGCTGGCCGTGGCCGCGGCGCTGGCCGGGTGGACCGGGCTGTCCGGCGCCGCGGTCGGCGCGGTGGTGGGATTCGTCTCGTCGCTGCTGACCATCGTGCTGATGAAGGCCACCGCCGCACTGCCGGTGGAGGCGCTGTTCGGCGCCGTGCTGGGCGGCTACACGCTCAAGATCTTCGCGCTGCTGATCGTGACCTACGCGTTGCGGCCGGTGGAGCAGTTGCATCCGGCGGCGCTGGCGCTGACGGTGCTGGCGGTGGTGGTGGCGTGGGCCGCGGCCGAGGTGGTGGCCTTCCGGCGCACCCGGATCCCGACGATCATCCCGGCCGGTTGGTAGCCGGCGGAGCAGAACGCCGGTGCCGCAGGGCACCCTCAAGGGTCGTTCAGGAAGCCTGGTATGGTCCGCTGTCGACGGCGCCGCCCGCCACCCGGCGGGGTGGCCGCTGGCGGGTGCCCGATCCGGATCGGGTACCTTGATGACGATCATGACGATTCCCCCGACGCTGCACATGCTGGCCGGGAGAACCGGAAGGAGTCCAGTTGGGCACGCTGGTGCTGGCGGCGAACGAGGAGTTCGTACCGCCCGGGGCGCGCGACTTCGACCTGCCGCCGATCTTCGCCGGCGTCACCAAGCCGATGCTGCTCGCGTTCCTGTCGGTGGTGATCATCGCGGGGTTCTTCCTGCTCAGCACCCGCCGGTCGGGTCTGGTGCCGAGCAAGCTGCAGTTCGTCGCCGAGTCGATCTACAACATCCCGCGCAACCTGATGGCGCGGGACCAGATCGGGGCGAAGGAGTTTCGCAAGTTCGTGCCGCTGATCGTGAGCCTGTTCGCGTTCGTGCTGGTGAACAACCTCTACGGCATCATCCCGGTGCTGCAGTTCCCGACGCTGTCGAACATCGGCTTCGCCCTCGCGTTGTCGGTGCTGGTGGTGTATCCGGTCTACCACTTCGTGGGGATGCGGAAGTACGGGGTCTTCGGCTATCTGAAGAACCAGCTGTTCCCGCCGGGTGCGCCGAAACCGGTGTACCTGCTGCTGGCACCGATCGAGTTCTTCTCCAAGTTCGTGGTGAACCCGCTGACCCTGGCGGTCCGTGTGTTCGCCGCCATGTTCGCCGGCCACATGCTGATCCTGGTGTTCGCGCTGGCCGGCGAATACCTGCTGGTGCACGGCGGTGGCTGGCTGGTGGCGGTCTCCGCGCTGTCGTTCATCGGCGTGATCGCGGTGACCTTCCTGGAGGCGCTGATCATGTCGATCCAGGCCTACATCTTCGCCCTGCTCTCCGCCAGCTACATCGGCACCGCGCTGGCCGAGGCGCACTAGGACCGGGCGCACGAGGACAACGTCAACAACAGTTGGAAAGGGACTAACAAGTGAGCGAGATTCTGCTTGCGCAGGACATCAACCCTGGCCTGGCGGTCATCGGCTACGGCCTCGGTGCCATCGGCGCCGGCATCGGTGTCGGCCTGATCTTCTCGTCGGTCATCATCGGCACCGCCCGCCAGCCGGAGGCGCAGGGCAAGCTGGTCGGTATCGCGTTCACCACCTTCGCCCTGGTCGAGGTGCTGGCGCTGATCGGCTTCGTGCTGTTCTTCCTCGCCTCCTGACCCCGCACGACCTGTAAGGAGCGACGTCGTGAACACACCGATGCCATGGGCGGCGGCGGGTGACCCGAACCCGGTCATGCCGCACGCCTCCGAGGTGATCGTCGGTTTCGTCGCCTTCATGCTGCTGCTGTTCGTCATCTGGAAGTTCGTCGTCCCCCGCTTCGAGACCATCTACGAGGAGCGGACCGAAAAGATCGAGGGCGGCCTGCAGCGCGCCGAACAGGCGCAGGCCGAGGCGAACCGCCTACTCGAGCAGTACCGTGCGCAGCTGGCCGAGGCCCGCACCGAGGCCGCCCGCATCCGCGACGATGCGCGCGCGGACGCGGTGGCCATCCGGGAGGACATGCTCGCCCAGGCCCGACAGGAGGCCGACCGGGTGATCGCCGCCGGCCGGGAGTCGTTGGCCGCCGAGCGGGCCACGCTGGTGCGCGAGCTGCGTGGCGAGCTGGGCGCGCTGTCGGTGGAGCTGGCCAGCCGGATCGTGGGTGAGGCGTTGGCCGACGAGGCGCGCCGGGCCGGCACCGTGGAGCGGTTCCTCGCCGAGCTGGAGCCGCCGGACGGCCAGGCGGCCGGAGCGGGGGCGCGCTGATGCACGCCGCCAGCCGAGCCTCGTACGCCGCCGCCCAGGAGCAGCTGGACGCCCTGGCGGCCGGAGCCACCGGCGAGCAGCTCAGCACGGTCGCCGAGGAACTGTTCGCGGTGGCCCGGCTGCTGGCCGACCAGGTCCGGCTGCGCCGGGCGCTGGCCGACCCGGCCCGTTCCGGCGACGTCCGTGCCGCACTGCTGCACGGACTCATCGAGGGACAGGTGGGCGAGCAGACCCGGCAGCTGCTCGACACGCTGGTGTCCGGTCGCTGGTCGGCGCCGTCGGAGTTGCTGGACGGCTGCGAGGAGCTGGGCGTGCAGGCGCTGCTGGCCAGCGCCGAGCGGGACGGCACCTTGGCGGAGGTGGAGGACGAGCTGTTCCGCTTCCGCCAGGTGGTGGCCGGTGACCCCGCGTTCGCCGCGGCGATCGGCGACCGGTCGGTGCCGGCCGAGCGGCGGGCGACGCTGGTGGACGAGTTGCTGGCGGACCGCGCGAACGACGTGACTGTTCGCGCCGCTAAGATCGCACTGCGCGGCTACGGCGGCCGGAGCGTGCCGGGGGCGCTGACCAGGCTGGTGGAGCAGGCCGCGCAGCGGCAGGACCGCGGTGTGGCGTACGTGACGGTCGCCACGCCGTTGACCGAGGACGGAGAACGACGGCTGGGGGCGGCACTAGCCGCGCGGTACGGTCGAGACATCTCCCTGAAGACCACTGTCGATCCGCGGGTCATCGGTGGGGTCCGGGTGCAGGTGGGCGCCGATCTGTACGACGGCACCATCGCGCACCGGCTCGCCCAGGCCCGCACCGCCCTGGCATCGGGTTGATACGCCACAGAAGGAAAGGACGAGGATGGCCGAGCTGACCATCTCTACCGAGGAGATCCGCAGCGCGCTGGAGCGCTACGTCTCCTCGTACAGCCCGGAGGTCTCCCGGGAGGAGGTAGGCACCGTCACCGAGGCCGGCGACGGGATCGCCCGGGTGGAGGGCCTGCCCTCGACCATGGCGCAGGAGCTGCTCGAGTTCGAGAACGGCACCCTGGGCGTGGCGCTGAACCTGGACGTGCGCGAGATCGGTGTGGTGGTGCTCGGCGAGTTCGCCGGCATCGAGGAGGGCCAGCCGGTCAAGCGCACCGGCCGGGTGCTGTCGATCCCGGTCGGCGACGCCTTCCTCGGCCGGGTGGTCGACGCGCTCGGCAAGCCGATCGACGGTCTCGGTGAGATCGCCCACGAGGGGTTCCGGGAGCTGGAGCTGCAGGCGCCGAACGTGATGGCGCGCCAGCCGGTGACCGAGCCGCTGCAGACCGGCATCAAGGCGATCGACGCCATGACCGCGATCGGGCGTGGGCAGCGGCAGCTGATCATCGGCGACCGCAAGACCGGCAAGACCACCATCGCCGTGGACACCATCATCAACCAGCGCGCGAACTGGCAGTCCGGAGACCCGGCCAAGCAGGTCCGCTGTGTCTACGTGGCGATCGGGCAGAAGGGCTCCACCATCGCGTCGGTCAAGCACACGCTGGAGGAGTACGGCGCGATGGAGTACACCACCATCGTCGCTGCCCCGGCGTCGGACCCGGCCGGCTTCAAGTACCTCTCGCCGTACTCTGGTTCGGCGCTCGGCCAGCACTGGATGTACCAGGGCAAGCACGTGCTGATCGTCTTCGACGACCTGAGCAAGCAGGCCGAGTCGTACCGCGCGATGTCGCTGCTGCTGCGCCGCCCTCCGGGTCGCGAGGCCTACCCCGGTGACGTGTTCTACCTGCACTCCCGGCTGCTGGAGCGGTGCGCCAAGCTGTCCGACGAGATGGGCGGAGGCTCGATGACCGGCCTGCCGATCATCGAGACCAAAGCCAATGACATCTCCGCCTTCATCCCCACCAACGTCATCTCCATCACCGACGGGCAGATCTTCCTGCAGACCGACCTGTTCAACCAGGGGGTGCGCCCGGCCATCAACGTCGGCACCTCGGTCTCCCGGGTCGGCGGTAACGCCCAGGTCAAGCCGATGAAGAAGGTGTCCGGCCAGCTGCGGCTGAACCTGGCGCAGTATCGCGACCTGGAGGCGTTCGCCTCCTTCGCCTCCGATCTGGACGCGTCCAGCCGCGCCCAGCTGGAGCGCGGCGGACGGCTGGTGGAGCTGCTCAAGCAGGCCAACTACACACCCTTCCCGGTCGAGGAGGAGGTTGTGGCAGTGTGGGCCGGCACCGAGGGCAAGCTGGACGACATCCCGGTCGGAGACATCAAACGCTTCGAGAGCGAGTTCCTGCAGCACCTGCGGCACTCGAATCCGGGGGTGCTGGCGTCGATCGCCGACGGCAAGTGGGACGACGACACCGTCGCCACCCTGGACGAGGCGATCACCAGCTACAAGAACACCTTCCTCGCCCGCGACGAGGGCATCCGGGTCAACGAGCCGGATGCCGAGGCCATCGACGAGCAGGCGCAGCGGCGCGAGACGGTCAAGCGCGTCGTGCCGAAGAAGAGGTAGGGGCCGGGGTCACAGATGGCAGCTCAACTACGCGTACTCCGGCGCCGCATCGCCTCGGTCAGTTCTACCAAGAAGATCACCAAGGCGATGGAGCTGGTAGCCACGAGCCGCATCGCGAAGGCGCAGGAGCGGGTGGCGGCATCGCTGCCCTACTCGTACGCGATCACCGATGTGATGACTGCGCTGGCCAGCGCCGCCGATCTACGGCACCCGCTGCTGGTGCCGCGGGAGCGGGTGCGGCGCGCCGGTGTCGTGGTGGTCACCAGCGACCGGGGGCTGTGCGGCGCGTACAACGCCAACGCCATCCGCACCGCCGAGGAGCTGATCACCAAGCTGCACGACGAGGGCAAGCAGGTGCTGCTCTACGTGGTGGGCCGCAAGGGCGTGACCTACTACTCGTTCCGGGAGCGGGAGATCGAGCAGAGCTGGACCGGTTTTTCCGAGCAGCCGACGTTCGCCGACGCCCGCGAGATCAGCGAGACGTTGATCTCGGCGTTCCTGGCCGGCGCGGACGACGCCGACGGCGAGGGCGACACTCCGGTGCCCGGCCCGGACGGGGTGGTCGGCGTGGACGAGCTGCACGTGGTGCACACCCAGTTCAAGTCGTTGATGACCCAGGCCCCGGTGGCCAACTTCCTCGCACCGCTGCAGGTGGAGGAGACCGAGGCGACCGAGGACATCATCCTGCCGGCGTACGAGTGGGAGCCGGACCCGGAGACGTTGATGGACGCGCTGCTGCCGAAGTACATCAACACCCGGATCTATGCGGCGCTGATCGACGCCGCGGCCAGCGAGTCGGCGGCGCGCCGGCGGGCCATGAAGAGCGCCACCGACAACGCCGAGGAGATGATCCAGACCTTGACCCGCCAGATGAACGCCGCCCGGCAGGCGGAGATCACCCAGGAAATCAGCGAGATCGTCGGCGGGGCCAACGCGCTAGCCGCTGCAGGAAGTGAAGAGTGATGACTGCTGCTGTCGACACCACAACCGGCGTCGGTCGGGTGGTCCGGGTCATCGGCCCGGTCGTGGACGCCGAGTTCCCCCGCGACGCCATGCCCGACATCTACCAGGCGCTGCACACGGACGTGGAGCTGTCCGGTGGTAAGAAGACCCTGACGCTGGAGGTGGCCCAGCACATCGGCGACAACATGGTGCGCGCCATCTCCATGCAGCCCACCGACGGCCTGGTGCGCGGCATGGAGGTGCGCGACACCGGCGCGCAGATCTCAGTGCCGGTCGGCGAGGTGACCAAGGGCCACGTGTTCAACGCCATCGGCGAATGCCTCAACCTCAAGGAGGGCGAGGAGCTGGAGATCACCGAGCGGTGGCCGATCCACCGCCACGCACCGGCGTTCGCCGACCTGGAGCCGAAGACCGAGATGCTGGAGACCGGCATCAAGGTGCTGGACCTGCTCGCCCCGTACGTCAAGGGTGGCAAGATCGGCCTGTTCGGCGGCGCCGGGGTGGGCAAGACCGTGCTCATCCAGGAGATGATCATCCGGGTGGCGCACAACTTCGGCGGCACCTCCGTGTTCGCCGGCGTGGGCGAGCGCACCCGGGAAGGCAACGACCTGATCGGCGAGATGACCGAGGCCGGCGTCATCGGCGACACCTCACTGGTCTTCGGCCAGATGGACGAGCCGCCCGGCACCCGGCTGCGGGTGGCGCTGTCGGCGCTGACCATGGCGGAATACTTCCGGGACGTGGCCAACCAGGAGGTGCTGCTGTTCATCGACAACATCTTCCGGTTCACCCAGGCCGGCTCGGAGGTCTCCACGCTGCTGGGCCGGATGCCCTCGGCGGTGGGCTACCAGCCCACGCTGGCCGACGAGATGGGTGAGCTGCAGGAGCGCATCACCTCGGTGAAGGGCCGTTCCATCACGTCCATGCAGGCGATCTTCGTGCCGGCCGACGACTACACCGACCCGGCCCCGCACACGGCGTTCACGCACCTGGACGCGACCACCAACCTGGAGCGGAAGATCTCCGACAAGGGCATCTACCCGGCGGTGGACCCGCTGGCGTCCTCGTCGCGGATCCTGGCGCCGGAGTTCGTCGGCGAGGAGCACTACCAGGTCGCTTCGGAGACCAAGCGGATCCTGCAGCGCTACCAGGACCTGCAGGACATCATCGCCATCCTCGGTATGGACGAGCTCAGCGAGGAGGACAAGATCACCGTCGGTCGGGCGCGCCGGATCGAGCGGTTCCTGTCCCAGAACACCTACGCCGCCAAGCAGTTCACCGGCGTCGACGGCTCGTTCGTGCCGGTCAGCGAAACCATCGAGGCCTTCAAGAAGCTGACCATGGGTGAGTACGACCACTTCCCGGAGCAGGCCTTCTTCATGTGCGGCGGCCTGGAGGACCTGGAGCGTAACGCCCACGAGCTCATGAAGGGCTGACCCGGCCAGGGGCGGCCACCTGTCGCCGACCGCGGACCACGGCGCGCGGATCGCACTGACGGTGCGATCCGCGCGCTTCTGTCTCCGCTACGGTAGAAGCAGGGGGTGTCCGTTGGCTCAGGCGCGCGCGTCACGCCGTACGCCCAGATGGGCGGTGGCCCTGGCGGCGGTCGGTGCGGTGCTCATGGTCGTCGCCGGCGGGGCGGTCGTCGCGGGTGAGTGGCTGCTGTCCCGCTATGACCCGCAACAGCGGGACCTGTTCGGGGACGCCGAGGCGCAGTACGGCGAGGACATCGAGGGTCCGCTGAACCTGCTGCTGGTGGGCATCGACACCCGGCCGGGGCGCCCGGAGGAGCCGGCCCGGGCGGACTCGATCATGGTGGTGCACGTGGACGAGTCGCTGGAGCGCGGCTACCTCATCTCGCTGCCACGGGACCTGCTGGTCGACATCCCGCCGTTCCCGGCCACCGGCTACCAGGGCGGGCACGACCGGCTCAACGCGGCGATGGCGTTCGGCTCCCGGCAGGTGGGCGACGAGGAGCTTCCGGACCTCGACCGGGGCTTCTCACTGCTGGCGCAGACCGTCAAGGATCTCACCGGCATCGACCGGTGGGACGGCGGGGCCGTCATCGACTTCGAGGGTTTCGTCGGCGTGGTCGACGCGCTCGGTGGGGTCACCATGGAGATCGACGAGCGCATCGTCTCCGAGCACCGCAAGCCGGACGGCTCGCACCGGCCGCTGAACCCCGATGGCGACGGCTTCCACGGTCCGCAGGCGGTGTACGAGCCGGGGGTGCGCCACCTGGAGGGGTGGCAGGCGCTGGACATCGCCCGGCAGCGCAAAGGCATGGAGGACGGCGACTTCGGCCGGCAGCGCAACCAGCAGCAGCTGCTCAAGGCGATCATGGACCGGGCGTTCAGCCAGGACGTCGTCACCAACCCGGTGGCGCTGGACCGGGTGATCCGCGCCGCCGGAGACTCGCTGGTCTTCGACGGCAGGGGACATCGGGCCGCCGACTTCGCGTTCGCACTCCGGGACGTGCGTCCGGGCTCGCTGGAGACGCTGCAGTTGCCGACGGCCCCCGTGACAGGCGCGTCCGGCTATCAGGGCGAGCAGCCCGAGCCGATGGTGGAGGACCTGTTCCGGGCGCTGCGGCAGGACCGACTCGATCACTTCCTGGTCGAGCATCCCGACCTGGCGGACTGAGCGGTCCCGCCGCGCGCGTGACCCGGGTCGCTCAATCGGTGCGGACGTTGACCGCCGGCAGCCGGCCACCCACATCCGTGAACAGCTTGTAGGTCCACAGCGCGGCCAGCGCGACCAGTGCCAGCAGCAGCAGTTCCACGATCAGGCCGCCGAGGCCGTGAAGGATGCCACCGAACGCGTAGAACGCGCCCCAGCCGGTGATGTCGAACTTGTCGGCGATGGTGACCAGGAACGACACCAGTCCCAGCAGCAGCGCGGCGGCGTAGGTGGCCAGCGCGACCTGACCCATGAGCCTGGCCCTGCGCAGCGGCGGGCCGAGCTTGCTGGCCACCAGCATCGCCAGCAGCGGCGCGATCAGCACCGTGTGGTTGGCGAAGGTGGTCACGTTGAACCGGTCGATGATGTCGCGCGGCTGCTCCGGAAAGATCCAGCGCAGGAAGGAGAACAGGACGACGGCTGCCGCCAGCGCCAGCAGCGCCCAGGCGGTCAACGTCCGGATCGGGATGCCGGCCTGCGGGCTGCCGCCGGACGAGGACCGGCCTCCGGCCGGGGTAGGGGTGGTCATGACGCTCCTTAGCGAGCAGGAACAACGGTAAACTGCGCAGGTGAGAATATCTGTCCGGTCGTGTGATGTCAGCCACCCGCGCAGGCGACGTCGCGAATCGGCCGGTGCGCGGGGCGTTGGCGTGCCCTACTAGACTCGGCCCATCCCGGCGTTGCCGGGAGTCCACCCCACGGCCTGGAAGGAGCACAGTGGCGAATCGGCTGCATGTCGAGCTGGTGGCCGTCGAGCAGAAGGTCTGGACCGGTGAGGCCGAGATGGTGATCGCCCGCACCACCGAGGGTGAGCTCGGCATCCTGCCCGGCCACACCCCGTTGCTGGGCCAGCTCGCCGAGCCCGGCACGGTGCGCGTCAAGCGCACCGACGCGGAGGAGCTGGTGTGGGAGGTCTCCGGCGGCTTCCTCTCGGTGACCGGTGACGGGGTCACTGTCCTCGCCGAGACCGCCGAGCCGGCGCAGGCACCGGCGACGCACTGAGGCGGGGCGCCGATGTGGGTCTTGGAATGGATCGCCATCGGCGCAATCGCCCTGCTCGGCCTGTTGCTGCTGCTGTTCCTGCGACGCTGGTGGCTGGTCCGGCACGGCGGCACCATCGAGCTGTACCTGCGGCTGTCGACGCTCGTGATCGGCCGCGGCTGGTCACACGGCTTCGCCCGGTTCACCGGAGAACAGCTGCGGTGGTATCGCACGTTCAGCCTCTCCCCGCGCCCGCGACGGGTGCTGTCGCGGCACGGGCTGGTGGTCGAGAGCCGACGGCCACCGACCGGCTCCGAACGGATGTCGCTGCCCGGGGATTGGGTGATCCTGCGCTGTATCAGCCACCACGCCCCGGTGGAGATCGCCATGACGCCGTCGACGGTCACCGGCTTCCGCTCCTGGATCGAGGCCGCCCCGCCCGGGGCGGTCTCGCGCTATTCGTACCAGCCACCCTCCTGATCACGGCCACCACTGTTCACGGCCACCGCGCGACCAGCTCCACCTCGTAACCCTGGGTGTCGGCGAGGTAGGCGGCGTAGACGTCGGGTCCGCCCGCGTTCGGGTGCCGGTCCGGGAACAGCGCTGGCGACTGCTCCAGGACCAGGTAGGTGCCGTCGCGTAGCCAGGACCGGCCGGCGTCCCAGTGCTGGTACGGCTGCCAGCCCAGCTCTCCGAGCAGCCAGCCCCATGAGCTGACCGCCGCCGCCAGATCGGGCACCCACACCTCCACGTGGTGCAGCCCGCCGGACCGGGCCGGCTCCGGGAGGGTCACGGGCCGGTGGTCCCGCCGGCGCCGGCATCGTCGCGCTCACCGCCGGGGACCCAGGTGACGTCGCCATCCGGATTCGCCACCCGCGCCAGGATGAACAGCAGGTCCGACAGCCGGTTCAGGTAGGTGGCCGGCAGCGTGCCGGTGCGCTGCGGCTCCTGTGCGATCAGCGCCCAGGCGGCCCGCTCGGCACGGCGGCTGACGGTGCGCGCCACGTGCAGCAGCGCCGCACCCGGGGTGCCACCCGGCAGGATGAACGAGTCGAGCGTCGACAGGCCGGCGTTGAACTCGTCGCACCAGCGTTCCAGGCGGTCGACGTACTCCTGGGTCACCCGCAGCGGTGGGTACGCCGGCGGCGTCCCCGTCACCGGGTTGCACAGGTCGGCACCCACGTCGAACAGGTCGTTCTGCACCACCGTCAGCACCCGGCGCACCTCGTCGGGCAGCGTTCCGAGCGCCAGCGCCGCGCCGAGCGCGGCGTTGCACTCCTCCACGTCGGCGTACGCGGTGATGCGCGGATCGGTCTTGGCGACGCGCTCGCCGTCGCCGAGCGCGGTGGTGCCGGCATCGCCGGTGCGGGTGTATATGCGGGTGAGGTGCACAGCCATGCCGCCCACCCTATGCCGTGGCCGAGGTTCGTAGGATTCCGGCGTGGACGTGATCCGGGTATCCGGCGGAGCGCGCCTGGCAGGCGAGGTCTCCGTGGTCGGTGCGAAGAACTCCGCGCTGAAGCTGATGGCCGCCGCGTTGCTGGCTCCCGGCCCCAGCGTGATCACCAACGTGCCCCGGATCACCGACATCGCGGTCATGGCCGAGGTGCTGCGCCGGCTCGGCTGCGAGGTGACCGCCGCCGGAGATGAAGTGGGCGTGCGGGTGCCGGAGCGGCCGGGCGCCGAGGCCGACTACGACCTGGTGCGCCAGCTGCGGGCATCCATCTGCGTGCTCGGCCCGCTGCTCGCCCGCCGCGGATACGCGCGGGTCGCGCACCCGGGCGGTGACGCGATCGGCTCCCGCGGCCTGGATATGCACGTGGGCGGGCTGGCGCGGATGGGCGCGGAGATATCCGGCGAGCACGGGTTCGTCATCGCCTCGGCGCCGGACGGGCTGCGCGGCGCCACCATCTGGCTGGACTTCCCCAGCGTGGGGGCGACCGAGAACCTGCTGATGGCGGCGGTGCTGGCCCGCGGAGCCACCGAGATCGACAACGCGGCGCGGGAGCCGGAGATCGTCGACCTGTGCCGGATGCTGACCGCGATGGGAGCCCGCATCTCCGGCGCCGGCACGTCCCGGCTGGAGGTGGAGGGGGTCGACCAGCTGACGCCGGTGCGGCACACCGCCGTCGGCGACCGGATCGTGGCCGGCACCTGGGCGTTCGGCGCGGCGATGACCCGCGGCGACGTGACCGTCACCGGGGTGGACCCGGCCTACATCGAGATCGCGCTGGACAAGCTGATCTCGGCCGGGGCGCTGGTGGAGACCGGGCCGCAGACGCTGCGGGTGCACATGGACGAGCGGCCCCGCGCAGTCGACGTGGTGACACTGCCCTATCCCGGGTTCGCCACCGACCTGCTGCCGATGGCGATCGGGCTGGCGTCGGTCAGCGAGGGTTCGTCGCTGATCACCGAGAACATCTTCGACGGGCGCTTCATGTTCGTCAACGAGATGCTGCGCCTGGGGGCGCAGATCCAGACCGACGGGCACCACGCGGTGGTGCGGGGCCGGGAACGGCTGTCCAGCGCACCGGTGCGCGCCACCGACATCCGGGCCGGCGCCGGGCTGGTGATGGCGGCGCTGTGCACCGACGGGGTCACCGAGATCAGCCACGTGCACCACCTCGACCGCGGCTACCCGGGGTTCGTCGAGGACCTGCAGCGGCTCGGTGCCGACGCCGGTCGGGCCTCGGTGCCCGACGCGCCGGAGCCGACGTTGTGAGCCACCGCGGCGGGTGGACGAGCCTCATGGCCGCCGGATGGTCGCGCAGTTACCGGTGTCGTACTCTCCGGGCCCGCTCTCGACCAGATGGTCGTTCGGGCCGGCGATGCGGGCGCAGACCATGGGATGGTCACCGATGATCTCGGCCACCAGGGGGTGGTCGGCCGCGTAGGTCAGCGGCGACGGGGCGTCCTCGACCTGCCAGTGGCCTCCGTCCGCATGCGTGCCCTGCACGTCAGCCGGTGGGTCGACGCCGTCCGAGCCGTACAGATGCAGGTGGTAGCTGCCGTCGGTGTCCGGTTCCGCGGCCTCGCCCCATTGGGCGTCGTAGTGGACCACCAGCTGCCCACCGTCGAACGTGGCCTCGGTCAGGCACACCCACCGGTCGTTGGACATGATCGCGTCGGTGCACGCGGTCGGGTCCGGGTCCGGGTCCGGCGGTGGCCCCCCGGCGTCGCCGTCGCCGTTGTCACCGCGAGTCGGCTCGGGTTCCGGCTCCGGTTCTGGTTCATCGTCGCCCGGGGTGGCTGCCGGCATCGCCGTCCCGGTGGGGCTGGCACCAGGGGTGCCGGGAGTGCCGGGTGCCACCCGGTGGTCGGGGTCGTCGCCGCCGGCGCCGTCGCCGCCGGTGGTGGCGCCGGTGGTGGCGGCGGGGGCAGGCTGGCGGTGGCGCGCACCGGCGGCACCGGGTCCGGGCGGGTGGCGTCACCTGTCAGCGGCGCGGGCCCGGCCGGTTGCGCAGGGCGTTCAGCCGGCTGCGGTGCGGCGGGCGCCGCCTTCGCTCCGCTGGCCAGCCAGGCCGCGCCCAGCGCGGTGGCGTGCTTCGGATGGGCATCGACGGCAACCGGGCGCCCGAGCTCGGCGCCCACCAGCTGCGACACCAGCGGCATCCGGGATGAGCCGCCCACCAGCAGCACCGAGTGCAGCTGCTCGGCAGTGACGTCGGCCGAGCGCAACGCCCGGCGCATCGCTTCGATCGAGGTCGCCAGCGACGGGCGCACCATCGCCTCCAACTCGGCCCGGGTGAGGCGGACCTCGGTGGAGACGTTCGGCAGCACCACCGGGACCGACGCGTCAGTGTCGGTCGACAGCGCCTCCTTGGCGGCCACGCACTCCTCGCGCAGGCGTGCCACCGCCGCCACCGCCGCCGGGTCTGACATGTCCAGCTCGTCCAGCTTGCCGTCCAGCGCCTGGCGGACGTGGGCAAAAACCGCCGAGTCGAAGTCGATGCCGCCGAGCCGCTCGATGCCTTCCGGCTGGCCGAGGATCTCGAAGCCGGTGGTGGTCTTGCGCAGCACCGCCGCGTCGAACGTGCCGCCACCCAGGTCGTAGACGGCCACCAGCGCACCGGGTTCGATGCGCTGGTGCTGGGCGTAGAACACCGCCGCGGCCTCGGGCTCGGTGGTGAACTGCACCTCGGCCTCGATGTCAGCCAGCCGCGCGGCCTGGTCCAGCAGCTCCCGCTTGTACGGTCCCCAGTTCGCGGGGTGGCACACGCAGATGCGCGAGGGCGCGCCGCCCTCCTGCTCGGCTACCTCGTCGATGACCCACCGCAGCAGCCGGGACATGAGCTGCTCGGCCGAGTAGGGCGCGCCGCCGAGCAGCAGCGGGGTGGTGTCACCGAGGCGCCGTTTGAACTCCCGCGCCACCCGGGACGGTTCGGTGATCCCGCGGCGGTGAAGGTCGTACCGAGGTCGATACCGAGTGCAAGCATGGGGCACAACTCCGGGGTCGTCGGATGTGGACTGGTCAACGGGTGGTCGGGTGCAGGTCGGCGATGATCCCCTCGCAGCTGCGCACCGCGACCCGCGCGGCCACCGACAGCTCGCGGCTGCTCAGCGGGTTCTCCGCGCGCTCCTGCCAGGTGGTCAGCTGCCGGCCTGCCGCGGCCAGCAGCGTCGAGCAGTCGGTGTCGGCCGGCTGCGCCAGCCGCTGATGGACGGCGCCGCCCTCGCCGCCGATCACGCGCTCCAGCTCGGCCAGGACCGTGTCCGGACCCTGGATCCAGCCGGCGCGCACCGCGGCGAGCACGCGCAGCTCCTGGAACGGGTGCGCCGAGGCGATGATCTCCTCGACCTCGCCGGCCACCGCGTCGGACCCGGCCCGCGGATGCGCCCGCACCAACGCGTCCAGGGCGAACAGTGCGGTGGCGACTCGGACGCCGAACAGGCCGAAGCGGTCCAGCAGCTGGGTGCGGGCGAGAGCGCCGCGCTCGCCGAGGCGTGGCGCGCAGTCGCGGACAGCGCGGTGCGCCGCCGGATGGGCGCAGAACACCAGCCCGGAGTCGTACGGCACGTTGAGCCACTTGTGGGCGTCGGTGGCCCACGAGTCGGCCCGTTCCACGCCGGCCACCAGCGGCCGCAGCGCCGGGCTCGCCGCGGCCCACAGCCCGAACGCGCCGTCGACGTGCACCCAGGCACCGGCCTGGTGCGCCACGTCGCAGATCTCGCCCACCGGGTCGACCGCCCCGCCGTTGACGTTGCCGACCTGCGCGCACACGATCACCGGCCCGCCGGCCTCCCGCAGGCGCTCTGCAAGCGCGTCGACCCGGGTGCGGCCCTGCGCGTCGGTGGGCACCGGGACCAGCGCGCCGGTGCCGAGACCGAGCAGGCGCAGCGCCCGGTCGATGGTGTCGTGGCGCTCCTCGCCGACCGCCACCCGCACAGGCGGCGCCCCGGCCAGGCCGTCGGTCTCCACGTCCGCGGCGGAGCACCTCATGGCGGGCCGCAGCCAGGGCGGTGGTGTTGGCCATCTGGCCGCCGGTGACGAACCCGGTGGACACGTGCGCCGGCAGCCCCAGCAGCTCGGTCAGCCAACCGGCGGCAGGCCCGGCTCGGCGGCGTCCGCCAGCGTCGCCACCACGTCGGCCGGCTCACTCGGCTCGGCGGGCAGTGGCCGCCGAAAGCGGCCCGCAGCTGCCCGAGGTCGGCCTGCCGACCCAGGGGGCGTTCCGGCAGGCCGGACAGGTAGGCGAGCGCCCGCTGGCGGGCCTCCGCCAGCGGGCGCTCCCAATCGGGTGTCAGCATCCGGTCACCCTAGCGGCCGCTGGTTCACGGCCGGACGGCCAGCAGGGAGATGCTCTTGACCCCCCACTTCTCGGTAGCGCCGGCGGCGCTGTCGGACAGGAACTTGTACTCGTCGTTGACCCGCACACTCTCGATCCGCAGACCCGCGGCCTCGATGGCCGCGCGGTACGCGTCGATCTGCATCGCGCCGCCGATGCAGGCGGCCCACAGCGAGGCGTCGCAGGTCACGCCCTCGGGCAGCTGGCTGTCGGTGACGATGTCGGCCAGTGCCAGCCGGCCACCGGGCCGCAGCACCCGGGCGATCTCGCCGAACACCACCGACTTGTCCGGTGACAGGTTGATCACGCCGTTGGAGATGGCCACATCGACGCTGCCGTCGGCCACCGGCGTCTGCTCGATGTACCCGCGTTGGAACTCGACCTGTCCCAGCCCGGCCTCGGTCGCCAGCCGGGTGGCCTTGTCCAGCTGGGCCTGGGTGAAGTCGATGCCGGTCACCTTGCCGTCCGGGCCGGTGTGCCGGGCAGCCAGCATGCTGTCCATGCCGGAGCCGCTGCCGAGGTCGAGCACGGTCTCGCCGGGCTGGATGCCGGCCAGGTCGAGGAAGTAACCCACCCCCGCGAACGAGTCGATCGCACCGGCCGGGATCGCGTCCAGCTCACCGGCGGGATAGCCCAGTCGTTCGGCCAGTGCGCGACCGGTCTCGAAGTGGAACTCGTGCTCCGGATGGACGGCCACCTCGTGGTACATCTGGCTGACGCGCTGCTCAAGATCCTTGGTGTCCAGGGTGTGCTGGCTCATCGTACGGCCCTTCCCGCTCGTGGCTTTCTCGGTGGCGGGCCTGTCGCAGGCCCGTCACCTGCAATAGACGTGGCAGGCATCCCCACTATTGCGACGGGCCGCAGATGCAATAACACCGCGCGTGCCGACGTCTTAAGGTACGAGGGAACGTGTATGCACAGCAGCGGACAGGATGTTGACACCGTGGCAGAACCGCAGCAGGTAGCGGGTCCGTCGCGGTCCACGCACGCCTTCCAGTCGCTGGCGAAACAGCAGCTGCCCCGGTTGCTGGCCCTCGCCCGGCGGCTGACCCACCAGGACCCGGAGGACCTGGTGCAGGAGGCGCTGCTGCGTGCCTACCGGTCGTACGGGAGCCTGCAGGACGACGCGGCCGGCGGTGGCTGGTTGCGGGCGATCCTGGTCAACGTCCACCGCGACCGGCTGCGGCGGCAC
The DNA here is from genome assembly GCA_007130245.1 of Micromonosporaceae bacterium. Lineage (GTDB taxonomy): Bacteria > Actinomycetota > Actinomycetes > Mycobacteriales > Micromonosporaceae > Natronosporangium. Next base: position 32,248 of record SLSW01000260.1, read on the forward strand.
TCGCGCACGTTCGACGAGACCCCGGTGGCCGACCCGGAGGACTTCTCGCTCTACCGCACGATCGCCGACGAGGACCCGTTGCCGTACTCGGACAGTGTCCACCTGGACTTCCTGCACGCCTTCTCCCGTGAGGATGTGCGTCAGGTGCTGCTGCGGTTGCCGGAGATCTACCGCACACCGCTGGTGCTGTGCCACATGGAGGGGTTCGCCACCAAGGAGATCGCCCGGATGTGCCGGACCCCGCTGGGCACGGTGCTGGCGCGGCTGCACCGGGGACGCAAGGCGTTCGAGAAGGAGATGTGGACGTACGCCACCGAGAATGGCCTGCTGCGGAGCGGAGCGCGTGATGGGTGAACACGGTCCGGCACTGATCCCGTGCAGCGAGGCGGTGCGCCAGCTCTGGGACTACCTGGACGGCGCCGTGCCGATGGTCGAGCAGGAGCAGGTCGAGGCGCACCTGGCATTCTGCCGGCGCTGCTGCGGCGAGCTGGAGTTCGTCGAGCACCTGCGGGCGGTGCTGGCCGCCCAGGCCACCGACGAGGCACCGCCGCCGGAAATGCGGCGGCTCGAGCAATTCATAGAAGGGTTGTCATGACCATGACCGAGGACCTCATGTACCAGGACGAGATCCGGCAGTCGGTGCGTCAGGTGTACTCGACGATCCCGACCGGCGGCGGTGAGGCCGTGACCCGGCGTTCGTACACCGACGACGAGCTCGCCGAGCTGCCCGCCGGCGCGGTCGCATGGGCCCTCGGGGTCGGCAACCCGATCCCCCACGCCGGACTGCGGCCGGGCGAGACCGTGCTCGACATCGGCAGCGGCGCCGGCATCGACACCATCCTGGCCGCGAGGCGGGTCGGTCCCACCGGGCGGGCGATCGGGCTGGACATGCTGGAGGAGATGTGTGAGCGCGCCCGCACGCATGCGCAGGAGGCGGGCGTGGACGGCTGGACCGAGTTCCACCGGGGGGAGATGGAGGCGATCCCGCTGCCGGAGGCCAGCGTGGATGTGGTGATCTCCAACGGTGTCATCAACCTGTCGGCGCGCAAGAGCCGCGCGCTGGCCGAGATCTTCCGGGTGCTGCGCCCGGGCGGGCGGATGTGCGTGGTCGACCTGACCGTCGACGAGGAGCTGCCGCCGAGCCTGCTGACCTCGCCGGCGGCGTGGGCGGGCTGTGTGTCCGGGGCGCTGGCCGAGCGGGTGTTCGTCACGAAGCTGCACAATGTCGGGTTCACCCAGGTGGAGGTCGGCCACCACACGCCGTTCGGGCTGGACGCCGCCGCCCTCTACCCGCTGTTCAGCCCGGAGCTCATCGACCAGATGCGGCGGCTGCTGCCGGCCGACCGCCACGACCGGGTGGCCACCAGCGTGCTCGTGACCGCGACGCGACCGGCCTGACAGCGGTCGGGTTTCCACCCGACGGCTCGCCGTGCGCGAGCTAAAGGCGCGGTCGTATCACATCTGATACGATATCTCAATGCACCCCGATCTGGAGGCCGCCAGCCCGACCGTGCGGGCGGTGCTCGAGTCGGCGTCGCGCCTGCAGGCGCTGGTGCCCGACGCTGTGCTCGTTGGTGGTTCGGCGGCCGCCCTGTATGCGGGACACCGGGATTCGTACGACCACGACCACGTCGTCGTAGACCTGCGGGACCGGTTCGACCTGGTGCTGGAGGCGCTGGAGTCGGAAGGCGACTGGGTCACCAACCGGGTCCGGCCGGGCAAGCTCATCCTCGGCCGGCTGGGCGACATCGAGGCCGGGGTGCGGCAGATGCTGCGCACGCGCCCGCTGGAAACGACCGAGATCACCCTCGGATCCGGTCGCACGGTGCGGGTCCCGACCGCAGAGGAGACCCTGCGGGTCAAGGGGTTCCTGCTGGTGCGGCGCAACCAGACCCGTGACTACCTGGACGTGGTGGCACTGGGAGACCGTCACGGTCTGGACCGGGCGGCGGCCGTGCTGGCCGGCATCGACGACTACTACACCGACCAGCACGGCGAAGGCCGCGGGGTCGCGGCCCAGGTGGCCCGGCAGCTTGCCGACCCACGCCCGGCGGACCCGTCGGTGACCGGCCAGCTCAGCTCCTACCGCAACCTGGCGCCGCGCTGGCGGGACTGGAACCAGGTGCGGTCCGCCGCCCGGGAACTGGGTGCCGCGATGGTGGAGGCGGGAGTGTGACCGGCGTGGCGCTGGCGTTCCGGAACCTGACCGTCGACCCCGACGACCCGGTGGCCACGTGGCCGACCGAGGCTGTGCAGACCGCACTGGAGCGAGGCGACCTCGAGCACTGGCACCGGCTGGCGGTCGAGATCGACAACGAGCCGTGGGGTCCCACCGCCCGGCAGGTCGAAGAGGTGCTCGGCCACTCCCGACCGTACGGCGTCGCGGAGTTGATGGAGACGGTGATCTCCCGGGCCAGGGCGCGCGCCGAGCAGCGGGAGCGGAACGAGGTCGCTGCCGAGATCCGGCAGGCACTCGTCCGGTCGGGGCTGACCCGCGCCCAGTTCGCCTCCCGCATCGGCACCTCCCCGTCGCGGCTGTCCACTTACCTGAGTAGCCGGGTCATCCCATCCGCCACCCTGCTCGTACGCATCCGCAAGCTGGCGCCCGGCCGGGAGTGACCGGAGCAGCTACTCGGCCTTGACGCCGAGGTCGGTGTAGAGGGACATCTGCGGTCTCCTTTACTCACTGGTTGGAAGTCGGGCGGGTGGTGTGGGGCCCTCCGCCCAAGAAGGGCCCCACACCACCTGCGCCCCAACTGAAGGAAGAGACAGGTGGCGTCTCAGTCGATCAACGGGTTGGTCGGGCTGTAGAGCCCGTCCGGGTTGTGCAGCCAGCCCCACACGTGCAGGGTGACCAGGTCCGGGTGCCAGAACGTGAACCCGGCACCGGACTCGGCGTGGGTGGCGTCGCAGTCATCCTCGGTGGCCGCCTCGACGAACAGGCCGTCGTCGTAGTGGCACGCGGCGGGGAAGTCGCCGTAGTAGGCCCCGTCGATCGGTGCCTCGGCCGGTTCCTCCGGGAACACCCACTCGAACCCGACCAGTCGCCAGTCGCCGTCGTCCTCGACGTACATGAGGATCGGCGGCTCGTTCGGGTCGAACCCGTCCGCGGACCACTCCGGGTTCAGGAAGTGGTAGCCCATCCCCGGCATGTGCTGGGTGATGATGAAGAACCCGTCGTCGAGCGCGGCGTCGAGATCGTTGGCGTA
>SLSW01000320.1 GCA_007130245.1 Micromonosporaceae bacterium
CCGGGCAGGAACCGGCGCAGGTGGAAGTGCGACTCGCCGCGCCGGCGGTCGATCCAGATGGTGGGGATCTCGGCCACCGGCAGGCCCAGCCGGGTCGCCTTGGCGGTCAGCTCCAGCCCGATCTCGAAGCCGGTGCGCGACTCGACGCCGACCGCGCGCACGAACGCGGTGTCGTAGGCCTTGAAGCTGTTGGTGGCGTCGCGGGTGCCCACCCGCGCCAGGGTGTGCAGGCTGCGCCCGGCTGCCCGCGACAGCAGGCGTTTCAGGCGCGGGCCGCCGACCTGCTGGCCGCCGGGCATGTAGCGTGACGCGGCCGCCACCACCACCCCGCGTTCGACCAGGCGGGCCAGTTCGTCGATCTGGCGGGGGTCGTCGCAGCCGTCGGCCATGGTGACCACCGTCACCGGCGCGGCGGCGGCGTCGAAGCCGAACCGGATGGCGTGGGCCGGCCCGCGGCCGTAGGTGTTGTGCACCGGCAGGATCCGCGGATCCTGCCCGGCCAGCGTGTCCACATAGGGCACGGTCGGGTCGTCGGCGGTGTCGTGCACCACCAGCACCTCGCTGGCCACCGGGAGTGCGGCCAGGATGCGCCGCAGCGGCCGCACCGCCGACTCGCCCTCGGCGTGCACCGGCACGACCACCGACACCCGCGGCGGGTTCACGCGCGCACCCCGTTGCCGGTCAGGCCCCACATGTCGACCACCGGGGTGGCGGTGTCCAGGTCGGCGTACGCCCGGTGCGGCGCGGCGATGATCAGCAGGTCGGCCTGTTCGAGCACGTCGGCCAGCGGCACCAGCCGGTCGTCGCGCACCAGCGGGTCGGTGCACAGCACGCGCCGGGCCTTCAGCCACAGGATCTTGCGCAGCTTGAACGCCAGGCTCTCGCGCGGGTCGTCGCTGTCGCCCTTGAACGCCATGCCGAGGACGCCCACGGTCATGTCCGCCAGGTGGTAGCGGTGCTCCAGCTTGGACACCAGGTACAGCGGCAGGCCCTCGTTGATGAGCATGGCGGCGTGGCCGAGCACGAAGTTGTTCTTGTTGAACGCCGCCAGTTGCATGGTGTCCTTGAGCAGGCACGGCCCGGCGGCGAAGCCGGGCATCGGCACGTCGGCCGCCCGGGGGTAGTCGGTGGTGATGGCGTGGCGGATGCGCGCGTAGTCGAGCCCGGCGTCGTTGGCCATCATCCAGAACTGGTTAGCGGTGGCGAACTTGACGTAGCGCCACGTGTTCGTGAACAGCTTGGCCAGCTCCGCCTCCTCGGCGGTGACAGTGATGATCTGGTCGGTCAGGTGCCGGAACAGCTTCTCGGCCCGGTCGGCGGCCCGCGGCGTGCAGCCGGACACGATCTGCGGCAGGTCGAACAGTTCGGCCAGCGCCCGGCCCTCGGAGATGCGCTCCGGGCAGAACGCCACGTCGACGGTGAGCCCGCGGGCGGCCAGTTGCCGCGCGGTCAACGCGGTCACGCCCGGGTGCACGGTGGAGCGAAGCACGATCAGCTGGCCGTCACGCAGGTGGTCGGCGCAGCGCTCCAGCGCGTGCGGCACGGTCGACAGGTCCGGGTTGAGATGCTCGTCCACCGGGGTGCCCACCACCACAATCACGGTGTCGGCGCGGGCCACGCACGCGGCCGAGGTGGTGGCGCGCACCAGACCGGCGCGGGCGGTGCGGCGCAGCAGGTCGTCGGCGCCGTCCTCCACAAAGGGCATCCGGGCCGCGTTGACCTGCTCGACCGCGGCGGCGTCGAGATCGTAGAGCACCACCGACTGGCCGCGGGAGGCCAGCGCCAGACCCAGCGGCAGACCCACCCGGCCGCAGCCACCCACGATCACGACGTCGGCGCTGGTGTGGGGGTGCATGCTGTCGCGGGCCGCGATCTCGCTCATGCGCACGCTCCCGGCGTATGGTCCAGGATAGGACAAAGCATACGTACGAATCGGGCATCTCCGCAGAGGAAAGCGAGGGTTTCTCGGGACAGGCCGGTCGTGGTCACGCGACACTGAAGCCAGCAACCGGTGTCGACGGGGAAGGGGCGCCAGTGACCGGGTACGCGCGGGTCCGTGGCAACGACTGGGGGGTGCTGGCCCCACCGCCGCCGGGAGCGTGGGCGCCGGAGTGCACCGTCAGCGTGATCATCCCGGCGTACAACTGCCAGGAGTTCGTCGACCTGGCGCTGGCGGCGCTGGCCCGGCAGACCTACCCGGCCCGGCTGCTGGAGGTGGTGGTGGCAGACGACGGCTCCGAGCCGAAGATCGAGCTGCCCGACCTCGCGCCCGAGCACAGCCGGGTGGTACGGGTGCCGGACCACTCGACCGGGTGGGGTCGCGCCAATGCGCTGCACGTGGGCGCCATGGCCAGCGAGGGGGAGATCCTGCACTGGCTGGACGCCGACCTGGTGCCGTTCCCGCACCATGTGGAGGCGCAGGCGCGGTGGCACCACGTGGCGCCGGACGCGGTGACGCTGGGCTACAAGCGGTTCGTGTCCGGCGGGCCGTGGCCGACGCCGCAGGAGGTCGCCAGCGGACCGGTCGAGCAGCTGTTCCCGGTCGAGCGCACCGAACCGCACGGCTACGTGGAGGAGTTCATCGCCGCCACCGACGGGCTGCGCGCCGCGGACCATCTGGCGTTCCGCGCCCACGTCGGGGCCACCGCCGCGCTGCGGCGCGACCTGTACCTGGCCGCCGGCGGGCTGCGCACCCAGCTGAAGCTGGGCGAGGACAGCGAGTTCGGCTACCGGCTGGCGCAGGCCGGCGCGGTGTTCGTCCCGGAGCCGGCCGCCGGCAGCTGGCACCTGGGACCGTCGAACATGATGCGTGACGGCCAGGCGTTGCGCCGCTACAACCGGCCGTTCCTGGCCGACCTGATGGCGCAGCCGCGGTGGTTGCGCGGCAACGCGCCCGGGCGCGGCTGGCAGGTGCCGCTGGTCACCGCAGTGGTGCGTGCCGAGGGCCGGCTGGAGCACGTGCGCGACAGCGTGGACCGGCTGCTGGCCAGCGACGAGCGGGACCTGCAGGTGCTGTTGGAGGGCGACTGGGAGGCGCTGAGCGACGGGCGGCACCGCGTGCTCGACGACCCGCTGCTCGATCTGCGGCTGCTGGCGGCCACCTATGCCGGCGACCCCAGGGTGCACCTGGTCACGCGGGCGCCGGACTCGGCGTTCCCCTCGCCGTACCTGCTGCGGGTGCCGGTCGGTGCCGGCATCGGCCCGCGCGCGGTGCGCGAGATCGTCGCGTACGCCGACGAGCACCACCTCGGCCTGCTGCGGGTGCTGCCGCCGGGCGCCGGTGAGGGTGTGGTGCCACCGGTGATCGAACTGTGGCGCACCGCCGCGGTCATGCGCGCCCAGCGGGTGTTGAGCGACAGCGAGTTGCTGCCGGAGGCGGTCGCGTCGGTGTGGGGCGCGAG
>SLSW01000308.1 GCA_007130245.1 Micromonosporaceae bacterium
CGCCGGTCTGACCAACCACTACTACCTGTTCGAGCGCGCCAAGGAGCTCGGCGTCGACGTGGACGAGATGTCCGCCCGGCTGCACTACTTCCCCGGCGGTGACACCGGGGCGCTGATCAACATCTCCGGCATCGGGGTGCTCGACCACGCCGCCGACGACCCGGACGTGCGGGCGTTCGTGGACTACCTGCTGTCCGAGCAGGGCCAGTGGTACTTCGCCGAACAGACCTCGGAGTACCCGATGGTCGGCGACCTGCCCGGGCCGGCCGGCGCCCCGTCGCTGGAGGAGCTGCAGGCGCCCGACATCGACCTGAACCAGCTCGACTCGCTGGAGGAGACCGTCACGATGATCACCGAATCGGGGCTGGCCTGAGCACCAGCACCGGCACGAAGGCCGCCGCCCCGACCCCGGCACCTTCCGGCACCGAGCCCGGTCGGGCGCACCGCCCTGCTCCCGTCCGGTCGGCGCTGCACCGGCTCGCCCCGCGGCCGGGCCTGCTCGCCGCCGCGACCGCCGCGGTCGCGGTGGCGATGATCCCGCTGGCGTACCTGGCGGTGCGCACCTGGCAGGCGGGCTGGACGCAGGTCAGCGCGGTGCTGTTCACCGACCGGGTGGCGCAGCTGGCGGTGCGCAGCGTGGCGCTCGCGGCGGTGGTGACGCTCGCCTGCGTGGTCATCGGCGTCGCCTCGGCCTTCCTGGTCACCCGCACCGACCTGCCGGGCCGGCGCGTCTTCGGCATCCTGGCGGCCCTGCCGCTGGCGATCCCGTCCTACGTGGCGGGCTACGCGTGGGTCGCCACCGCCGCCATGGTCGACCGCACCTGGGTGTTCGAGGGCTTCTGGGCCGCCGCCCTGGTGCTGACCCTGTGCACCTACCCGTACGTGTTCCTGCCGACAGCCGCGGCGCTGGTCAGCGCCGACCCGGCCGCCGAGGAGGTGTCCCGGTCGCTGGGCCGCGGCGCCTGGGCCACCTTTACCGGCGTGACGCTGCGGCAGGTGCAGCCGGCGGTGGCCGCCGGCGGCCTGCTGGTGGCGCTGTACGTGCTCAGCGACTTCGGCGCGGTCTCGATCGTGCGCACCGACACCTTCACCCGGGCGATCTTCACCCAGTTCAACCTCGGCTTCAACCCGAACACCGCGGTGGTGCTGGCCACCGTGCTGGTGGCGCTGACGGTGCTGGTGCTCGCCGGCGAGAGCGCCACCCGGCGGCGCGGCGCCCGTTACGCCCGCGTCGGCAGCGGCGCCGGCCGGCCACCGGCGCGGCTGCGCCTGCAGAAGGCGACCTGGCCGGCCGTAGCGGGGCTCGTCGCGGTCGGTGCCCTTGCGCTCGGCGTGCCGGCGCTGGCGCTGGCACGGTGGTTCGGAGAAGGCGTCTCCCGCCCCGGGTCCGTGGCCGAGGTCGCCGGCGCCGCCGGCAGCTCGCTGTGGGTGTCGCTGCTCGGCGCCGGGTTGACCATGCTGCTGGCGCTGCCGATCGGCCTGCTGGTCGCCCGCGCCCCGGGGCGGCTGTCGACGGTGCTGGAGCGGCTGAGCTACCTGCCGCACGCGTTGCCGGGCGTGGTCGTGGGGCTGTCGCTGGTGTTCTTCGGCGTCCACGTGGTGTTCGCCTTCTACCAGACCATCTGGCTGCTGGTGCTGGCGTACGCGGTGCTGTTCCTGCCGCTGGCCGTCGGCGCGGTGGCCGCGGCCGCCGCGCAGGCCCCGCCGCAGCTGGAGCAGGTGGCGCGCTCGCTCGGGCGCCGGCCGTGGACGGTGTTCCGCACCGTCACCCTGCCGCTGATCGCGCCCGGCATCGGCGCTGGCGCCGCGCTGGCGTTCCTGACCGCGATGAAGGAACTTCCGGCCACCCTGCTGCTGCGGCCGACCGGGATGGATACGCTGGCCACCCGGATGTGGACCCACACCGCGGTCGGTGAGTACGCCGCGGCCGCGCCGTACGCCGCCCTGCTGGTGGTGATCGCGGCGATCCCGACCTGGCTGCTGGTCAGCCGCACCGGAGTCCTCAAGAGGGGAGTGAGCTGATGGCCAACCTGACCGTACGCGGCCTGCGCAAGTCGTACGGCCCGGTGATGGCCCTCGACGGCATCGACCTGGACGTCGCGGCCGGAGCCCTGACCGCGGTGCTCGGCCCGTCCGGCTGCGGCAAGACCACGCTGCTGCGCTGCGTGGCAGGGTTCGAGCGCGTCAACGCCGGCGAGGTCGTGGTCGGCAGTCGCACCGTCAGCGGACGCGGCGTGCACCTGGCGCCGGAACGGCGCCGGGTCGCGGTGGTGCCGCAGGAAGGCGCACTGTTCCCGCACCTGTCCGTGGCCGGCAACGTGGCCTACGGGCTGCCCCGGTCGGTGCGCCGCCGCGGCCGGGTGGACGAGGTGCTGGAACTGGTCGGCCTGGCCGGGCTCGGCGACCGGATGCCCCACCAGCTGTCCGGCGGCCAGCAGCAGCGCGTGGCGGTGGCCCGTGCCCTGGCGCCGCGGCCGCCACTGGTGCTGCTGGACGAGCCGTTCAGCGCGCTGGACGCCGGCCTGCGGGCGGAGGTGCGCCTGGACGTGCGCGAGGCCCTGCGCGCCGACGGCGCCACCGCGGTGCTGGTCACCCACGACCAGGCCGAGGCGCTGTCCATGGCCGATCAGGTGGCGGTGATGCGCGACGGGCGGATCCTGCAGAGCGGCACCCCGGCCGAGGTGTACTACGGTCCGGTCGACGCGTGGGTGGGTGACTTCGTCGGCGAGGCGGTGCTGCTGCCGGCCCGGATGAGTCAGGGTGTGGCCACCACCGTGCTGGGCGAGCTGGCGGCACCGCATGCGCCCTCCGGCGCCGGCACGGTGCTGGTGCGCCCCGAGCAGGTGGAGGTGCTGGAGGACCCGGCCGCGGGCGCGGTGGTGGCGACCGTGGCGCGCCAGGACTTCTTCGGCCACGACGCGCTGCTGGCGCTGGATCTCGACGACGGGATGCAGGTGCAGGCGCGCATCTTCGACCTGGCCGAGCCCGGTCTGGCGCCGGGGCAGCGGGTGGGACTGCGCGTGCGCGGCCCGGTGCTGGCCTACCCGCGGCCGGACAGCACCGGCGCCGACGCCTCCCGTAGCGCCGTACCAGCGGTGATGGCCTGACCGTCCGGTCACCCGCACTACCCGACGGGCCGGGCACTGAGGTCAGTGCCCGGCCCGCCGTCGGGGGTGAAATATCGGGTTACGGAACCGTTCTGGTGATGGAGTCGGTCTGGCCGTTGTCGTCGGTGACCGTCAACGTCGCCTGGTAGGTGCCGAGCGCGTAGAGGTAGGACACGGTCTCACCGGAGCCGGTGCCACCATCGCCGAAGTCCCAGTGCCAGTCGACGATCTCACCGGAGGGCGCCTCGGAGTGGCTGCCGTCGAAGTCGCAGATCATCCAGAAGAACCAGAA
>SLSW01000219.1 GCA_007130245.1 Micromonosporaceae bacterium
ACCAGCAGCGCCGCCACCATGGTGCTGGCGAACACCGACAACCCGAGCCGTCGCATCGGACGTTCGATGGCCTCCGGCCGGCCAGCGAGCATGGCCGACACGATGCGGCGGGTGACGAAGCGGTATGCCTGCACCTGGTCCCGGCGTGTGCGCATGCCATCTACGATAGAACGCCGCCGTGCACTGAGGATGGCCGTCCTACCGGCGACGACTGTCGTCCCACCTGGACGGCTAACGGCGTACGAGATGGACGGTGGCACATGCGCGCCTGCGGTAGCATCGACCCACCGCAGGCGGCGGAAGGTTGGGATCAGGCGACCGCCGCACCCGGTCCGTTGGTGACGCCGGCCGGTGTGCCGGATGCGGGGTCGGGCCGGGGTGGTGGGGTGCCGGCGTGGCTGGCCGGAGTGCTGGCGTTCGCCACCGTGGCGTCGCTCGTGCTCGTCGCGGCGCCGGTCTGGATGGCGCGAACCCGGCGCTCATAGTGCACCGCTGACAGGAGATCCGCGATGGCGAGTCACACCCCACAGCGAACAGTCGGTGTCGCCACCATGACGCCACCGGATCAGGCGCGGCGGTCGCCGTTGCCGGTGTCGGTGGGACAGATCGTGGCGGTGCAGGTGGCGGCGGTGGCGACGGTGGCCACCTACCACCAGCCGGACGCCATCTTCATCCCGGTGCTCCTCACGGCAGTGTTGCTGACCGCGGCCATGTTCGCCCGCCGCCAGGGCCGATGGTGGTATGAGGACGTCCTGCTGCGCTGGCGGCTCCACCGCCGGACCCGCCAGGGCGGCCCGGCGCCGGTGTGGACGGTTCGCGAGATCACCGACCGCGGTGCGAGGGTAGGCCTCGGTCTCGACGAGACCGGCTTCTTCACGGTGCTGTCGGTGGCCGGGACCGACGGCGACCCGTCGCAGCAGCCCGATCTCGATTCTGTTCTCGGCGTTCTCGACGACGCCGAGGTTCCGGCCTCCGCGCGGCAGTTGATTCACCACCAGGTTCCGCTGCCCACGGTGCGGTCGGCCGCCGCCAGCCACACCTGGATCGCGCTACGCCTCGACGCCAACGACGCCACGGGTGAGGCTGCCAGCCGGGGGGGAGGGCTCGACGGGGTCCACCGCGCCCTGACCACGGCCATCGGCCGGGTCGGCAAGACCTTGCGCGCCGAGGGCATCGACTGCCAGCCGCTGACCGCTGCACACGTGACCGCGGCGGTCGCCACGGTGGCCGGACAGCCCGACCAGGCACCGGAAGTGACGGAGCACTGGCACGGCCGCGAGACCCAGGACGCCAGCTACGCGTGCTTCCGGATGACCGGCACGTTCTCGCTGACGCAGCTCGCCGGGCTGGTTGGAGATTCCTCGGTGCTGTCGTACACGTTGTCGGTCCGGATCCTCGCTCCCGAGCACCGCGACGGCACGCGGTCGCCGCAGCGGCACGGCCTGCTGCAGGTCGGGGCGGCGGCGGGCATGCTCGACAGCACCGTCGCGGAAGTGGCGGCCCTGGCCCAACGGGTCGGATGCCGGCTGCGGCGCCTGGACGGATGGCACGGGCCGTCCGCCTACGCGGCCGCACCCACCGGCGCGGCGACCTAACCGCTGATGGTGGCGACCCAGGCGTACAGCCCGGCCACCCAGGCGGCGATCGGCACCAGCGCCACGATCATGAGGATCTCCCCGATGTCCAGCATCCTTCCCCACACCGGTGACCAGCGGCGCTGGGACAGCAGCATCCCGTAGAGTGCACTGACTGCCGCGGCGAGGATCACACCGGCCAGCACCAGGCCGAGCCGGACCCCGAGATCGCCGGCTGCGAACACCGCGGCGGCCACCACCACCAGGCCGGCGGCACCGGCGACCAGCACCGGCAGCCGCTGCGCCCGCCCGGGCAACGGACGCGCCCGCAGCATCAGCAGCACCGACAGCAGCGCTGCCAGCAGCTGGCCCTGCCAGCCGCCGTCGACGACCAGCAGCACCACTGAGACCAGCACCACCACACCCACCGTGCAGGAGAGGCCGCTGAGGAACTCGGCGGCACGGTCGCTCAGCATCAGCACCCGACGCCCGTCGACAGTGGAAGAGTCGGACTTGAGATCGTCGGGGCCGGTGGGGACAGCCGGGATCGGGATGCCGGCGATGCGGTACGACAGCATCGGGTGCGCGGGGATGGTGGCGAACGCGGCCGTGCCCACCACCGCGGCTGCCACCGCCGGCGAAGCGCCGAACACCAGCGCGGTCCCCGCGCCAGCGCCCAGGGCGATGCCGGCCGCGCCGGTGCCGAGGAACACCTGCGGGTAGTCGCCCACCGCGAGGGTGGCCAGCGCGGCGTACACCACCACGAACGTCGCCGCGATCAGCAGGTCGGGCGCGGCCACCCCGGACAGCGCGCGGTCGTCGGCGAGCAGCAGCAGCCCGGCCGCACCCCCGTACGCGGTGCTGACCAGCGCGAACACCGCCCCGGCGCGTGAGTCGCCGCCCAGCCGGGAGGTCAACGCCGCGACGGTCACCAGCATCAGGCCGAGGCCGGCCGCGATCAGCGCGCCCGGCAGCTGCGGCGGGCCTGCCAGCAACGTCGCGGCGAGCCCGCCCAGCAGCGCCGCGGTGGCGAACCCGACTGCGAACCTGCCGGTGTCGGCCGGACCCCATCGCCCGGCCCGCTGCTGGGTGGCGGACGCCACCGCGTCGACCACGTCGTCGAAGACCACCTCCGGCGTGGCCTCGGACCGCGGTGCCAGATAGAGAACCTCACCGTCGCGGATGTCCAGCTGCACGGCCGTGCGCCCGGTGTCCAGCGGCGGCCCGCCGAGACGCCGCAGCACCCAACCTTGGTGCGCCACGCCGTCGTCGGCCAGGTCGTCGCTAGCGTGACGCAGCAGTGCGGGCAGCAGGTCAGCCAACGGGACGTCCGCCGGCAACACCAGGTCCATCTGGGTGCTGGGAGCCACAATGGTGACCCGGCTGGAATCCTCCACTGTGCTTGTCACGCCACGTCCTCCGCACTCCACCGCTTCGCGCCTCGCCGAGACTACCTACCATTGCCGGCGGAGGGCGACTCACGCCGGCGGTGTCGACGCGCATGCGCACCGCACCGTCCCGGCCGGCATGTGCGGAGGTTCAATGACCACACGGGTGTTCCGGCGGCCATCCCGGCTGCCGAGTCCGCCGCTGCCGCGCGGGGAGCTGGTGCTGGAGTCGCCGCCGGAGCTGTCCGAGCCGACCACCAACTACGCCCGTTACCTGATGGTGCTGCCGATGCTGGCCGGCGCCGGGGCTATAGCCTTCATGTTCTCCATGGGCGGGCGCGGCATGGGCGGCTCACTCGGCTACGTGGTCGGCGGCCTGTTCGGAGTGTCCATGCTGGGCATGGTGCTGATCTCGATGGCCACCGGCGGCGGGC
>SLSW01000211.1 GCA_007130245.1 Micromonosporaceae bacterium
GCCGCAGCGACACCACCGTAGAGCTGCCCGCCGACCTGCCCGCCGGCTCCAGCACACCCCGGCGCCCGTACGGGCACCCGGATCTCATCCTCGGCCGGGCCGTCGCCGCCGGCATCATCACCCAACGGCAGGCCGACCTCATCGGCGAGACCCGCCTCGGCGACGTCCTGGTCGAACAGATCGCCGCGGAACGTGGCGTAGCACCGTCGGTCATCCGTATGCGCAGAAAGCGTGCTGAACGGAGCCTGGTCGAAGCGCTAGCACGGGGAACTCTCGCCCTGCTGCGACCGTCATGACCCCCCGGCCAGCCTCGAGTACGCATCGTCGACGTGCGTTCGGCGACCCGATGGAAGGCCACCGCGTCATATTGGGCCCTCAAGAACTCCATGTCTATTGTGGGTTTATGGTGGAAGGCGGGGCTGGCCTGGCTGCGGCTGCATGGCTGCTCGGGCAACTCCTCGACGAGGTCCCGCGCAAGATGGCGACGAAGCTGAAACAGTTCCTCACAGGGAATCCGCAGCAGAAGGCACTGTTAAGAGCGCTGGACGAGGCGATCACCCGCGCCGTTCGAAGGTCTGGCGGTAACCAACTGACTGACCAAGAGGTAGCAGACATACGCCGGGTGTTCAATCAGCTGTGGCCAAAGGAGGCCCTCACCGCGGTTCGCGGTGACACCTTGACGGAGCGCATGCACAGCATCGTCCGCACCGCGCTAGACAGGTCGATGGAGCCGGTCGACCTCGGGCCGAAGTACGCACAGGTCACGTCACTATCAGCGCTACAACAGCAGTACGAGTTCAACATTGACCCGGACCAGTTCGCCGACCAGCTGAGCGAGTCGTGGGTCCAGATCATCCGCGATGCGGTGCTCGATGACCCAACACTGTCACAGTGGGCCAACCGGCTTGACCACGACCGGATTGATCACAAACAGAACCGCATACACAGAGCAGTCGAAGACCTCCGAGAGTCATACGATCAGCGGGCCTCAGACGTGCAGCAGAGTTCCGGGCTGGCGATTCCACTGGAGGCCGCCAAGATCGACCTCAAGTCCATGTACTCCGATGCCGATGTGAAGGCGTTCGCGGGGCGACATTGGCTAGTTGACCAACTGGACAAGTTTCTTTCCACACACCGCAGCGGTTACGTGTGGTTGGAAGCCGATGCCGGGCTGGGAAAGACCGCGTTAGCCGGCTGGCTTATTCGCACCCGCGACTACATCGGGCACCTCAGCAAACAGAGCAGCTCCGGCGCAACGGCGGCGCTGCAGAACATCGCCGCCCAGTTGATCACCAAGCGGCAGTTGGAAGACCGGGCACCCGGCGGCATGCTGCCAGACTGGGCGTTGACCAGGTTCGACTCGTTGCTCACTGCGGCCGCTGCCGATGGACGGCCGCTGGTGATCGTCATCGATGGGTTGGACGAAATCGTCGACCCAGACCCCGAGAAGCTGCCGCTCGGGCTGCCACCTGCGCTGCCTGATGGCGTGTTCGTCGTGGGCACCTACCGGACCGGCTACCGGCCTGGAGCCCCCGTATGTGACCAGTTGCCGCTACGGATCGCCCACGACGATCCGAACAACCTCGACGATCTGCGCAAATACCTGTCCACCGCCGCCACCGAGGAACTACTGGCAACGAAGATCGCCCAGAGCGGCCTCGCCGCGGACGACTTCTGCCACCTGGCCGCGCAACGCTGCCGCGGGGTATGGATCTACCTGCATTACCTCCTCGGCGAGATACGGCTTGGAATGCGCCGAGCCGACGACTGGGACGATCTGCCGAACAACTTGTGGGACTACTACCTGCGTCAGTTCCACCGCTGGCACGAGCGCGCCGACTGGGTCACGCTACAACGCGTCCTGGCCACCTTGGCGGCGCTCACCGAGCCGGTGCCGCCTGCCACGCTGGGGCGGCTGGCACACGCCAAAGAACAGACGGTACGACGCTACTGCGACCGGCTGATCCGCCCGTTCCTGCACGCGACCGGCGAGCCCCAGCGTCGCTACGTGATCCTCCACACCAGCTTCCGCCAGTTCCTGTCCGGCACGCTGGCACCAGCACGCACTATTAGGGCAACAGACCAAGCCGTCGCCGTTGCCGAGCACCTACGCGAAGCAGTCAACCGGGCACATGGCCGGATAGCCGACCGCTACCTTGCCCAGTTCGGCGGACTCGAAGAAGACCTTTCCAGCCTTGCCGCCGACCCGCGCCTGGCAACTGTCGATGGCGGCTACCCACTGCGCCACCTTGGCCGACATCTGCATCACGCCCGCCGTGGCGAGGACCTACACCGCCTGCTCACCCGCTCCAAGACCGCAGGGCCAAACCGCGCCGTCAACGTGTGGTTCGACGCGCACGACTACGCTGGGACGCACGAAGCGTTTCTGGCCGACCTCACCATGGCACGGCAGATGGCCGAAGCGGCAACCGACGACCAAATCAGGACGAAGGCCAAGCCCACCGGACTCGCACGCGAGATCCTCTATACCCTGATGGCCGCCAGCGTGCACACGATGACGAAAAACGTGAGCCCGAACCTGCTCGTTGCACTCGTCGCTTCCGGTTTATGGGACCACACGAGAGCGCTCAGCCACGCACGCCGCCTCACCAACGACTATGACCGGGTGCAGACGCTGACCAGGTTGGCACCCCACCTGCCCGCCAACCAGCTCCAGCAGGCGCTGCAGGCAGCTTTCACCACCACCGGCGGGTACATCCGTGCCTTGGCGCTGACAGGGTTGGCACCCCATCTGCCCGCCGAGCAGCTCGGGCAGGCGCTGCAGGCAGCCACCACGATCACCGACGAGCACTTCCGGGTGCAGGCGCTGACAGGGTTAGCGCCCCACCTACTCGCCGAGCAGCTCGGGCAGGCGCTGCAGGCAGCCACCACGATCACCGGCGAGGATGCCCGGGCGCGGGCTTTGACAGGGTTAGCGCCCCACCTATCCGCCGAGCAGCTCGGGCAGGCGCTGCAGGCAGCCACCACGATCACCGGCGAGGATGCCCGGGCGCGGGCTTTGACAGGGTTAGCGCCCCACCTATCCGCCGAGCAGCAGCGCGCCGCGCTCGGGCAGGCGTTGCGGGCAGCCACCACCATCACCAACGTGCACGCCCGGTCGCTTGCGCTGATCGGGTTGGCACCCCACCTATCCGCCGAGCAGCAGCGCGCCGCGCTCGGGCAGGCGCTGCAGGCAGCCACCACCATCACCAACGTGCACGCCCGGGCGCAGGCGCTGACCGGGTTGGCACCCCACCTGCCCGTCGATGAGCTCGGGCAGGCGCTGGAGGCAGCAACCACCATCACCGAGACGGAAGCCCGGGCGCAGGCGCTGACCGGGTTGGCACCCCACCTGCCCGTCGATCAGCTCGCGCAGGCGCTGCAGGCAGCCAC
>SLSW01000180.1 GCA_007130245.1 Micromonosporaceae bacterium
CGGGTCGAAGACGCGGTGCGGGTCACCGATGAGCCGCTGCGGATGGTGGCGACCAAGGGCATCTGGTTGTGGGCCACCGATGTGGCGCCGGTGCGGGTCGAGGCGCTGGTGGCTGCCGGCCGGCACGACGATGCCGCCCGGCTGGTGGCGCAGTATGAACGGGGACTGCGGGGCCGCAGCGCGCCGGCCGCGCGGGCGGCGCTGGCCACCTGTCACGGGTGGCTCGCGCACGGCAACGGTGAGTACGACCGGGCGGTCGGGCTGTTCGCCGGTGCCGCCCATTGCTGGGAGCAGCTCCCGCGGCCGTACGACGGCCTGCTCGCCCGGGAGCAGCAGGCACGCAGCATGCTCGCCACCGGCGACGCCGAACCCGCGCTCGACCTGCTGACGCACACCTTCCAGCGGTTGTGTGAGCTGGGCGCCCGGGGCGACGCCGACCGGGTGGCCGAGCTGTTGCGCGAACACGGGGTGGACGCGCAGCGTAGCTGGCGACGCGGACGTCGCGGCTACGGCGACCAGCTCTCGCCGCGGGAGCTGGAGGTGGTGCGGCTGCTGGTCACCGGCAAGACGAACCGGGAGATTGCCGACGCGCTGTCGCGGTCGCCGAAGACGGTCGCCGGGCAGCTCAGCTCGGCGATGCGCAAGCTCGGCGTCAACTCCCGCACCGCGCTGGCGGTGGCGGTGGTCGACGCCGGGATCGTCCCGCATGATCTGGCCACTGAGGATGAATGACGTCTCCGGTGCAGGTCTAGACCCGGCGTTTCGCCCGCTTTGTCGGCAAGCTTCTGCGGGGTGAGTGGGGTCGGCTGACCGGGCGGAAACTTTGGGTCGTCTGTCGCATGACAAACGCGTGCGGTTGGTACACAATGCGATCAAGCGGCGTGTCCGGGCGGGGGTAGCCGAAGCTCCGTCAGGTGCGTCGCTGTTTTCGCCCATGTCCGTGACAAGTACGCGGCGCACACATCGCTGCAAAGGAGTGCCAAGTGACACTTCCCCCCGCATTATCCAGTAAGCGGCTGCGTCGACAGCTGCTCGCCGCAGCGAGCGCGCTGGCGCTCGGTGCCGGCGTGTTCATGGTGTCGACGGGCGCACACGCCGAGCCGACCGGGCCGGACTGGACGCTCGACCAGAGCGACCTCACGCTCGACGGGAGCGAGATCTCACTGGCGGAGGCCGGCATCACCGACCTGACCCAGGAGATCGACCTGTTCATCCAGCTCGACGAGCCGGCGGTCACCGAGTTCGTCGCGAACGAGGTCCGCCAAGGCCGCGGCGAGCCCGCGGCGCAGGCGCGCCGCGCCCAGGCCGAACGAGTCTCACAGCAGCACGACGGCATCCGTGGCGAGCTGGCGCGCCTCGGGATCGAGGAGCGCTCCAGCATGCGGGTGGCGGCCAACGGCCTGCGTGTGTGGGCAGCGCCGCAGGACATCCCGACTCTGGCCGGCCTGCCGGGCGTGGTTTCGGTCGCCCCGGTGACCCTGCACGAGCCGGCCAACGACACCAGCGTGCCGTGGATCAACACCCCGGAGGCGTGGGACTTCCTCGGCGCGACCGGTGAGGACATCATCATCTCGGTGATCGACACCGGCATCGACTACACCCACGCGTCGTTCGGAGGCTCCGGCGACCCGGCCGACTACGACTTCATCGCCCAGGACACCACGGTGATCCCGGAGGTCGACGGCGCGCCGGTGTTCCCGACGGCCAAGGTGATCGACGGCTTCGACTTCGTCGGCGTCAACTACAACGCCGGTGACCCGGAGAACGACATCCCCGAGCCGAACCCGAACCCGATCGACGTGCACGGGCACGGCACTCACGTGGCCGGCTCGGCCGCCGGCGTCGACGTCACGGACGGCTCCGGCGACGTGGTGGTCGGCTCCGGTGTGGCGCCGGGCGCGCTGCTCTACGCGGCGAAGGTCTTCGGCGACATCGCCGGGTCCACCGCGGTGACCGCGGACGCGATCGAGTGGTCGCTCGACCCGACCGGTGACGGCAGCATGACCGGCCAGGCCGACGTCATCAACATGAGCCTGGGCGCGTCGTTCGGCCACCCGGACGACCCGTCGGCGATCGCATCGCACAACGCGACCGAGGTCGGCACCGTCGTCGTGGCCTCGGCCGGCAACTCCGGGCACGACGCGGCCTACGTGACCGGCTCGCCGGCCGTGGCGCCGGGCGCCATCTCGGTGGCCGCGTCGGTGGACGGCGGCATCGAGGTGCTGGGCCTGGAGGTCAACAGCCCGGATGAGATCGCCGACACCTACGAGGCCGCCGAGTCGGCCATCAGCGTGCCGCTGTCGCAGACCGGGCCGATCATCGAGGACGTGGCGGTGGCCGATCCGCTGATCGCGTGCGAGGAGAATGAAGACGGGGACCTGGTTCCCCGGATCGACAACCCGGAGGAGCTGGCGGGCAAGATCGCGCTCGTTCAGCGGGGGCTGTGCCCGTTCACCATGAAGCACCTGGCGGTGCAGGACGCCGGCGCGGTCGCCATCCTGGTGTTCAACAACGTGCCGGGCGACCCGATCGTCATGGGCGGCTCCTCGGCCGGCATCGAGATCCCGGGCGTGATGATCTCGTTGGCCGACGGAAACCTGATTCACGGCACTATCGGCGACGGCGAGACCGTCAATGTGACCATGTCGGCCGACATCGTCATCCCGAAGCCGGAGCTGGCCGACACCCTGGCCGGGTTCACCTCGCGCGGGCCGGGCCACACCTCGCTGTTCAAGCCGGATGTCGCGGCACCGGGCTTTGCCATCTCGTCGGCCTCGGTCGGCGCCGGCACCGGTGCGTCCACATCGAGCGGCACGTCGATGGCAGCGCCGCACGTGGCCGGGCTCGCCGCGCTGCTGGTCCAGCAGCACGGCATGCACGAGCTCACCGACCCGGACGAGCGGGCCGCGAAGGTGTCGAAGATCAAGTCGCTGATCATGAACAGCACTGTCCCGGCGGCCGAGGACGGGAACTACCCGCTGGCGCTGCAGGGTACCGGCGTGGTGCGGGCCGATCGAGCGGTCATGACCGATGCGTTCACCAGCCCGGGTGGGCTGAGCTTCGGGAGGCTGCACGTGTCAGGTGCCACCTCGGTGACCGAGGCCGTGTCGGTGACAAACCTCGCCGACAGTGAGCGCACGTTCGACATCGACTTCGCCGCGTGGCAGGAGGTGCCGGGTGTGACGGTCACGCACGACTCGAGCGTGACAGTCGCTGGCGGCGGCACGGCGTCGTTCAATGTCACCCTCTCGCTGGATCCGGCAGCGATGCCGGACGGCCTGGCCACGTTCACCCAGACCGAGGTGGACGGCTGGCTGGTGCTCGACGACGGTGTGACCAGTATGCATACCGGCCTGCTGGCGGTGGTCGACCCGGCCGCGGCCGTGCAGGTCAGCACGGTGCCCCCGGCCAGTGGGCCGCCGTGGCAGGTCAACCTGTCCAACCCGAGCGAGACCACCGGGGTGGCGCACGGCTTCACCCTGGTCGGAACCGGTGACGAGATCGGCGGCGTGACCGAGGCGATCGGTGTGCGCACCACGGATGCACCCGGGTTGGACGTCGTCCAGTTCGGTATCGCCACCGACGCGTGGGAGACGCTGTCGACGCGGGAGACCCAGATCCTGCTGGACGTCGACCGCGATGGTGTGCCGGACTTCCTGCTGGTGGCCGCCGACTTGGGCACCTTGACGGGGGCCGCTCCGACCGGCACGGTCGTCACGGCATTGTTCGACCTGTCGACCGGTGCTGGCACGCTGCAGTTCTTCGCGACAGCTGACTACCACGACTCGGTGCAGATCCTGACCATCGTCCGGCACGTGGAGACCGGCTTCGGATTCCTGCCGGCTGACGCGGACCAGGAGTTCGACTACACCGCGCTCACCTTCGAGCGGGGCGCGCTCATCGGTGTGCAGGAGGGCAGCGTGTCGCTGACCGCCAACGTCGACGGCCGCACCAACCCGTCCCTCGGGTTGCCGGCCGGTGGGTCCACCACACTGGAGTTCCCGGCCAGCGACGCCCGGCAGATGCTGTGGCTGCATCACAACAATGAGGAAGGCACCCAGTTCAACACCCACCGGCTGCCGCCCGTCGAGTGACAGTCAGGTGATGACACGCTGACGCCGAGTCAGCAACCGTGGCCGGCCCGGGTTTCCCGGGCCGGCCACACTTCTCTGACCGGCAGGTAACCCATAGCCTGGAGCGCGGTGGGCATCAACCGCCGCCGCAGCCGTACCTCCCCGGCATCACCGAGCGATTACGGTTACGGACGGCTTGGCGAGGGGAGAGTCTGCTGCCGCTCGGAGAGAGGTTCCCGGAGATCCTGCACGCGGCACGCGGCGGTGCGCCGTGGGCGTTTGAGCGCCTGTACGGGGACCTGGCGCCGGCCGTGGCCGGATACCTGCGGGTGCAGCGCGCGAGCGAGCCCGAGGATCTCGTCAGCGAGGTGTTCATCGGGGTCTTCCGGGGTCTGGCCACCTTCCACGGCTCCGAGCAGCAGTTCCGCTCCTGGGTGTTCACCATTGCGCACCGCCGGTTGGTCGACGAGCGGCGTCACGCCGCCCGGCGACCGCACCTTTCTACCGTCGAGGCCGAGCAGAGCCCGCCGGGCGGCGACGTCGAACGTGAGGCGTTCGAGTCGCTCGGTGAGCAGTGGGTCGTCGAGGTGTGCGCCCAGCTGTCCTATGACCAGCGCACCGTGTTGCTCCTGCGGGTCATCGCGGATCTGAGCATCGAGGAGGTCGCCCGGATCACCGGGAAGACCGTCGGCGCGGTCAAAGCCCTGCAGCGGCGTGCGCTGGAGTCGCTGCGCAGGAAGCTGGCGAGGGAGGGTGCGACGCTATGATGCCCATGGGCGATCACTTCGACGAGCAGCATGCGTGGCCCTCGATCGACGATGAGGCCATGGATGCTCTGATCGCCGGCGAGCAGGTGGCGCCGGAGCTGGCACCGGTGGCCGCCGTGGTCGGCGCGTTGAAGGACGCGGCCACCAGGCCGACCTCGCCCCGTCCGGATCTGGCCACGCGGATGGCCACGGGAGACTTCCGCCGAGTGGCAGTCCCCGCGGCGTTCGCCGCACCGGACGACCCCCGGGCTATCCGGATGCGGCTATCAAAGGTGTTCACGGGCGGCAGACCGGAGGAGTGGGAGGCGCACACGCGACTGGCCGCCAGGGCAGCCTCGGTCGGCTTCGCGGTGGTCTTGATCGGGGTCAGCACCGTAGGGTTCGCCGGCGCCCTTCCGGAATCGGCGCAGGACCGGTTCGAGAGCGTCGTCGAGACGGTGACGCCGTACGAGTTCCCGAAGACGACGCTCCGCGGCTGGGGCCTCGCGCGCGACACAGACGGTGACGGCGAGACGGACGGTGGCAGCGACACGGACGGTGGCAGCGAGCATCACCCTCACGCTGGCCCGAGGGTGGGCGCGCACGATCCGGCCGCCGCCGGACCGGCCGCTCCGGGTGGCGACGTTTCCGGCGGTGGCCCGCAGTGGGACCGCCACCCCGGTGGTGGCCTCGGCACCGGTGTCCCTGCCCACGCCGCTGGCGAACTGCCAGGCCACGCCGCACCGCCTCCGGCCGGCGTGGTCGACTACCCGCACGGGGATCACGCGACCGGTGCCGCGGAGCCACCGCCGGGTGTGCCGGCCGGTTCCGCGCCGGCCGGTTCCGCGCCAGCCGGCTCGCCGCCGCACCGGGACGGCGACGACCCGCCGGCGCGGCAGGATCCGCCGGCGCGGCAGGATCCGCCGGACGGCGACGAGCCCGGGGAGGACGAGCAGGACCGGCCAGACGAAGAGGATTGGTCAGACGAAGAGGAGCAGTCACACGACGGGGACGGATCGGAGGACCGTGCGGACGAGGATGATCAGCCGGACCGGACGGCCGATTCTGACGAGCGCTGAGTCCGGAGGCGGGACGGTGACCCGGTGGTGTCCGGTGAGCGTGTGGATCAGCGGCTGTCAGTCGTCGGGTGTGACACCGGACATCCAGTCCCGGTAGGCCTCCAGCTCCGCCCGGTGCTCCTCGACGAACTGCGCTTCCAGCTCGTGCGCCACCTGCCGGCGTGGACCGTCGACGTGTTCCTCCCGACATGCGTGGTCGACCGGCGCGAGCGTCAGCTCGAACTCGCGCAGGCTCGCCAGCGCGTCCGGGTCCGGGTCGGACTGCGCCGACAGCGCCGCGTGCTGGTCGAACACCGCCTGGCGCGCGTCGTGCGGCCGGGTGAACCCCGGATAGCCGGCCGCGGCCATGCACCGCGTCCAGTTGACCTCTGAGTCGGCCAGCCGAGGGTCGTTCTCGATCCGGCGTGACAGCTCGTCCAGCGCGTCGAACAGCGCCGCGAACCGTTCCATCTGCTGTGCCCGGTCGTCGGGCTCCCGTACCCCGTACACCTCGGCCTCGGCCCGCATCCGGCAGCCCTGGTCGGCGTCGTCGGGGTCGACCGCGGCACCCGGTCCCCACAGCGCCCGTTCGTACTCCGCGCGCTCGTCGGGCGACAGGCTGTCCATGATCTCCTGGTTCGGGTCCAGGAACCTCTCATCCTCGGCGCCGGCGGTCAATGTGGTCACCCCGTAGCCGTACTGCTGCGCGAAGTCGGCCGGGTCGAGGGCGTACGCCTCGTCGAACGGGCCCGCGCGCCGATCGTCGAGCGAGACCGGGACGTACTCGAACCCGTGCTCGGCCATGCAGTCGGCCACCAGCTGCTCCACCTGCAGATGCTGCTGCCGTTCCACCTCCGACACACCTGGTGCGGCGACACCGTCGGTGGCCATGCCCCACCCGAGGATCTCGGCCAGGGGGCTGGTGTCCGCCGGCCCCGGATCGTCCGGGTGGGCACTGTCGCCCGGGTCGTCGCCGGTGCAGCCGGTGAGCAGCAGCGTCACCGCGCAGGCCACCGCCCCTACGCGACGCCAGCGGACCCCACCCATGGCCGCGAGACTACGAACGTGCGCACCTAGGTTGTCAAGCCGAGCGTCGGAAGTCTTACCGTTTCGTTGCACCAATAGCGGCTCAACAGAACCGCGGTCCCACCGCGTTGCAGGGGTGACCGTCGCCGACCACGGGAGCCTGACAGTGACCTTCACCGAGTTCGTCGACGCGCGGCTGCGGGCCCTGCTGCGCCGGGCCTCAGACCCCGAGCCGGGCGCGGCGCAGGCGGGCGGTCAGGTCGTCCGGGCCGGTGAGCTCGACCTCGGCGACCCGCTGCCGGCCGTAGAGGAACAGCACCAGTTCCCCCGGTGCGCCACGCAGCCCGACCTGCGGCCCGCCGGCACCGGCGGTCGCCTCGCCGTAGCCGGGGGACTCGACGGTCACGGTGGCGGGGAAGCGGCGCAGCTGCAGGCGGGCGAGCCCGCGGGCGCGTGTCCACAGCGCGCGCTCCAGGTCCGCCGGCAGGCTGCGGGAGTGAAACTCGGGCTGCGCGCGGCGCACGTCCTCGTGGTGGACGAACATCTCCAGGGTGTTCGCGGCGCGGTCCACGGCCGTCAGCCGCAGCGGCGACCACGATGGCAGCCGCCGCAGGGTGTCGACCAGCCGGGGGAAGTCCTGGGCGGCGTAGCGACCCTGCACCCGTTCCAGGTGGCCGGCCAGCGGCTTGACCACGATGCCGGCGGCCGACAGTGGCCGGCGTTCCCGGACCAGCAGGTGCGCCGCCAGGTCCTGGGTGCGCCACCCTTCGCACAGGGTGGGCTGGTCGGGGCCGAGCTCGCCGAGCAGGTCGCACAACGCCGCCCGTTCGGCGGCCGCGTGGTTGTCCCGTGCCATCGTGACCTCCGGGTAGGTCCGGCGAACAGGTCGGACACCGTGCCGTGGTACACGCTACGCCAATCGGGCGCCAACCGCGTCACCCCGGTCCGTCCGGCGCGACGGTCCGTACACTCGGCGCGTGACATCCCCCCGGTGGCGGCGGTGGCGCGTCGCCACCGCCAGCATCGCCCTGACGGCGCTGGCCGCCGGCTGCGCACCTGCCGGGTCGGATCCGGGAGTCGCCTGGCACGACGCGTCGCCGTCGCCGACCGCCTCGCCCACCCCGGCGCCGCCGGCGGAGATCACCCTCGCGTTCGCCGGTGACGTGCACTTCACCGGGCGCACGCTGCCGCTGCTGGACGACCCGGCGAGCGCGTTCGGGCCGTTCGCGGAGGTGTTCGACGCCGCCGACTTCGCGATGGTGAATCTGGAGACCGCGGTCACCGAGCGGGGCACCCCGGAGCCGAAGACCTACCTGTTCCGGGCGCCCTCGGCGGCGTACGACGCGCTGCAGGCGGCACACATCGACCTGGTCTCGCTGGCCAACAACCACGCGCTGGACTACGGGCAGGTGGGGCTGCTCGACACGCTCGACTACGCCGAGCAGGCCGGCATGGCGGTCGTCGGCGCCGGCCGCGACGCCGACCAGGCGTACGCGCCGCACCTGACCACGGTGCAGGGCGTACGGCTGGCGGTGCTCGGCTTTTCCCAGGTGTGGGAGCTGGCCGACCGGTGGGCCGCCACCGGTGAGCGCCCGGGCATCGCGATGGCGCACGACACCGACCGGGCCGCCGCGGCGGTGTCGGCTGCGCGGGAGGTCGCCGACGTGGTGGTGGTGTACATGCACTGGGGGCAGGAGGGCAACATCTGCCCGATCCCGCAGATGCGCTCGTTCGCCGAGCTGATGGCCGCCTCCGGCGCCGACATCGTCCTGGGCACCCACGCGCACGTGCTGATGGGCGACGGCTGGATCGACAACACTTATGTCCACTGGGGACTTGGCAACTTTCTGTGGTACAGCACGTCCCGCAGCACCGACTCGGGGGTGCTGCGGCTGACCCTGCGCGACCACCGGATCGACGAGGTCGAGTTCCTGCCGGGAGTGGTCTCCGGCACCGGGCAGCCGCTGCCCGTTGAGGGCGCCGAGCGGGAGGCGCTGGAGCGGCGCCTGGCGCAGGCCGCGGAGTGTTCCGGCCTCGCCGACCGGTCCGCCGGACCGGCGCGGCCGCCACCGCTACGCGGCGACGCCGACAGCTGACCAGGCGCAGGCGCCGGATACGGTGGCGGGCATGCGGATCTCCACTGTGCTGTTCGACGCCGACGGGGTGGTGCAGTTCCCCGGTGCCATCGCCGCACACTTCGCGCAGCGGTACGGCTGGGCGGAGGACAAGCTGCGCGGGTTCTTCCACCACGTGTTCCACGAGCGTCCGGAGCTCGACGGAGGGCTGACCGGCGACGAGGATCTGCGGGTGGTGATGCACGAGGCGCTGCCGGAGTGGGGGTGGGCCGAGGAGCCCGACATCTTCGTCCGCGACTGGCTGCGCCTCGGTGCAGTGCCGGACCCGGCCGTGCTGGACCTGGTGGCGCGGCTGCGTGCCGCCGGGGTGGTGTGCGGGCTCGCCTCCAACCAGCCGGTGCTGCGGGCGCGGTATATGGACGACGACCTGGGCTACCGCAAGCTGTTCGATCACCGGTTCTATTCGGCGGAGCTCGGGCACGCCAAGCCGGAGGCGGAGTTCTACACCGCCGCGCTGGCTGCCCTCGGGGTTCCGCCCTCGCAGGCGCTGTTCGTCGACGACCGCGAGGAGAACGTGGCCGCCGCGCGCGCCTGCGGGCTGCAGGCGGTGGTCCACCGGCCCGGCGACCGGCTGCGGGACCAGCTGGCGAGGTACGGCCTCCCGGTCTGAGCTGGTCGGCTACCGTGTGCGCGTGCGGGGTCGGACGTCGAAGCTGGTGACGTGGCTGCTGGTCCTGGCGGTGGGCCAGGTCGCCGCGTTCGAGCTGGTGCGGCGGGTGTTCGTCGGCACGGTGCGCGGCCAGCAGCTGGACACTATCGCCCTGGCGGGCAACGCCATCGGCTCCGGCCATATCGCCGGCCTGGTCAGCACCGTGCTGAACACGGTATCGGTGCTGTCGGTGATCATCGCGGTGGTGGCGATCGTCTTCATCGCCCTGATGCGTGGCCGGGTGTCGCAGGCGGTCGTGGCCACCGTGATGATCGTCGGGGCCAACGTCACCACCCAGCTGCTCAAAGCCGTCATCGCGCGCCCGGACGTCGGTGTCGACCCGGAGCGGGTGGTGGCGGGCAACAGCTTGCCCAGCGGCCACACCACGGTGACCGCCTCGGTGGTGGTCGCGCTGGTGCTGGTGCTGCCGCCAGCGGCGCGCGCGGTGGCGGCGCTGGCCGGTGCGGTGATCACGGCACTGGTGGGGGTGGCCACGGTGTCGGCCGACTGGCACCGCCCCAGCGACGTGGTGGCGGCGCTGCTGCTGGTCGGGGCCTGGGCGGCGGTAGCCGGAGCGGTGCTCGCACTGCTGCGCCGGGACCCGCCGGGTGCACCCGGCGGTGACCGGCACGGCGGGCGCCACGGTGGCGGGCGGGGCGACCTCCCGCACCGCGTCGCGGTGATGAGCCTGGCGCTGGCCGGCTTCGGGCTGCTGGTGGTGGCGGTGGTGGCCCTGGCGACGACCGACGAGATGCGGCACGCTCCGGTCGACACGCTGAGCCGGGCGCGGCTGTTCGTGGCCTACAGCGGCAGTGCGGCCGGCATAGCGGGCGTAGCAAGTGCGGTCATGGCGCTGGTGCTGGCTACCGTGCACCGGGTGGTGCCGGCGTCGCGGCTGCTCGTCAACGCCGCCCGTCGTTGACGGTCAGCGGGTCGCCCCGTCGACGCCGGCCAGCAGCCGGCGCAGCAGACCCGCGAGCTGCTCGCGCTCGGACGGGGTGAGCGCGGCCAGCAACGACTCCTCGTGCTGTAGCAGGTCGTCGACGGTCCGCTCCACCAGCGCGTGCCCGGCGGCCGACAGTGTCACCGTCACGGCCCGCCTGTCGGTGCCGGTGCGTACCCGCTCCACCAGGCCGTGGCCACATCACCGGCCAGGTGGTGCACGTCAACGGCGGCGCCTACCTCGGCCACTGAACCCCCACCCGCACCCCCACCTCCCGTCGATCTAGGGAGTTTTCACGTGATTGGATCTCCAATCACGTGAAAAATCCCTAGATCGACGAGGTTAGGCCGTGGCGGTCGCGCGCCTTCAACCGGGTGGTCGGCATCGCCGGCGCCGGCAGCGGATCCCCGTCGTAGCCGGTGACCACACCGAACCGGCGGCCGGCGGCCCAGTCGTCACGGGCGGCGGCGACCTCCTCGTGCGAGCGCCCGACGAAGTTCCACCACATCACCAGCGGCTCCTCGAACGGCTCGCCGCCGAGCAGGAACAGCCGGGTGTCGGTCCCGGCGACCACGTCCAGGTCGGTGCGGCCGTCGCCGAGATACAGCAGCGCCCCCGGCGGCAGTGCCGAGCCGGCGACATCAGCGCCACCGGTCATCACCAGCGCCGCGTACTCGAAGTCGGGCCGCAGCGGCGCCCGCCACCGTGCCCGTGCCGGCAGTGTGACCTCGGCACCGAGCAGGGGTGTGTGCACCTGCGCCGGGGATCGCACCCCGCTGATGTCGCCGACCACCACGGTGACGGTGGCGTCGCCGTCGCGGACCGCCGGCACCAGCGGGTGGTGGGCGAACCCGGCGTCGCCGTGCCGGGCGTGCTCCGGCAGGGCGATCCACAACTGCAGCCCGTGCATGCGCGGCGGGTGGTCCGGCGGCGACGACCAGCCAGGTGACCGTCTGCAGCCCGGTGTGCGGGTGCGGCGGCACCCGCATGCCCGGGGTGCCGGCCACGTCGTCCGGGCCGAAGTGATCCACGAAGCACCACGCGCCGACCATCCGGCGCGGACGTTGCGGAAGCAGCCTGCGCACCGTCGTGTACCGCCCCAGCGGCACGTCGTGACCGGGCAGCAGGACGTTGTCCGGAGTGCCGTCGACCACGGCCGCGGCCGTGTCGTACCGCTGCACGCTCACTGCCCGATCGTACGCGTCGTGGCGCGCCGGCCGGTCCGCCACCGCACGTCAAGGGCGGGCGCGAGCGGCCTCACGCCGGCGAGTGGGTGTTGAGCCCGAGCTCTGCGGCGGCGTCGGCCATCCGCACGTCGTACGTGACCACCACGCCCACGTCGTCACCGAGTTGCTGCGCGGTCGCGAGGTGGATCGCATCCAGGGAACGGACCTCAGGCGACGGCAGCGTACCCGCGGCCTCGAACACACGGTCGTTGACGCGAATCAGCTCAATGGTCCGCAGCACCCGACGACCCCGCGCCAACGCAACGTCGCCCAGCAGGAGCAGGGTGCGCAGAACCTCTGTGCGTGCCAGTGCACTCGACACCAATGGTCGCCTGGTTCGTACGTACCGTCGCAGCGCGGCCGACTCCGGCTCTGCGATCACGAGCTTCACAATGGCCGAGGAGTCGAGGTAAGCGGCGCGCATCAACGCTCGTCGCGGCGAAGGCGGGCGAGGACTGCCGAGGGCGTCTCGGCCCCGCCTGGCAGCGGAAGTGGCTCGGGAAGATCATCGAACTCCTCGGTCGCGGGCTCGACGAGACCGGTGGCTCGCAACCGCTCCAACGGACTGCCCTCCGGCACCGGCGAGAGGAGCGCCACGGGCCGGCCCCGATCCGTGATCTCGATCGTCTCACCCTGGGCGACCCGGCGGAGCAGCTCACTCGCCGTCTGTCTCAGCTCCCGCACTCCTACCCGGACCATGTGTCACTTGTAGCACATTGCATGGCGGCTAGCAAACGTCATGCGGCGCGGGTGATCGCCTGGTGGATGCGCTTGGCCGACACCGGGTACGGGGTGCCCAACTGCTGGGCGAACAGGCTCACCCGCAGCTCCTCGATCATCCACCGCACCTCGTCCGGCGCGCCCGCGTCGCGCCACGCGTCATCCACCTCGTGCACCTGGTCCATCGCCCGCAGGTCCCGCTCCGGCGCCGCCGGCAGCTTGTCCAGCCGGCGCTGGATGGCGCGCAGGTAACGCAGCAGGTCCGGCAGTCGCTGCCAGCC
>SLSW01000008.1 GCA_007130245.1 Micromonosporaceae bacterium
ACGCCGGCGACCTGTGGCACCCGCGCAAGCTGGAACTGCAGCTCGCCACGCTGCTGGCCGCCGAGCAGCGTGACCCCGACACACCGCTGCTGTGCACCGGACCACTGCGCTGGGTCTTCACCGACCAGGACGAGAACCGCATCAAGACTCCCGACGTGAGCGGAGATCAGCTGCGCAACGCCCTGCTCGGAAAGCTCTACCCGTACCTGCCGGCCATCGTCGGCCGCGCCGCGCACTTCCGCGACGCCGGCGGGTTCGACGAACGCCTGATGCGGCGCCAGGACTACGACTTCCTCGTCCGGTTCCTCGCCGGCGGTGGGCGGGTGGTCAGCACCCCGCCCCACATCCCGCTCTACACCTACCTGAAGTCCGACGTCGGCGCCTCCCCCGAGGTCGTGGCGATCGCCAACGAGATCATCCGCGCCAAGCACCGGCCCCACTACCGCCGCTACGGCCGGCGCCTGGCGCGCGAGGTGCGACACAACCAGCACCGGCTCGTCGCCCGGCTCTACCGGAACAACGGCGAAACCGTGCCCAGCAGGATCTACCAGACGCGGGAGACCCTGTCGGACCCCGAACTCCTGGCCCCCACCCGCCAAGCCGTCACCCGAGCCCTGTCAGCGCCGTACCGCGCAGCGGCCTGGCTGAGGCGATCCGTGTATACCTCAGTGCTTCACCTCGCCCTCATGGTCCTTCGACGCCCGCCCGTGATCGCGTCCGTACGGTGGCTCCGGCTGCGCCACCTGTTCACCACCACGAGCGCCGGTCGGGCCGCCTACCGCAGGATCAAGTCGCGGGTGACGGCCACCCCCCGACCACCGCCGCCGCCGGACCCACCCGATCCGGCGCCACCGCCGGTCCCGCGCCTGAGCACCGGGCTGGATGTCCCCGCGGTCGCCGGGGCCCGACTCTGGCTCGACCTGGAGCAGGCCTACCGCGAGCACGGCCTACTCCATTCCGCGGAGGTCGCGCTCCGCCGGGGCCTGATGGCCCACCCGGACGACCCGGAGCTGACGATCCGGTTGATCGAACTGCTGCCGCTGCGGAAGAAATGGGCGGAGTGCATCGACTTGTGGGCCTCACTGAACAAGGTCGAGAACCGGTTCGTGCAGGCGACCACGTACACGCGGGTGCTGCGCGCGTTCCGGGCGCTGAACCGTGACGCCGACGCCTTCGCCATCGCCGAGGAGGGCATGCGGCGCTGGCCCCGGGAGCTGAACTCCGATCCGGAAGTGCACCGCAGCCGGGCGGCCTTCATCAACTGGAAACGCGCCATCGCCCCGGCAGCAACACCGGACGGTCCGGGCGACCTCGAACCCCCGGGGGCGGTCACCGATCCGGGATTCCTGCACGGCACGGACGCCGCGTTGCAGGGATGGGTCCTCCCGGACGGTGACCAGGCGCCGATGGTGTCGCTCGTGGTCAACGGGCAACCGGTAGCCACCACCTCAGCGGCCCGGCTGCCGTCCAGCGACGGACGGTTCCACTTTTCGCTGAGCTGCCAGGACCTGCTGGCATACCTCGGCGACGGTGACACCATCTCGGTGGAGAGCGCGGGTGGCCCGCTGACCATCGACGGCGGCCACGCCCGGGTCCAGGTCGCCAGCCGACACCAGAGCCGCTTTTCGGAACTGAGAACCAAGCTCGGGTCGGGGTACGTCTTCACCAAGTTCGGCGCGTTCCGTCCGGGCAACACGGTCGAACGCAAGCAACGGACCCTCGCCCTCTACCACCAGGTGTCCGCGATCCTCGCGGAGGCGTACGGCTATCCGGCGTTTCCGTTCTACGGCAACCTGCTCGGCGCGGTGCGCGAACACGACTTCATCGACCATGACGTCGGCGGCTTCGACATGGGCTACGTGTCGCGTCACCGCCGGCCGGACGAGGTGCGCGCCGAGTTCCTCGACATCTGCCGACTGCTGCGCGACCGTGGATATCGCCTCAAGGTCGAGCCGTGGAGCGCGTACGTCAAAGCGACTCACGACAGTCCCGTGTTCGTCGATCTCAACTACGCCTGGTTCACCGACGCCGGCGAGCTCAACCTGTCATACGGCTGGCGCTATCCACCGGTCACCGACGAGGCCGCCGTCCTGGCGCCGCGCGAGTCGCTGCTCGCCAATTACCTGGTGCGGGTGCCCGGAAACGCCGAACAGGTCCTGGAGCAGATCTACGGACCGTCCTGGACCGTTCCCGACCAGGGGTTCCCCCTCGATGTCGGGCTCAAGCGAGACCCGGCGTACCTGCTCACCATCGACGAGATGGCCTCACTGGAACAGTCGGATCCGGACCGCATCGAGGCCCTCATCGACCACCATCCCGCGCTCAGCGGCGAACGGACCGCGGGATAGATCCTGCGGGCCCGTGTGACTGTTCCGCGGCGGGTCCGGATTGCCATAAACGTCCTGGTGAGGAGGCAAATCATGGAAGCCTTACGTCACCAGGTTGCCCCGTCCGGGTGACGACGGCGCGCTCCTGACCTGCGCACCCTTGGGGTAGCACCCCACCGGGGAGGTCCTATGACAGTGATTGAGCCCCGCTCGGCGTGGAACGCCCGACCGCCGCGCCGGGTCACCCCACGGGCCATGTCGCACTTTCAGGGCGTACGCGTACACCACTCCGGCGGCAGCGCGGCCGCGTCCGTGCGCGCCATCCAGGACTGGGACATGGACCAGAAGGGACTGGTCGACATCGGCTACTCGTACATCATCCGCGACGGGCGGGTATTCGAGGGCCGGGGCACCAACCATCCGGCCCACGACTCCATCAACAACACCTTCGGCGTGTGCGTCATCGGCACGTACATGACCTCGCTGCCGACAACCGCAGACCTGGACGCGTTGGTCGCCTGCATCCGCGAGCTTCGCCGCATGACCGGCCGCCGGTTGCCGGTCGACGGGCACCGCGACGTGGCGCCCACCGCCTGCCCCGGCGACACGCTGTACCGGCACCTGCCGACCATCCGCACCAGAGCAGACCAGGAGGAGGACGACATGCCGTCAGCCGATGAGATCGCCTACGCGGTGTGGAACCGCGTCAACCCTGTCAACGACGTTATCTATGGATCGATGGTCCGCTTCATGCACAACGCCATTCGGCCGGACCGTCAACAGACCCCGGGTGCGCGGCTCGGCTTCCTGGAGGATATCGACAGGGTGCTGGGAAACCAGGCGGCGATACTCGCTGCCGTGACGGGCGAAGACGTCCGCGACGCCATCGAGCAACACGCTACCGAGGCCCGCGAGCACCGTCGGCAGATCGCGTCGGACCTGGAGACCAGACTCGAAGCGGCCGAGACTGAGCGCGCTGAGCTGGCCGACCTGGTCCGGCAGGCTCAGGACGGTGAGCTCGCCGCCGACGAGGTGGTGCGGCTGATCGGGGAACGGTTGCTGGCCGGCGCCGAGGACTCAGGCGCGCAGGTCCCGACCGCCCGGGTCGCCAGCGACGAGCCTGTCACCAGCGACGACGACTAGGCACGGAGAGCAACGCCGACCCTCACACCTGGCCGGTGCGCTCCCACGGCGCCGGGTCGGGGAAGGCCGCGGACAGGAACTGGTGCACCGTACGCGCCTGCGTGGTGAGGTCCACGTCGGTGTGGCGGGTGGCGTTGATGCAGAAGAACATCGGCGTGCGCCGCAGAATCTCATCAAACCGGAACAGCGCATCTGTCCGCCCGGTGTCGAGGTAGATGT
Organism: Micromonosporaceae bacterium; assembly: GCA_007130245.1. Classification (GTDB taxonomy): domain Bacteria; phylum Actinomycetota; class Actinomycetes; order Mycobacteriales; family Micromonosporaceae; genus Natronosporangium. The sequence goes on from SLSW01000008.1 coordinate 3,690, forward strand.
ACTCGCCCCGCGCCGTCGGCCACTCCACCGCCCGCGCGGTGGCGATGCCGTAATACTGTGCCAGCATGCTCGGCACCGCCACATCCGTGGTGGAACGGAACCGCGCCGCCCGCGTGCGCTCCAGCTCCGGACCGTACTTATCGTCCAACTCCCGCAGCACGTCGGTGCGCAGCGCCAGCGGCACGTGCATCACCCGCCGGTCGAAGGTGAACCCGAACGCCTGCTCGACCAGCCCGACCGAGTGGTAGGCCGCCCAGTCGGTCGGGATGGAGGACGGCTCCGGCTGCCCCTGGTAGATGTACTGCGACGGGGACAGCCGCCCCTTCGCCAGCCCGGCGGTGGTGAAGAAGTCCTCCTCGCTGACCTCCCGACCGATGAACACGTCATCGTTCAAGTAGACGACATGTTCGGCCAGCCCTGGGATGCGGTGCAGGCACGCCTCGATCGCGTGCGAGTTGAACGTCGGCAGCACCGACGGGTCCGGGAAGATCCGCTCATGCGGCACCACCGTCACCTTCGGATGGTCGGCCAGCCACGACGGCCGGTGCCGGGCGGTGACCAGGTAGATGTGGCGGACGAACGGGGCGAACAGCCACAGCGCCCGCATCGAATACCGCAGCTCTTCTCGGTCAAGATACCGCTCGGCGTTGTCAGCGCTGACGTTGTGCAGGTCGTTGCCGTCGCGGTAGCGCTCGTGCGCCGCCCGCCACGCCGGGTCGCCGGAATCGACCCACGTGTAGACCACGTCGACCGGTGCGGCGACCGGGCGTTTGGGCCGGCCCACCCCGCCGTGGGGGAACAGCGCCGTCCAGTCGGCCCGCCCGCCGCGCGGCCGGGCGGTGAGGTACCGGTTCTTCTGCCGGTCGTGCGCCACGAACAGCACGGTCAGGTAGCCGGCCGCCCCGAGGCGGTAGGCGCCGCGTTCCCGGCTGCTGCCGACCTGCAGCCAGTCGGCGTTGACCACGTCGAAGAACCGCAGGTCGGCCAGGGGCATGGTGTCGACCGCGTCGGCGCCCATGCCCACCCGCACCCGCAGGTCGGGGCGTTGGGCCGCCAGCGCGGCCAAGGCCCGGTGCAGGCCACGTTTCTGGGTGGTCAGCACCGCCGTGGTGGCACCCGGCGCGTCGCTTTCGCGTGCGAGCGCCACCTGTGCGGTCGCCAGGTGCGGTGCCAGCAGCCGCCGCACCGTCTCCCGCCGCGCGGCTGGCGACGGCTCCACCTCCTGCGACGCCGGCCCCGGCACCTCCGGCGTGGGCATCGGGTCCGACCCCGACCGCCGGTAGCCGTGGTGGCGCCAGCGGCGCACCGCGTGCACCATCCGGCGCAGCTGCGGTGAGCGGGCCAGCATCCGCCGGCTGCGCAGGTACGCCCGCCGCAACCGCCCCACCCGCCGGCCGGGTGCCGGCGGGCGCCGCACCGGAAACGTCGGACCGAGCTCGTCGAAGGCCACCCGGCTGGCGCGGAACCGCAGCCGGCGACCGTCGGTGATGTAGCGGTGGGTGGCGGTGCGGACCTGTTCGGCGGCGAAGTGCGGCGGTGGTCCCTCGTCCAGCAGGCGTTCGATCTCCCGCGCGCAGGCGGCACCGGCGCGGCCCTGGTTAACGAACAGCCGGTCGCGGAACTGTTGCTGTGCGCCGGATCCGGCCAGCTGCTCTGCCGCGGCGAACGTGGCCACCAGGTTCTCCCGCGGGCTCCACCGCACCGCCACCTCGCGCAGCAGCTCATCATCGAGCTCCTCGGTGGACAGTCGTACGAAGTCGGCCGACAACGGGTCGGCGGAGCCGGTGAGCACCAGCGGCAGCCCGGCGTACGCCGCGTCGAAGGCCGCTCCGGAGAAGTCGCTGATGACGCCGTCGTGCTCGCGCAACAGCGCCACCGGGTCGGCCTCGGGGCCGCACAGCCGTACGTGTGGCCCCCGCGCGTCGAGCCCGCCGGCCTCGGCGGCGTCGGCGGCGTGGTGCAGCTTGACCGTCACGTCGGCGTCGAGGCGGTTCAGCCGCGGTAGCACCACCGGCAGCGAGGACAGTTCGCCGTACGTGGGCAGGTAGAGGATCCGGGGCCGGCGCTGGCCGGCGGTGAAGACGCGGCGCGGCGGCGGCGGTTCGTCCGGATAGGTGTCGAGCAGCGGGTTGCCGGCCGCGACCGCGTGGCAGAAGCCGCGTACCTTCTCCACCGAGTAGGGCCCGTACATCAGGTTCAGATGTGCGTGGGTGCGCCACACCCCGTACTGGTAGCGCTCCTTGGCCAGGCTGTACTGCTGCGCCACCACGAAACTGCGCCGGGGGAACTCCAGCGGCATCACCGGGGTCTGGCACACGATGGCGCGGAACCGCCCGTCCAGACCCGCCAGCCGGTCGGCCGCCACCGTATCGACCTCGCAGCCGGCCAGGTGCGCACGCACGAACTCCTCGGACGCGCCGAGTTCCCGCTCGCGCACCTCGATGACCGCGGTCGCGTCCGCCAGGTGCGGTGCGATGTGCTTGTAGTGGTGCACCTGGTACGGGCTGGTCACCAGAAACGCGACCGTCATGCGCGAGCCCCCCGACTCCGTCGATGCCGGAACTCGGTAACCGTCGATCGGTTACCGTGACATCTTGCTTCACCCACGCGCCAGGTCTTCAAACCTCATGGCCGGTGTGACAGGGGCGACGAGGCCGCCTGACAGGCATATATCAGGCGAAAGCGGACTCACCGGTGAGGTGCTGGCCGATCACCAGCTGGTGGATCTCGGCGGTGCCCTCGTAGGTGAGCACGCTCTCAAGGTTGTTGGCGTGCCGCATCACCGGATACTCGTCGCTGATGCCGTTCGCTCCCAGGATGGTGCGGCACTGGCGTGCGATGGCGATCGCCTCCCGCACATTGTTGAGCTTGCCGGCGCTGACCATCACCGGCACCAGCCGGTGGTCGTTGGCGTCCGCGCTGCGCCCCACGTGCAGCGCCAGCAGTTGACCCGTGGCCAGCTCGACCGCCATGTCGGCGAGCTTGGCCTGGGTCAGCTGGAAGGCGCCGATCGGCTTACCGAACTGGGTGCGGCTCTTCGCGTAGTCCACCGCGGTAGCCAGGCAGTCCCGGGCCGCGCCGAGCGCGCCCCACACGATGCCGTACCGCGCCTGCGTCAAGCACGACAGCGGCGCCTTCAACCCGCGCGCCTGCGGCAACTGCGCGTCCGCCGGCAGCCGTACGTTGTCCAGCACGATCTCGCCGGTCGACGACGCCCGCAGCGACATCTTGCCGCGGATTTCCCGCGCGCTCACCCCGGCGGTGTCCATGGGTACGACGAACCCGGTGACCCCCTCATCGGGCACCCGCGCCCACACCACCGCCACGTCGGCCACCGGCGCGTTCGTAATCCACATCTTCGTGCCGTGCAGGATCCAGTCGCCGCCGGGCTGGCGGACCGCCCGGGTGGCCATCGACCCCGGGTCCGATCCGTGATCGGGTTCGGTCAGACCGAAGCACCCGATCGCCTCGCCGGCGGCCATCCGCGGCAGCCACCGCCGCTTCTGCTCCTCCGAGCCGTAGCGCCAGATCGCGTACATCGCCAGCGACCCCTGCACCGACACCAGCGAACGCACCCCGGAGTCACCGGCCTCCAGTTCCAGGCACGCCAGGCCGTACGACACCGCCGAGGCGCCCGCGCACCCGTAGCCGGACAGGTGCATACCCAGCAGGCCGAGGCTGCCGAACTCGCGCGCCAGGTCCCGTACGGGCACCGAGCCGTCCTCGTACCACCGCGCCACGTGCGGGCGTACCCGGTCGTCGACCACCTTCGCCACCACGGAGCGGATCTGCCGCTCCTCGTCGCTCAGCAGGTGGTCGATCTGCAGCAGGTCCAGCTCAGCCATGGCCCACACCCTAAGGCCTGGCCGGTCGCCGGGCATACGCCCGCCACCTGCCAGCCAGCTCCGTCACATCCGGGTCGGCGGGGTCGGTGTCGTCCGGTAAGTGACCTCGTGGCTGCGCATAGTGACCGTGCCGGAAGTGGGAGAACCACCGCGGCGCCTGGCGCTCCGGCAGCTGCTTCGACCCGACGCAGACATAGCCCGGTAGGGGCTCGCCGGCCCGGCACCGGTCCTGCAGCGCCGGTACGCCGAGCGGGGCGGCGTCCTCGTCGACCCAGTAGAGGCCGTTCTGCCCGTCCAGCACCACCCAGGTGGCGAGCTCGTCAATCCACGCCTCGGAGACCTGGTGGGCCTTGCCCACGCCGGTGTGATAGCTCGCCTGCAGCACCGCCACCACCCGCGCGGGGATGCCGACCGCGTTGAGCGCCTGGCTGAGAACCGCGGTGTACTCCACGCACGCGAACCGCTCGCCGGCGTCGACCCGCAGCAGCTCCTCCCGCTCAACCGGCAACCGGTCCAGGCTCAGCGGCGCCGACGGCGTGAGGACCGGCCAGTCGAGCAGCGTCACCGGTGACGGCGGCTCGTTCGCCTTCATCGCAGCCTTCAGGCGCGGCCACTCCGGGTCGCCGCTCAACGCCTCGGTGAACGTCGGGTCGTACAGCTCCGGCTGCGAGAAGCCGCCAGCGATCGCCTCCTCCACGAAGGAGCGCGCCTGCGCACGGCGGTCGATCTTCGCCGCGGCCATCGCGCACGCCGGCGCCCACACGATCGGCCACCACGCCTCGTCGGCGCGCAGCTCAGCCTCGAGCGCGAGCAGCGCTTCCCAGTCCTCGGCCGTGCCGGCGTCCTGGCCCCGCTTGCGGATGTCCACCAGCGGCGGATCATCCCCACCCATGTAGCTCACACCTCTACAGTAGGCCGGCCCCGCAAGTCAGCGCATAGTGAATCCGAGGCGGGCATCGGATGCCGGCGCCATCCGCCGCCGGCATCCGGGGTCGCGCGGTTCACCTATGCCCGAAGGGACGCTACATCGGGCAGCAGTTCAGGCAGAACTGGGTGTCCCAGGCACTGAAATTCGTGTCGGGGCCGGTCTCGCCGTTACCGGTCATCGTGATCTCGTGCTCGGTGTAACCGTCGGCGAACAGGCCTCCGGCCGGGTTCTTCAGGCCGTCCAGGTCCATGCCCCGGCGCAACTCCACCACGAGCGCGTCCGCGCGTTCGGGCGCGAGAGTCGTCATCATGCGCTCCTTCCACGAACCACACCACGCTCATACAGCGTGATGTATCCAACCCGTCCAGTCTCGACGACGGCGTTGGACAACCCCTGGACGCTCGTTGTATGCCACCGCGGCCCTGGTCATCGCGCCCGGCGCTCACCACCCCGGATCGGGCAGCAGCACCGACGGCAGGTCGCACTCCGGGTGCAACCGCAACAACTGGTACGCCACACCACTGTTGCCGACCAGCAGGCCCGGCTGGAACACCTCCCGGGTCAGGCCGGTGGCGGGCCCGTTCTCGACGATTCCGCCCAGGATCCGGGCCGCGGCCTCGTCCCAGTCCAGCACCGCTCCGGGCGCGCCGACCGCGTACCCCCTATCCACTGTCTCCCAGGTGCCGAGGTCGCCATGGCAGAGATTGAAGCTCAGTTCCAGCCCGTCCGGCCAGAGCGCGCGGCCGGCACGGTGCAACAGGTCCCGCCAAGCGTCCGCGTCGCCAGCGCCGGAACCGCTCGGGCCACCCACCGCGACGGCCGCCCCGGTGGCGAGCAGGTCGGCGGCGCACAACCCGAACCCGGCCGGCCCATGGCACCAACCGCGGGGCAGTTCGGTCAACCCACGCGGATCGGTCCAGTGGCGCTGCCGGGCGTCATAGTAGGAGTCTGCCCAGGCGAACGCCTGCCCCGCCAGCTCGGCGGCGGCGGTGTCGCCGGTGGCGTGGGCATACCTCGCCAGCACCCATCCGATGCCGAACGCTCCGTGTGACAACCCCAGCGTCGGCGCTGTCGTGGGGCCGTTGGCCCAGCACACGCCCTGGTCGACGGAGGTGGCACAGTCCCGCAGCCGCTGCACGATGGTCGCCGCCACCTCCCGCCAGCGCGCGGCGCCGGTGTCCTCCGCCAGGCGCAGCAACGGCACCACCGCTCCGGCCGCTCCCGTCAGCAGGTCGTGGGCCTCGTCGGCCGCCACCGCCTCCGGCACCTGCGCGGCGGCCGCCTCCGCCCGCTGCCGAGCCTCGGCGACCGGCACCGCGCCCAGACGTTGCAGCAGCAGCCACGACCAGATCCGTCCACCCAACCCGAGATAACCACCGGGCGGATGGGGACGTGCCTTCAGGTCGGCCGCGTCCGCGGCCGACCTGCGCTCCGCCAACGCCTCCTCAGCCATCCGCAGCGATCGCACGACCGCCTCCCGTAGTTCCGGCAGTCCCGGCACCGGATCGGCGCGACCGCGTTCCACCTCCCGCACGTATCCGGCGAGGGCGATGGCGATACCGGCGAAGCCGTTGTAGACGTCGACCGTGGTGGGCAGCACCGACCAACCAGTCGGGTCGAGCATCGGCGCCACCCAGGTCACGGTGCCGTCCCGGCCCCGGATCGCCGCCGCCGCCAGGTCCGTCATGATCGACGCTGCTTCCCGCCGTCGTACCGTGTCGAGGTCTTCCGCGCGCACCGGCGCCGCCGCATTGGGCGGCGGTGACCACCAGCCCTCGTTGAGGTACGCGGACACCAGGGTGGCACGGATTACCCGACGGTCGGTGTCCAGGTCGCTCGTCCGCCACCGCTGCAGCGTCGCCTCGATCAGATCCTGCGGCTCACCCCAGCGGGTGCCGCGTGGGCCGACCAGTACCCCGTTGGCCGGGGTGGTGGTGAACATGGGCACGTCACCGTCGCACAGGTCGGCCACCTCGGCGGCGATGACCTCCGGGTCGTCCGGGGCTCCGGGCCGGTTGGCCGCCTGGCGGGCCAGCAACGAGGTGGCCCGGTCTACCGCCTGCTCCGGCTCGTACAGCGAACTCGGATGCCACAGCATCTGCATCAGCTCGCCGTAGGTGGCGGTGTCCCGGGTCACCACCCGCACCGCGGTGCCCGCGAACCCGGCCAGTGCCGGGCTCAGCTCCCCGCCGCCGTGGAGGGCCTCAATGCGCCGGCTCAGCTCGGTGAACCCGGCCACCACGCACTCCCAGAACCGGCCCAGGTCCGGCTCTGGACCGGGCAGGTGGGTAGCCACGCCGCGCGCCGGCACCTCGACCGTGTCGAGCCTCGCCCGGTCGGTGCCGTGGTCGACGATCGCCGCCACCCGCGTGGTCGGCTGCTGGCCGGGCAGGGCACCGGCGCCCGAGATGTCGGCACCGCGCCGGCCCACCGACGCCCCCCGGCCGGGCAGCAACCCGGTGCGCAGCACCGACCGGCCGAGCAGGTCCACGGCCAGTTCCGCCGCCTCGCCGAAGCCCGATAGGTCGGGCAGCTGATACGGAGTGAACAGGGTCTCGCAGTCCACCACCACCGGCACCGGCCCGGCCGCAATCAGGTTCTCCGAGTGCAGGTCACTGCCGCCGAGCAGGCGCATCACCGCCAGCCAGTGACCCAGCCCGCGGTAGAACGTGGGCAGCTCGTCGTCGCGACAATACCGGTGGTCCACATGCGCCGCCCAGCCGTACTCGCCGGCCCGGTCGGTGGCGGGACATACCCGGGGCACCCGGATCCGGACGGCGGCCGGCTCATCGGTCAGCAGCTGATCCAGTAACCCCTGCAGCGCCATGTCGACCCGCAGCGACCGCGGCTTGTAGACCGCACGACCACCGGTCACACCCAGTACGGCGACCGTCTGCCCACCCCGGTGGCTGTCACCCGCGCCGAACCGGACCTCCGCCAGCTCAGCTGCGTCACCGCTGCCCGGGACGGTTGCCGGGCCACCGTTGGCCAACCCGGCCACCACCGCCCGGTCGGCGACGAACCGCTCCGCGAACCGCCCCGCCGCCGCACACCGGTTGCCGATCAGCGTGCGCAATCGGAACAGCAGGTCCGGGTACGGCTCGGCGAGCTTCTCCCACGCCCCGGGTGCGGCCAGCGTCTCCACCCACTCCCGCCAGCGCGACTGCGAGTCGTCGGCGACCAGCCGGCCGGTGATCCGGGCGGCGTGCAGCTCCACCAACACCACCCGTCGCACCTGCCGCCATACCAGCTCCCGCAACGCGCCAGCGACGCCGTCGACCACGGCCTGCTGCTCGTCAGTGCCGAGACCGCGCACCCCGCGGAGCTGGGTGGCGAGGTCGGTCAATGCTGGCCCGACCAGGCCGCCCAGCATCCGATCGATCTCCTGGTGCGGTGCGGTGTCCGAGGTTCCAGCGCTCCCGTTCGCCATCGGCACGTCAGATCATGCAGCAGTACGCCGGCGGACAGTTGTAGTCCTGGTAGCTGATGTTGGTGTCGTAGTTGACGGTGAACTCACCGCCACCGCCGGTCATGCTGATCTCGTGCGGGGTGTAGTCACCAGTGAACAGTCCGCCGGCCGGGTTCTCCAGGCCATCCAGATCGAGGCCACGCCGCAGGTCGATCACCAGTTGGTCGGTCCGCTCGGGTGTCATCGTCGCCATCACAAACTCCTCGGATTTGATGTGTAGCAGTGGTTACGTGAATCCGTAGTGTGACCGGTCGACTCTGGACGCTGTCTGGATGCACACTGGACGCCCGACGCTCACCCCCCCAGGCGGTGGACCCGGATCGGGTAACAGCAACGACGGCAGGCTGCACTCCGACCGGGCCGAGCACGTCATCCCACCGTCGCAGTCGGCCGGCCGCAGGTCCGCGGCGACCCGGTGCGCCACGTGCGGGCGCACCCGCTCGTCGACCACCTTCGCCACCACGGAGCGGGTCTGGCGTAAGCCCGGATGCCGGTGACGTGGCCCCCGGCACCCGGGCTTCGCTGAGACGTGCGTCCGATGCCGGACTACATCACGCAACACTCCATGCAATCCTGCCCGTCCCACACGCTGAAGTTGGTGTTAGGGCCGGTCTGAGCAGTGCCGGTCATGGTGATCTCGTGCTCGGTGTAGCCATCGGCGAACAGCTCGCCGGCCGGGTTCTCCATGCCGTCGATCTCCATGCCCCGCCGCAGCTGCACCACGCGCGCGTCGGCACGTTCAGGCGT
>SLSW01000224.1 GCA_007130245.1 Micromonosporaceae bacterium
CGCACCCTGGAGTGGGTCTCCCCCGCCGGCCGCGCGGTGCGGGTGCACTCCACCCGGCTGGTCTCGTTCGCCCAGCGGTCGGTGGCCGCGATCTGCTACGAGGTGGAGCCGCTGGACGGCCCGGCCCGGCTGGTGGTGCAGTCCGGCCTGGTGGCCAACGAGGAGCTTCCGGTCACCAAGTCCGACCCGCGGGTGGCCGCGGTGCTCAGCGCGCCGCTGGAGGCCGAGGAGCAGCTGGCCAACGGCGCCAGCGGCCTGCTCATCCACCGCACCAAGGCCAGCGGGCTGCGGATGGCCGCGGCGATGCAGCACGAGATCGACGGCCCGCCGGACACGCTGGTGAGCACCGACGCATTCCCGGACTGGGCGCGCACCACCATCGCCTGTGTGGTGGAGCCGGGTCAGAAGCTGCGCATCGTCAAGCTGCTGGCGTACGGCTGGTCCAGCCAGCGGTCGCTGCCGGCGCTGCGGGACCAGGTGGGCGCGGCGCTGGCCGCCGCCCGCCAGAGCGGCTGGGAAGGACTGGTCCGGTCGCAGCGCGAGTACCTCGACGGGTTCTGGGACCACTCGGATGTGCTGGTGGAAGGCGACCCGGAGGTCCAGCAGGCGGTGCGCTTCGGAATCTTCAACGTGCTGCAGGCCGGTGCCCGCAACGAGCGGCGACCGATCCCGGCCAAGGGGCTGACCGGCCCCGGCTACGACGGTCACGTGTTCTGGGACACCGAGATGTTCGCGCTGCCGGTACTGATCTACACCCAGCCGACCGCCGCCGCCGAGGTGCTGCGGTGGCGTCACGCCACACTGGACCTGGCGAAGGAACGGGCGGCGACGCTCGGGCTCAAGGGTGCGGCGTTTCCGTGGCGGACCATCCAGGGCCAGGAGTGTTCCGGCTACTGGCCGGCCGGCACCGCCGCGTTCCACATCGGAGCTGCCGTCGCCGACGCCACCCTACGCTACATCCAGGCCAGCGGCGACACGGTCTTTGAGCATGAGGTCGGGGTAGAGCTGCTGGTGGAGACCGCGCGGCTGTGGCGGTCGCTGGGCCACCACGACCGGCACGGATCGTTCCACATCGACGGGATCACCGGCCCGGACGAGTACTCGGCGGTGGTGCACGACAACGTCTACACCAACCTGATGGCGGCGCGGAACATGACCGGCGCCGCGGACGCGGTCGGGCGACACCCGGAGGTCGCCCGCGCCCTCGGCGTGGACGAGGAGGAAGCTGCCAGCTGGCGCGACGCCGCCCGGGCGATGGTCATCCCGTACGACGAGGAACTCGGCGTACACCAGCAGTGTGAGGGCTTCACCCGGTTCCAGGAGTGGGACCTCGCGAACACCAAGCCGGACGACTACCCGCTGCTGCTGACCCACCCGTACTTCGACCTGTACCGCAAGCAGGTGATCAAGCAGGCCGACCTGGTGCTGGCCATGCACTGGCGCGGTGACGCGTTCACGCCCAAGGAGAAGACGCGCAACTTCCACTACTACGAGCAGCGGACGGTGCGCGACTCCTCGCTGTCGTCGTGCACCCAGGCGGTGCTCGCCGCTGAGACCGGACACCTGGAGCTGGCGCACGACTACCTGGGCGAGGCGGCGCTGATCGACCTGCACGACACCCACCAGAACACCAGCGACGGGGTGCACCTGGCCGCGCTGGCCGGGTCCTGGATCGCCCTGGTGGCGGGCCTGGGAGGCATGCGCGACCACGGTGGCGTGCTGTCGTTCGCACCGCGGCTGCCGAGCCGGATCGGCCGGTTGGACTTCTCGCTGCTGTGGCACGGGCTGCGGCTGCGGGTGAGCGTACGGCAGGAGTCGGTCACCTACTACCTGCGCGAGGCCGACCACGAGGACGGCTCGCAGCTCGACCTGCTGCACCACGGCCAGCCGCAGACGGTGCGGATCGGCTCACCGGTGACGCTGCCGATCCCACCAGCTCCGGACCCGGGCCCCGAGCCGCAGCAGCCGCCGGGACGCGCGCCGATCCGCCGCTCGTACGTGGTGCCCGAGACGCCGGCGGCATACGCCAACCGGGGTATGTAGCCGGCCGGCGACGCTAGAAACGGGGCATGCCGCCGAACTGGCGGTCGCCGGCATCGCCGAGGCCGGGCACGATGAACGCCTTGTCGTTGAGCCCCTCGTCGATCGCCCCGGTGACGATGCGCAGCGGCAGCCCGGAGCGCTCCAGCCGCGCGACGCCCTCCGGCGCAGCCAGCGCGCACAGCACCGTGATGTCGTCGCAGCCACGGTCGGCCAGCAGCCGGCAGCAGTGTTCCAGCGACCCGCCGGTGGCCAGCATCGGGTCCAGCACCAGCACCGGCAACCCGGCCAGGTCCGCCGGCAGCGACTCCATGTAGGCGCGCGGCCGGAAGGTCTCCTCGTCGCGGGCGAGCCCGACGAAGCCCATCGACGACTCCGGCAGCAGCGCCAGCGCCGCCTCGGCCATGCCGAGCCCGGCGCGCAGCACCGGCACCAGCATCGGCGGGTGGGCCACCCGTACGCCCTCGGTGCCCGCGACCGGGGTCTCGATCGGGAACCGCTCCACCGCCACCGTGCGGGTCGCCTCGTACACCAGCATTGAGGTGAGCTCCCGCAGCGCGGCGCGGAACATGCCCGGTTCGGTGTCGGCGTCGCGCAGCGCGCTCAGCCGGGTGCGTGCCAGCGGATGGTCGACGACGGTGACGTCCACGCCGCTCAACCTACCGCGCCCCGGGCGCGGGCCGGTGGCCGCCGCCGGCCCGCCCAGACACAACGACATCATCGGTACGCCTCCGATTGCAGCCGGTACAGCTCGGCGTACAGGCCCTCGGCCGCCATCAGCTCCGCGTGGCTGCCGGACTCCCGCACCCGTCCGTGCTCCATCACCACGATCAGGTCCGCCATCCGTACGGTGGAGAACCGGTGCGAGACCAGCAGCGTGACCGTGCCGTGCGCGCTGCCTGTACGCGCGGCCTCGGCGAACCGCTCGAACAGCGCGTGCTCGGTCTGCGCGTCCAACGCCGCGGTGGGCTCGTCGAAGACCACCAGCAGCGGGTCCTCGCGCATCAGCCCGCGCGCCAGCGCCAGCTTCTGCCACTGGCCGCCGGACAGCTCCACCCCGCCCTCCCACCGAGCGCCGAGCGGGGTGTCCAGCCCGCGCGGCAGGTCGTCCACCACCGACGTGGCACCTGCCCGCGCCACCGCCGCGGCCACCGCCGCGTCGTCGTCCACGCGGGACAGATCGGCGACCCCGACGGTCTCCCGGGCGGCGAACTCCAGCTGCGCGAAGTCCTGGAACGCCGCCGACACCCGGGTCCGCCACTGCCGCGGGTCCAGCTCGGCCAGGTCCACCCCGTCGACGAGGATCCGGCCGCGGTCCGGCGGGTAGAAGTCGCACAGCAGCTTGATCAGGGTGGTCTTGCCGGCACCGTTCTCGCCGACCAGCGCCACCACGGCGCCGGCCGGCAACCGCAGCGACAGGCCGTCCAGCACCGGCCGGGCGGAGTCGGGATAGGTGAAGCGCACGCCGTCGAGCACGACGCCCTCCCGCAGCCGGTCCGGCACCGGCGCCGGGGCGGCCGGCGTGCGGGTGGCCTCGCGGGCGTAGCGCTCCAGCCACACGAACCGCCGGGCCATGGTCAGCACCCGCAGGAAGCTGGTGGCGTACGCGACGCCGGTGAACACGGCGTTGCTCACCTGCGCGGCCAGCGCGATCACCAGGATCACATCGCCGGGGGTGGCCTCCCCGTCGATGGCCAGCACCAGCACCACCGCGATCGCGGCCGCGTAGACCGCACCGGAGATCAACCCGTCGGCCGACTGCAGCCCCGCGGCCCGCCACGTGGCCCGGTTGCGCCCGGCCAGCACCGTGCCGGCGGCGGCGCGGTGCCGCCCGCCCACCGTGCCGGCCAGCCCGAACACGCGCAGCTCTTTGCCGGCCGGTGCCGCCGTGCCCACGTCGAACAGGTGCCGGCGCAGCCGCTCGGTCTCTGCGGTGGTCTCCTCGGCGGCCACCTCCAGGTCTTTGCCGCGCTTGCCGAACCAGAACGACAGCACCGCGAACACCGGCAGCGCCAGCAGCACCGGATGCACCATGGCGAGCAGACCGGCCGTGGCCAGCAGCGTCACCAGCGACCGCACCACCCCGGCGGTGGCGTTCACCGTGCTGGCCAGGTCGTGACGCCGCTCCCGGATCAGGTGCGCCCGGTCCAGGTAGTCGGTGCGCTCGTGGTGGGCCAGCCCGTCGGTGCCGCCCATGAGCCGCATCAGCCGCACGCTGGCCAGTCCATGGGCGCGCTCCATCACCCCGAACACGCAGTCGACGTAGTAGAAGACCACGATCAGGGTCACCGCGACCGTGACCGACAGCAGCGCGGCGGCGAGCATGCCGCCGGGCAGGTCGCCGGCCACCGCGGCGTCGACCAGCAGCTTGGCGCCGTACGCGCCGACCGGCATCGCCAGCGCCATCAGCACACCGGTGATCAACTGGCCGGTGGCGTGCCACGGGGCGGCGCGGAAGCTGAGTGCCATCAGCACCCCGTACGCGCGCAGGCTCTCACGCATGGGTGGTGCTCCCTTCGACGAACCTGGCGGCCTGCAGGGTGAACATCTCGGCATACCGGCCGCCGGCGGCCAGCAGTTGCCCGTGGCTGCCGGCCTCGACCACCGCGCCGTCGGCCAGCACCACGATCCGGTCGGCGCGGCGCACCGTGGAGAACCGGTGCGAGACCAGGATCGTGGTCAGGCCCTCGGTCAGCTCCAGGAACCGGTCGTAGAGTTCGGCCTCGGCGCGCACGTCCAGCGCGGCGGTGGGCTCGTCGAGCACCAGCACCCGGGCGCCAGCGCGCACCGCGAACATCGCCCGCGCCAGCGCGATGCGCTGCCACTGCCCGCCGGACAGGTCCACCCCGCCGGTGTACTCGCGCGACAGCACGGTGTCCCACCCGTACGGCAGCGACTCGACCAGGTCGAACGCGCCGGCCGACTCGGCGGCCGCGCGCAGCAGGTCGCGGTCGCCGGCCGCATACGGCGCGCCGAGGCCGATGTTGTCAGCCGCGGACAGGTGGTAGCGGGCGAAGTCCTGGAACAGCACCGCGATCCGCGCCCGCCAGGCGTCCGGCTCGGTGGTGGCCAGATCGACCCCGTCGACGGTGATGCGCCCGGCGGTCGGCTCGTACAGCCCGCACAGCAGCTTGACCAGCGATGTCTTGCCGGCTCCGTTGGCGCCGACCACGGCCAGCGACCGGCCGGCCGTGATGTCGAGGTCCAGCCCGCGTAGCGCCTCCCGCTCAGCGCCGGGGTAGGTGAACCGTACGGCGTCGAACCGGACCACCTGCCGCGGCGCGCCGTCCGGCAGTGGCTGGGCCGCGGACCGGCGGTCACCCTCGCCGGCAGCGAGCCGGCGGTCACCCCCGCCGGCGGCGAGCCTGCGGTCCAGCTCGAGCATCTTCGGCACCGAGACGGCCGCGTAGGACAGGTAGGCGTTGTGGTCGTCGAAGACGGCGTACAGGTTGGCACCGGCCAGCGCCTGGGTGTAGACCGCGACCGCAGCCAGGCTCAGGTCACCGCGGGTGGCCGCGTACGCCAGCAGCCCGTACGAGATGACGTTGATCACGAGCACCGCCCCGCTGGTGGCCGTCAGCACCCCGGGACGGGGCCGCCGCACCTGCCAGACGGGTTCGATCGCCGAGCGCCAGGCGGTCTCGAACCGACCGGTCAGCCAGTCGAGCATCCCCCAGATCCGGATCTCCTTGGCCGCCGGCGGGGTGATCGCCAGGTCCCGCAGGTACTCGGCGCGGCGCAGCGCGTCGGACAGGCCGTAGCCGACCTGGCCGACCCGCACGTACTCGCGTTGCATCCAGAACACGACCACCGGCCAGATCGCCAGCCACGCCAGGCCGAGCCACCAGTGGAACGTCAGCAGGATCGCCGCCGACCCGAGTGCCTGCACCCACTTGGGCAGGATCCGCGCCAGGCCCTCCACGGCCAGGTCCGGGCGGTTGGTATCCACACCCAGCCCGCGGGCGATGCGCAACTGGGCCAGCACCTCCGGGTCCTCCAGATGCGCGATCCCGGCCGGCTTGTTGACCGCGGCGATGAGCCGTTGCCGCAAATGCAGTTCGACCTGGCGCCCAAGGTTGCGGGCCAGCGCCTCGGTCACCGGGGTGAGCACCCGCAGCGCCACCACCAGCGCGGCCACCGCCGCGAGCAGGCCGAGGGTTATGCGTCCGGCCGGGGAGTCCGTGCCGCCGTCGACCGCGGCCGGGATCGACCCGACCAGCAGCCCGGTCGTCACCGCGATCGCGATCGGGAGCATCGCGACCGCGACGACGCCGAGGGCGAACAACCACGGCTGGACCCGGTTGACGCGGGGCAGCAGCCGCAGCACCGCCAGGATGCCGGTGAGCGCCGGCGGCAGGTGCGGGCGCGGCAGGCGACCGGCCGGCCGCGGCTGCTCAGACATCGCACGCCCCCGTACGACGTGCGTCGCGTACGATGTCATTACAGCGGCACTCGGTGACCTCGTAATGACGCCGTAGCCCAGTGATTGATGCTGACATGACGTCACTATGGCATCTACGACGCCACCGGGCAAGGGGCGTGCTGTCAGATACTCGTCAGAACCGGGTGATGCGGTCCGTGAGCGCACGCCGCACTGGCGGGCGGGCCACCAGCGGGCCACGCAGGTCTATCGACTCGATCGACTCCGCTGCCAGCGCCGGATCGACGTCCCCGGCGATGATCAGCATTCCGGTCACCCGTACCCGCATCCGGCGCCGGTCGGCGCGCCGCTTCTCCAGGTCCCGCCGGCCGAGCCGGCACACTCCCATGGTCACTGTGTTGTCATCCATGCCCGGAGCGTACTCTACAGAGATCTCTCTGC
This sequence comes from Micromonosporaceae bacterium, assembly GCA_007130245.1. Taxonomy (GTDB): domain Bacteria; phylum Actinomycetota; class Actinomycetes; order Mycobacteriales; family Micromonosporaceae; genus Natronosporangium. The sequence continues at coordinate 6,863 of SLSW01000224.1, forward strand.
CAAGAGTTCTCTGCCATTTACCTCAGCCTGCTCCCCGCTTGGTTGGGTGGGGGGCGATCTTGTGTGGTGAAATTTCTGACATAGCAGTACGCAAGATCGCCCGGTAGCCAACCAAGAGCAGGCAGGGCCGGGTGTGCGGGGCTCAGGAGGCGGGTGGCGGCGGGGGGTCCGGTACGGGGAAGGAGTGCAGCAGGACGAGCACCGGCTGGGCGCCCGGCTGCGGGTCCTGCCGGGCCGCCTCGCTGTGCTGTTCGATCACCCGCAGCAGCGCCTCGTTGAGGTCTGCGAGCTGGCCGGGCGACATCGCCACCGCGTGGGAGCCGACCATGGCCGAGGCCTCGGTCCACTCCCGGCTGACCGCCCCGGACCGCACCCGTGCCCAGTGGCGGGCGACCAACTGGAAGTGGTAGTCGACGGTGGAGTCCACCACGGCCGCAAGCGGCTCGCGCAGCTCCGGCGCATCGATAAGCCCGTCGGTGAGCATCACCTTTCCCTGCGGTGCCCGCCACCATCGCTCCCGGCGGTTGCCGCGGTCCGGGTCCTCCTCGATCAGCCCATGCTCGGCCAGGTGGCGCAGGTGCCAGCTCAACGTTCCGGTGCTCTCCCTTAGCCGGTGGGCCAGGGTGGTGGACGTCGCGGCGCCCTCGGCCGCGAGGATGTTCAGGATCTGCATCCGCAGCGGGTGCGCCAGCGCCCGCAGCCGGCGCGCGTCGATCGGGGTGCCCGACTCATCCCGGCCGCCTTCGGTCATGCAGACACGCTAACCCGTGCCCAGGCGCGGGCCGGGTCCCCGATCAGGGGACCCGGCCCGACCCGTGTCAGCGTCGCTCCGGATGCGGCCTTCACCGCCCCGGATGCGGCCTTCACCGCTCCGGATGCGGCCTTCACCGCTCCGGACGCGGCGTTCACCGCTCCGGATGCGGCCTTCACCGCTCCGGACGCGGCGTTCACCGCTCCGCGGCGCGTCGGGCTCCTTCCCGGCGCATGCCGAACGCCATGGTGGCCAGGCCGAGTAGCAGGATGACCGCGCCGATGATGACGTTGTTGGTGACCACGGCGACCGTGTTCACCTCGCCGCTGACCACCCAGGGCGAAATGATGGTCCAGATCCCGACCAGCGGCAGCACCCAGGTCAATCCGTGGGTACGGCCGAAGGCAGAGGCGAACCCCAGTGCCAGCAGCGCCACGGCGATGCCCGTGACCAGGTTGTTCACCGTGATCGTCGTCAGTGCGGTGAAACCGACCACCCAGGGCGAGATCGCCAGATACACGCCGGCGAGCAGCGCGAGTCCCTCGGTGATCTGTGCTACCCGTGACTCGGCAGCCCGTTCATAGGGCATGCGCATCGCCACGATGTCCGGATGCGTCTCCATCCGTTGTGTCGGTGAGGCCATGACCCACCTCCTCGTTGATGTGCCGCTACTCCCACCGTCATTGTCGGTCACGGAGAGCGACCAGGGTCGGAGTTCCCGGCACGCTGGGTCGTACGTCCCACGCGGTCTACGTACCCCGAGCGAAGATCATCCAACGCCGATCCGCGTAGACTCGCCGGTATGACGACGACCGCGCCGCTGGCGGACGTGGCAGGCTCCGACGCCGCCCTGCGCGCGTTCCTGCACGGGCTGCCCGGCGTGGACCAGGTCGGGGCCGAACAGCGGGCAGCCACGCTGGCCACCCGGTCGATCAAGACCACCGCCAAAGCGTGGGCGCTCGACCTCGCCGTACGCATGGTCGACCTGACCACGCTCGAGGGCGCCGACACCCCCGGGAAGGTGCGGGCGCTGTGCGCCAAGGCGCGCCGACCGGACCCGGCCGACCCGGGCTGCCCGCCGGTGGCCGCGGTGTGCGTCTATCCGTCGCTGGTGGCCACGGCCGCCGCCGAGCTGGCCGGGTCGGGCATCCACGTGGCAAGCGTCGCCACCGCCTTCCCGTCCGGGCAGGCGCCGCTGGAGGCGAAGCTGGCCGACACCACCGCCGCGGTCGCCGACGGCGCGGACGAGATCGACATGGTGATCAACCGGGGCGCGTTCCTGACCGGGCGCTACCGGCACGTGTACGAGGAGATCGCCGCCATCCGGCAGGCATGCGGGTCCGCCCACCTCAAGGTCATCCTGGAGACCGGCGAGCTGGCGACCTACGACAACGTGCGACGCGCCTCCTGGCTGGCGATGCTGGCCGGCGCCGACTTCATCAAGACCTCCACCGGCAAGGTGCAGCCGGCGGCCACCATGCCGGTCACTCTGGTGATGCTCGAGGCCGCCCGCGACTTCCACGCCGCCAGCGGGCGCCGGGTCGGCGTCAAGGCCGCTGGCGGCATCCGCGCGGCCAAGGACGCGATCCGTTACCTGGTCATGGTCAACGAGACCGCCGGTGAGGCGTGGCTTTCCCCGGACCACTTCCGGTTCGGCGCCTCCACGCTGCTCAACGACCTGCTGATGCAGCGCACCCGCCTGGCCACCGGCCACTACTCCGGCCCTGACTACTTCACCCTTGACTGACCAGCATGGACTGATCGAGATGCCAACGTTCGAGTACGCTCCGGCGCCCGAGTCGCGCGCCGTCGTGGACATCCGCCCCTGGTACGGGCTGTTCATCGACGGCGGGTTTGTCGAGTCCGCCGAGGGCGACGCCTTCAAGTCGGTGAACCCTGCCTCCGAGGAGGTGCTCGCCGAGGTGGCCGAGGCCGGGGCCGCCGACGTCGACGCGGCGGTACGCGCCGCCCGGTCCGCGTACCAGACGGTGTGGGGCCGGATGCCCGGCCGGGAGCGGGCGAAATACCTGTTCCGGATCGCCCGGATCATCGCCGAGCGCTCCCGGGAGCTGGCGGTGCTGGAGTCACTGGACAACGGCAAGCCGATCCGCGAGTCGCGCGACGTGGACATCCCGCAGGTGGCGGCGCACTTCTTCTACTACGCCGGCTGGGCCGATAAGCTGGGCTACGCCGGCTTCGGCGGCGACCCGCGCCCGGTCGGGGTGGCCGGACAGGTCATCCCGTGGAACTTCCCGCTGCTGATGCTCGCATGGAAGATCGCGCCAGCGCTGGCCTGCGGCAACACCGTCGTGCTCAAACCGGGCGAGACCACGCCGCTGTCCGCGCTGCGCTTCGCCGAGATCTGCCAGCAGGCCGACCTGCCCGCCGGAGTGGTCAACATCGTCCCCGGCGCCGGCGCCACCGGTGCGGCAGTGGTCAACCACGCGGACGTGGACAAGGTCGCGTTCACCGGCTCCACCGAAGTCGGTCGCCAGATCGCCGCGTCGGTGGCCGGCACCCGCAAGCGGGTGACGCTCGAACTCGGCGGCAAGGCGGCCAACATCGTGTTCGACGACGCGCCGATCGACCAGGCCGTGGAGGGCATCGTCAACGGCATCTTCTTCAACCAGGGCCACGTGTGTTGCGCCGGCTCCCGGCTGCTGGTGCAGGAGTCGGTCTACGACGAGGTACTGGCCTCACTCAAACGCCGGATGGCCACGCTGCGGGTCGGTGACCCGCTGGACAAGAACACGGACATCGGCGCCATCAACTCCAGCGCCCAACTGGAGCGCATCCGCACGCTGTCGGACATCGGCGCGGCCGAGGGCGCCGAGCCCTGGTCGCCACCGTGCGAGCTGCCCGAGCGTGGCTACTGGTTCGCCCCGACCATCTTCACCGGCGTCACCCAGGCGCACCGGATCGCGCGGGAGGAGATCTTCGGGCCGGTGCTGTCGGTGCTCACCTTCCGCACCCCGGCCGAGGCGGTCGAGAAGGCCAACAACACCCCGTACGGGCTGTCGGCCGGGATCTGGACCGAGAAGGGCTCGCGGATCCTGTCGGTGGCCGACAAGCTGCGCGCCGGGGTGGTGTGGGCGAACACGTTCAACAAGTTCGACCCGACCTCGCCGTTCGGCGGCTACAAGGAGTCGGGCTACGGCCGCGAAGGCGGCCGCCACGGCCTGGAGGCCTACCTTTCCGGAGCGGACCATGCCTGAGCAGACGACCCGGCTGGCGGTACGCAAGACGTACAAGCTGTTCATCGGCGGCAGGTTCCCCCGCAGCGAGTCAGGACGGACCTACCTCGTGCACGACACCAACGTGGCACTGGCCTCCCGTAAGGACATCCGGGACGCGGTGGTGGCCGCCCGCGCCGCGGCGCCGGCCTGGTCCGGCGCCACCGCTTACCACCGGGGCCAGATCCTCTACCGGGCCGCTGAGATGCTCGAAGGCCGCCGCGACGAGTTCATCGCGCTGGAGTGCGGGGCCGACGACGTGGACGCCGCGGTCGACCGGTGGGTGTGGTATGCGGGCTGGTCGGACAAGGTCGCCCAGGTCTACGGCAACGCCAACCCGGTCGCCGGCCCGTACTTCAACCTCACGGCACCGGAACCCACGGGCGTGGTGGGGGTCGTGGCGCCGGACGACTCGCCGCTGCTGGGTCTGGTCAGTGTGGTGGCCCCCGCCATCGTCACCGGCAACACGGTGGTGGTGCTGGCAGCCGAGAACGCTCCGCTGCCAGCGGTCACACTCGCCGAGGTGCTCGCCACCTCGGACGTGCCCGGTGGGGTGGTGAACATCCTCACCGGGCGGGTCACCGAGACCGGCGGGTGGCTCGCCTCGCACGCCGATGTGAATGCGCTGGACCTCACCGGGGTGACCGACCCGGCACTGGCCGCCGCGCTGGAACAGACCGCGGCGCAGACCCTCACGCGGGTGCGCAGACCGCCGGGGTTGCCGGTTGACTGGCACGCCGATCCCGGCGTCGGGCGGATGACGTGGCTGCTGGAGACGAAGACCGTCTGGCACCCCAAGGGTGTATGACCGGACACGAGGTGGGGACTAAGGTGTACCCCGGACCACCACGCCGACAGGGTCCCCGGAAGGGACCACCAAGCCGACAGGGTCCCCGGAAGGGACCACCAAGCAGACAACGTCCCCGGAGGTCACGGTGACCCAAGTGTTCGAGTCCGGCGGGCCGTGGGCAGAAGCTGGCATCGACCCGGTCAAGATCGCGCTACCCAACGGCGTCGTGGGCTACACGCTGCGGGCCTACCGGCCCGCGAGCGAGGTGACTCCCACCGATGCCGAGGCCCCGGCCGAGGAGGCCGATGACCTGTTCGCCGCCCGGGAACGCGCGCGTGCGGCCGAGGAGGCGAGCGAGCTGGCCGACACCATGGTCGATGACCGTGACACCGTCCAGTACGAGCACGACGAACCGGAGCCGGCCGACTTTGATGAAGACTCGGCGCCTCCGCCGGATGAAGAGGTTCCGCTTTTTCTCAGCCATCGCGGCAAGTTGTTGCTGTTCGGTTCCGCTGAGTCGCTGGTCGAGTTTGTCCGCTCCGGTGCACCGCACGACATGGAGCAGCTGGAGAGCTGGTCGACGGTGAGCAAGCAGGTGCAGCCGTCTCAGGTGGCGCCCGCTGACGACGACACGTACGAGCTCGACCTCGTAGTGGAGAACCTGCGGGGCGGGCACGACGCGTGGGACATGACGCTGCTGATCGCCGCCGGCGAGATTGCTCGTGACCTGGGGTACGCGCTGCGACTGCAGCCGGTCATCCAGGCCATGTCGCCCGGATCGCCGCTCGACGACCTGGACGATGCGCTGCGCGCGACCGCCAATGGCGGCATCGGCGGACTTTTTGCCCGGCGACGGTTGCGGCGAATCGGGGCACAACAGGCAAGCCTCGGCTGGCGTACGGTCATCGGCAAAATCACAGCCGCCATAGACTGGCGCGACTGACGTTCTCCGGGGAGCATCAATCTGGTGGTAGGACAACCCGGGTTGCACGGCCCGGGCCAGGGGAGGAGGCGACGCC
>SLSW01000060.1 GCA_007130245.1 Micromonosporaceae bacterium
CGGCCAGTTCAGCGAGCCCACCGTGATCGCGATCGGGTACGCATTCGAGCAGGCCACCCAGGTCCGCAAGACGCCGTCGTTCCTGCCCACCTTGCCGTAACCCCACCCGACCTCCCGCCGATCTAGGGATTGTTCACGTGGTTGAAGATCAAATCACGTGAACAATCCCTAGATCGGCGCAAGAAGAGGGGGTGCTCGGGTGGCGCGCAGCGTCCGCGGACCGTATAAACCTCGTGAGGGCAGGGAGGGCACACATGCAGGCACCGATCCTGGAAGGCGTTGATCTCGAACGCACCACCGTGGTCGACCTGCAACGCGCGATGGACAGTCGGGAACTCGATTCGCAGCGGCTCACCGACGTCTACCTGCAACGGATCCGCCAGTGGAACGCGCAACTGCGCGCGGTTATCGACACCAGCCCGCACGCATTGCGCGACGCCGCTGACAGCGACGCCCACCGCCGCCGGCACGGCGCCCGCGGCCCGCTGGAGGGCATCCCGGTGCTGCTCAAGGACAACATCGACACCGACGACGCGCTGCACACCACCGCCGGCTCGCTGGCGTTGCTGAGTGCCAGGCCCGCGCGCGACGCGTTCCTGGTGGCGCGGCTGCGCAAGGCGGGCGCGGTGATCCTCGGCAAGGCCAACCTGTCCGAGTGGGCCAACTTCCGCTCCACGAACTCATCGAGCGGCTGGAGCGCCCGCGGCGGCCAGGTGGCCAACCCGTACGTGCTCGACCGCAACCCGTGCGGCTCCAGCAGCGGCTCAGCCGTGGCCGCCGCCGCCCACCTCGCGGCGGTCACGATCGGCACCGAGACCAACGGCTCGATCGTGTGCCCGGCCAGTGCGAACAGCGTGGTGGGTCTCAAGCCGACAGTGGGCCTGGTGAGCCGGGCCGGCATCGTGCCGATCTCGGTCGAACAGGACACCGCCGGGCCGTTGACCCGCAACGTCACCGACGCGGCGGCGGTGCTGTCGGTCATCCAGGGCGTCGACCCGCGCGACCCGGCCACCGGCCACGCCGCGGACGTCGTCGACCGCGACTACCTGGCGGCGCTGGACCCGCACGCGCTCGACGGCGCGCGCATCGGGGTGTGGCGCGAGCCGGCGGCCGGCAACCCCGAGGTCATGGCGGTGTTCGACGACGCGGTGGCCGCGCTGGTCGACGCCGGCGCGGTGATCGTGGACAACCTGGAGATGCCCGCGCAGGCCGACATCCTCGAGGCGCAGTTGCCGGCGTTGCTCGCGGAGTTCAAGCACGACCTCAACGCCTATCTGGCCGCCACCCCGGGCGACCACCCGCGCGATCTGGCCGGGCTCATCGAATTCAACGAGAAGCACGCTGACGTGCAGATGCCGCACTTCGGGCAGGAGCTGTTCGAACGGGCCGAGCAGACCAGCGGCGATCTGTCCGACCCGGACTACCGGGAACTGCGGGCCGGCGCCACCGACCGCGCCCAGGCGACGATCGACGACGCCGTGGCCGCCCACCGCCTGGACGCGATCGCGGCGCCCACCAACCACCCGGCCTGGTTGACCGACCTGGACGGCGGCGACGACTTCACCGGGTTGGTCAGCTCGTCGACGCCGGCCGCGGTGGCGGGATACCCGAACATCACGGTGCCGGCCGGGTACGTGCACGGCGAGCTGCCACTCGGGGTGTCGTTCTTCGCCGGCCGGTGTAGCGAGCCGACCGTGATCGCGATCGGGTACGCGTTCGAGCAGGCCACTCGAGTCCGCAAGGCACCGTCGTTCCTGCTTACCCTGGCGTGACCCCTGCGCACCCCCCTCGGACCCTCACGGCTCAGTCACCAGTTCGACCCGGCAGCGCGCCGTGGCAGCCCGGGCCAGTCGCCCGTCCGCGGTCACCAGGGTGAGAGCGCGGGCCTCGGCGAGCGCGACGTACGGCGCGTCGTAACCGCTGACCACGTCTCTCATGTTCCACATGCGCGGGAGCAGGTCGTCGATAGCGACAGTCTCCACGCCCAGACGTGGCAACCGAGCGATCGCCCGGTGTGCCTGCTCCTGGCTGACCTGCCGGCCCAGCCACAGTCCGCGGATCGCGGAGAAGATCTCGGCCTTCCAGTGTTCGGGTGCCACCCACTCCACGTCCCGGGCCAACGTGGCACGTGCCCGCTTCCCGCGTTGATCGGAATACAACAGCATGTTGGTCGCCACCGAGGCGTCGACAACGATCATGCGGCGGTCGGCTGGCCCGGAGCGCCCGATGCGGAGTCACGCGCGGACCGCGCCTGGTCGATGACCGCGGCGGCGTCGGGCGCGCCCTCATCCGCGCCACCCTGCACCGCGAGATCGCGGTCGATCTCGTCCAAGAGCTGCCGGTTGCGGACAAAGCTCGCCTGACGCGTGAGCACCGACAGCAGGTACGCCTGCAACGACTGGCCCCGCCCGCGGGCCTCCCGACCCAACGCATCGCGCACGTCGCCGGGCACATCCCGGATCGTCAGCTTTCCGGTCATGCCATCATTATGCCAGCAAAGTGTCGCCGATGCTCAGGCGACAGTTCTGCGCTTGGACCCGGCTCGGCAGCGTCAGACGGGCTCGATCAGCAGGTTACGGTCGGCGTCGGACAGCTGCACCGGACGGTCCGACAGCACCGGCCACCGCCGCTCGGCCGCCAGGTAGGCCACGTGCGCCGCGCTGACATCGCCGCCGGTACGGCGGACGTGCTCCCGCAGCACCACGGTGTCGCGCTCGGCCGGCTCGGCCAGCACCGTGCCGGCATCGTCGAGCAGCTCCGCCAGCTGCTCCGACTCCGGCCGCCCCTGCAGCGCCTCGCGCAGCGACAGGCCGGACACCAGCAGCGTACGGCCGCGGCGGCGACAGGAGCGCACCACCGACTGCAGGTAGAAGTCGTCGTTGGCGTAGGCGAGCAGCGCGCCGGTGTCCAGCACCCAGCCGGCCAACTCCGGCGGGGCTCTCAATGCGCCGGGTAGCGAGCCAGCAGCTCGCGGTCGGCTTCCACCATCCGGCGCGCCTCCTCCTGCGCCTCCTCGGGCGACATTCCCTCGGCGCGGAACACGCGCACGTAGTGCTGCGCCGTCGGCAATCCACTGCGGCGCATCATCCGTGCCTGCAGGGCGTCCGGGTCGTGCGGCGCCGGCGGGTGCGCTGCCCGGTACCGTGCCAGGAACCGCCTGCTCTCCTCGATCGCGTCGTGGATTTTCGCGTCGTACGCGACCTCCACCGGCACCACCGCCGCAACCTCCTCGCCGCGACGCATCAACGGCACCACATTGCCGCGTCGGGCGCTGTCGACCACCTCAGCCAGGTCGCTGGAGTCCGGAACCTCATACCGCGCTACCTCGGGCATACGCTGATGCTAAGCCCCGACCCCCTGCAACGCCAGGTAACGACGCGGTTCGTGAGGAGTGACGTTTTCCGGGCCACGGCTACAGCGACAGGTAACGACGCCGCTCGTACGGGGTGACCTCCCGGCGATACTGCTCCCACTCGGTGCGCTTGTTGCGCAGCACGTAGTCGAACACGTGCTCGCCGAGCACGTCGGCGACCAGTTCGGAGTGGGACATCACCGCGATCGCCTCGGACAGGTTCTCCGGCAGCGGCTCGTAGCCGGCGGCCTTGCGCTCGGCCGGCGACAGCGCCCACACGTCGTCCTCGGCGCCCGGCGGCAGCTCGTAGCCGTTCTCCACACCGGCCAGTCCGGCGCCGAGCATCACCGCGAACGCCAGGTACGGGTTGCAGGCCGAGTCCAGCGAGCGGATCTCCACCCGGGCCGAGTTCGGCTTGCCGTACGCCGGCACCCGCACCAGCGCGGAGCGGTTGAGCATGCCCCAGCACACGTACGCCGGCGACTCGGTGATCTTCTCGGCCAGCTGCTGCGGGAACAGCCGCTTGTACGAGTTGGCCCACTGGTTGGTCACCGCGGTGTACTCCCGCGCGTGCACCAGCAGCCCGGCGATGAACGCCCGCGCCACCTTGGACAGCTTCATCGGATCGTCCGGGTCGTGGAAGGCGTTGCGCTCCCCTTCGAACAGCGACAGGTGGGTGTGCATGCCGCTGCCGGGCTCGTCGGTGAACGGCTTGGGCATGAAGCTGGCGCGCACCCCGTGCGACAGCGCCACCTCCTTGACCACGTGCCGGAAGGTCATGATGTTGTCTGCGGTGGTCAACGCGTCGGCGTAGCGCAGGTCGATCTCCTGCTGCCCGGGTGCCACCTCGTGGTGGCTGTACTCCACCGAGATGCCGATGCGCTCCAGCGCCAGCACCGCCTGGCGCCGGAAGTCACGGGCCACCTCGTGGGTGGTGTGGTCGAAGTACCCGCCGGCGTCGACCGGCACCGGCTCGGAGCCGTCGCCGGGCAGGTCGCGCAGCAGGAAGAACTCGATCTCCGGATGGGTGTAGAAGGTGAAGCCGCGCTCGGCCGCGCGCGACAGGGCGCGGCGCAGCACGTGGCGCGGGTCGGCCCAGCTGGGGGTGCCGTCGGGCATCAGGATGTCGCAGAACATGCGGGCGCTCTCGCCGCTGGTGCCGCCCTCGAACGGGAAGACCTGGAAAGTCGTCGGGTCCGGCATCGCCACCATGTCCGACTCGTGTACGCGGGCGAAGCCCTCGATCGCCGACCCGTCGAAGCCGATGCCCTCGGCGAAGGCGGCCTCCAGCTCGGCCGGGGCCACCGAGACGCTCTTGAGGGTGCCCAGCACATCGGTGAACCACAACCGGACAAACCGGATGTCCCGCTCCTCCAGCGTACGCAGCACGAACTCCTGCTGCCGATCCATGGCACTCCCCTCGCCCGCACACGTCGTCGGCTGACACCGCCAGTGTGCGCCGGCCTCGTTACAGGCACGTTACCGGCGGCGCCGGGGTCGGCGTACGCGATGATGGGGCCATGACCCTGCTCCGCCTGGCCCTGGCCCAGCTGAACCCCACCGTCGGTGACCTGGACGGCAACGCCGCGCTGGTGCGGGCCTGGTGCCACCGCGCCGCCGGCGCAGGTGCCCACCTGGCGGTGTTCCCGGAGATGGTGCTGCCCGGCTACCCGGTGGAGGACCTGGTGTTCCGGGAGTCGTTCCTGGCCGCCAGCCGCACCGGGCTGACCCGGCTGGCCGCCGACCTGACCGACGACGGGCTGGGCGAGCTGGCGGTGGCGGTCGGCTACCTGGACGCGGACGGGCCGGCGCGGGTCAGCGCCGAGGCCGACCGCCGCGCCGGCCCGCGCAACGCGCTGGCGCTGCTGCACCGCGGCCGGGTGGTGTGCCGCTACTTCAAGCACCACCTGCCCAACTACGGCGTGTTCGACGAGGACCGCTACTTCGTGGCCGGCGACACGCTGGCGGTGGCGCGCATCGGGCCGCGCGGCGAGGCGGTCGACGTGGCGTTCACCGTCTGCGAGGACCTGTGGCAGCCCGGTGGGCCGTTCGCGACCGCCGGCGCGGCCGGGGTGGGTCTGGTGCTCACCATCAACGGTTCGCCGTACGAGCTGGCCAAGGACGACGTACGGCTGCCGCTGGTGGCCGCGCGCGCCGCCGAGGCCGGCGCCGCGGTGGCGTACGTGAACCTGGTCGGCGGCCAGGACGAGCTGGTCTTCGACGGCGACTCCATGATCGTCGACGCGGGCGGGCAGCTGCTGGCGCGCGCGCCGCAGTTCACCGAACACCTGCTGCTGCACGACCTGGACCTGCCCGCGGCGCACCCCGACGCCCCGACCGGCGAGGTGGGCGGAATGCGGGTGCAGCGGGTGCAGTTGCCGATCGACCTGCCAGCCCCGGCCGGCGCGCCGGCGTACGGCGGGGTCGCCGAGCGGCTGACCGACGAAGCCGAGGTGTGGCGGGCGCTGGTGCTGGGGCTGCGCGACTACGTGCGCAAGAACGGGTTCGGCTCGGTGGTGCTGGGCCTGTCCGGCGGCATCGACTCCAGCGTGGCCGCCGCCATCGCCGTCGACGCGCTCGGCGCGGCCCACGTGGTGGGCGTGTCCATGCCCAGCCAGCACAGCTCCGGCCACTCCCGCACCGACGCCGCGGAGCTGGCCAAGCGCACCGGCCTGGACTTCCGCACCGAGCCGATCCAGCCGATGGTCGACGCGTTCCTGGCCAACCTGTCGCTGTCGGGCCTGGCGGTGGAGAACCTGCAGGCCCGGGTGCGCGGGGTGATCCTGATGTCCCTGTCCAACCAGGAGGGGCACCTGGTGCTGTCCAGCGGCAACAAGAGCGAGCTGGCGGTGGGGTACACGACGCTGTACGGCGACTCGGTGGGCGGGTTCAACCCGATCAAGGACGTGCCGAAGACGATGGTGTGGCGGCTGGCGCGCTGGCGCAACGAGGCAGCTGCCGCGGCCGGCGAGGTGCCGCCGATCCCGGAACGGTCGATCACCAAGGAGCCCAGCGCGGAGCTTCGCCCCGGGCAGAAGGACACCGACTCGTTGCCACCGTACGAGGTGCTGGATCCGCTGCTGGCCGACTACGTCGACGGTGACCTGGGCCGCGACGGGCTGGTGGAGGCAGGCCACGACCCGGACACGGTCGACCGGGTGCTGGCGATGGTGGACGCGGCCGAGTACAAGCGCCGCCAGTCGGCGCCGGGCACGAAGATCTCCATCAAGGCGTTCGGCCGCGACCGTCGCCTGCCGCTGACCAACCGCTTCCGCGACACCCGCCCCACCTCCCGGCTGTGAGATCTTCCACCGGACCTCCCGCGGCGTGCCGGCCGGTGGGACGATCAGCGCAACGGACCCGGGGACCGCGGTGCGCGGCCTCGAGGCGAGAGGAGACGACGATGTCCCAGTCCCTGACCGAGATCCCGGCCGACCGGCGGGTACGCACCCGCGACCTGCTGGCCGCCAAGCAACACGGCGAGAAGTGGCCGATGCTCACCTCGTACGACCAGTACACGGCGGCCACCTTCGACCACGCCGGTATCCCGGTGCTGCTGGTCGGCGACTCTGCCGCCAACAACGTCCTCGGCTACGACACGACCGTGCCGGTCACGGTCGACGAGCTGATTCCGCTGGTGCGGGCGGTGGTGGGCGCGACCCGGCGCGCGCTGGTGGTGGCCGACATGCCGTTCGGTTCCTACGAGGAAGGGCCGGCGCAGGCCCTGCGCACCGCGGTGCGGTTCATGAAGGAGACCGGCTGTCACGCGGTCAAGCTGGAGGGGGGCCGGCGCTGCGTGCCACAGATCGACGCGATCACGCAGGCCGGCATCCCGCTGATGGCCCACGTCGGGTTCACCCCGCAGAGCGTCAACGCCCTCGGCGGCTACCGGGTGCAGGGCCGCGGCGAGGCGGCCGAGGAGGTGGTCGCGGACGCACACGCGGTGGCCGCGGCGGGCGCATTCTCGGTGGTGCTGGAGATGGTCTCGGCCGAGCCTGCCAAGCGGATCACCGGCGAGGTGCCGATCCCCACCATCGGCATCGGCGCCGGGCCGGACACCGACGCGCAGGTGCTGGTGTGGCAGGACATGGCCGGACTCAACACCGGCGACACGCCGCGGTTCGTCAAGCGCTACGCGGACCTGGCCGGGGTGCTGGCCGACGCCGCCGGCCGGTTCGCCGACGAGGTGCGCACCGGGGCCTTCCCCGCCTCCGAGCACACCTACCGGTGACGCCGGACCTACCGGTGACGCCGGACCTACCGGTGACGCCGGTCGCCTGACCTTCGACCCGCGAAGATCGGGACCTGCGGCCCCACCGGGGCGCCACCCCGGTGGGGGACGCTGGGCGCAGGGGAGGCAGCTATGAAGGAGAGAGAAGGCCACGACGCCGCCAAGGAGTCGCGGGAGGCGATCACCGACCCGGCGCGGACGCGGCGACACGAGACAGCCATGCGGACCTACCTGGCCGGAGAGGCGTACGCCACGACGCGTTCGCGCCAGCGCCGCGAGCGCGCCCGGCGCGCCGAGGACACCGAACGCGACTCATCGTCCAGATGACAGCGGGGTCGACAGCTGGATCGCGAGCAGGTCGCGTGCCTCGGCCAGCGACGGGCCGTACCAGGTCAGGTGCCGCCCGGATACCAGCGCGCACGGCACGCCCGGAAACGACTCCGGGCCGTCGTCGGCGGTGAACCGGTACGGCTCGTCCGGCAGCACCACCAGGTCCGGCCGCCGGGCGCGGATCTCGTCCAGCGCCGGCCGCGGGTAGCGGGAGGCCGCCGGATCCGACGCGTCGTCGTACAGGTTCTGTACGCCGAGCCGGCGCAGCACGTCGCCGGCGAAGGTGCCGCCGCCGAGCACCACCCACGGCCGGCGCCACACCGGGATCACCGCCCGCCGTGGCGGTGCCGGCGCCGGGGCGGCCCAGGCACGGGCGGCCTCGTGCCACCAGTCCGGGCGGTCGGATCCCAGCACCGCCAGCATCCGCGCCAGCGAGTCGAGGGCCTCCTCGACGGTGCGGGGGTAGGTCACCCAGACCGGAATCCCGTCGGCGCGCAACGCCTCGATGTCCTCGCGCCGGTTCTCCTCGACGTTGGCCAGCACCAGGTCGGCGCGCCGCTCGCGCACGGCCGGCAGCGACGGGTACTTGCTGCCACCCACCCGGGGCACATCGAGATCCGCCGGGTGGGTGCACCAGTCGGTGGCGCCGGCCAGCAGGCCGGGCACGCTGACGGCCACCGTCTCGGTCAGCGACGGCACCAGCGACACGACCCGCCGCGGCGGGGCGGCCAGCTCCGGCCGGACCCCGAGGTCGTCCGGCGGCGGCCAGCGCGGCGGCGTGCTCACAGGTGCGTGACCCGGATGCCCGAGTGGGTCCGGTAACGGCGGTTGATCGCGATCAGGTTGGCGGTCAGCGCCTCGACCTGCCCGGCGTTACGCAGCCGGCCGGCGTGGACCCCGCGCATGCCCGGGATCCGGCCGGCCAGTGCCTGCACCACCGCGACCGCGTCGCGGTCCTCGCCGAGCACCAGCACGTCCAGCTCGATCTCTGCCACCTCCGGATCGGTCAGCAGCACCGCGCTGACGTGGTGGAACGCCCCGCACACCCGCGAGTCGGGCAGCAGCGCCGCTGCCTGCTCGGTGACGCTGCCCTCGGGCACCGGCAGCGGGTAGGGCCCGCGCTTGTCGAAGCCGAGCGCGTTGACGCAATCCACCACGATCTTGCCGGCGAGGTGTTCGCCGAGCTCGGTCAGGGTGGCGGCGTGGCCCTCCCACGGGGTGGCGACGATGACCACGTCGCCGCGCCGGGTGGCCTCCTGGTTGTCGCCGCCGTCCACCGGTGTGGTGACGCCCGGCATTCCGGACAGGTCCGCAGCCACCTGCCGTCCCCGGGCCGCGTCGCGTGAGCCGATGACCACCTGCTGACCGGCCACGGCCAGCCGGTAGGCGAGACCGCGCCCCTGGTCACCCGTGCCGCCGAGGATGCCGACCGTCAGTGCGGAGATGTCCGGCAGGCTGTGTGAATCAGACGCCATGGCGCTCATCCTGGCAGACCGCCGAACCGGCCCGGCCGGTGATCCGCTCCGATACTGCCTGGCGGGGTGGTTAGCCGACCAGCCGGCGGGGTACGTATCCGGCATAGCTGACGATCGGATCGGGAGTAACGGATGTTCATTCTGGGAGTCATCCTCCTCATCCTGGGGTTGATCTTCAACCTTGGGATCGTGGTAACCATCGGCATCATCCTGTTGGTGATCGGTGCGGTGCTGTTCCTGCTCGGGGCGGCCGGCCGCCAACTCGGGCCACGGCGCCACTACTTCTGACGCCCGCGAGCGGTGAACGCCCTACCGGTGGACGCCTGCGACGGGTGAACGCCGCCATTCGGACTGTCGGCCGTGCGGGTTTACCGGACCTGCGGTCCGGGGAAGAGGCTCAGACCGGCCGTGCACGCGGTACGCGCGGCACGGCGCGACTGCTGGGGGCAGCGATGGGGACTGACGACAGGATCAGGAACAAGACCGAAGAGACCAAGGGTAAGGCCAAGGAGCGCACTGGCGAGGCCACCGACGACGAGCGGCTGCGCTCGGAGGGCAAGGCCGACCAGGTCAGCGCGAAGGGCAAGCAGGCCGTGGACGACCTGTCCGACAAGGCCAAGGACGCCACCGACCGCGCCCGGGAGAAGTTCGGCGAGAACGGGTAGACCGAGGGCCGTCCGGCGGGAGCGGCGCAGGCCACAGGCGGCCTCGCGCCGCTTCCGTGGCGGTGACGGGAGCGCTATGACACTGCGTACGGCGGGCGGGAGCGCTACAACACCGAGCCCGCGCTGCGTCGCTTGCTCCACAGCAGGAGCGTCAGCAGCAGCCCCAGGACGCCGACCACGATGAGCACCCACCCCGCGACGTTGATGTCCAGCCACCACAGCTGGAACTCCACGGCGAACGCAAGAATCGCGCCAACGGCTATGAGGAAGATGCTCACACCGATGCCCATGGGCGGTTTACCTCCTTCTACCGCTATCGTCCCGGGCACCTACTACCCGTCACCCGTCTGATCCACACGCGCGCCCGGCCCCACCGGTAGTTCCTCGCACGCTCGGCGTGACGGGCTGCCCGGCGGTGACGCCGCCGGATGCTCGCGCGTACTACCTGCTCGAGCTTTGGCGGGTCGGGCCGCTGCGGGTGCTCCTGCCCGTCGTCGTCCTGCTCCGGCTCGCCGGTGTCCGGCGCGCTCCGGTGCTCTTCTTGGCTGGTGCCCGCTGCGCGGTCGTCTTCTTGGCTGGTGCCCGCTGCGCGGTCGTCTTCTTCGCCGGTGCCTTCTTGGCCGCAGCCTTCTTCGCCGGCGCCTTCTTGGCCGCAGCCTTCTTCGCCGGCGCCCGCTTGGCCGCAGCCTTCTTCGCGGGCGCCCGCTTGGCCGCAGCCTTCTTCGCCGGCGCCTTCTTCGCCGGCGCCCGCTTGGCCGCAGCCTTCTTGGCCGGTGCCCGCTTGGCCGCAGCCTTCTTCGCCGGCGCCCGCTTGGCCGCAGCCTTCTTGGCCGGTGCCCGCTTGGCCGCAGCCTTCTTGGCCGGTGCCCGCTTGGCCGCAGCCTTCTTGGCCGGTGCCCGCTTGGCCGCAGCCTTCTTCGCCGGTGCCCGCTTGGCCGGACGCCGCGACGTCGAGCGCGTCGTGGACTTGCTCGCTACGGCCATCGTGCTCCTCCTTCAGGGAACCCGCTCAGAGTGTGCAAGCCGGGCCGGCAGGCACGCATCATGCACCGCTCGGTTCTCATATCTTCACTCTGCACGTTATGGTATGTATCCGTGTCTGAATCCGGAAAAAACCGCATGACATCTACTGTAGAAGTTGTCGGCGGACGTCATCGGACATCGGCTCGGCCGCGGTGACGCCGCGACTCGGTCGGCACACTCATCAGCTCCGTCGCGGACAGTTGCGCTCGCCGCGCGGTCTCGTCGTCGGACAGCTCGAACGGTGCACGGAACGGCAGGTAGGCGGGGAGGAACTCGGCCAGCATCCGCTGCTGCTCCCCCGTCGCGTCGTCGTAGGCGCCGACGTCGTTGAGGCAGAACACGTCGTACGGCCGGGTGGCGAGCATCTGGGCGAGCTTGATCGGTGTGGTGCGGTCGCCGATGTCGCCGTAGGCGTACCGGATCCGCCCCGGCACCGACGTCCCTGCCAGGAACGACCAGTAGTGGTGCAGCGACGACACCATGGACAGGTCGTGCGGATGCCGGAACTGGTGTGAGGCGGTAGCCTGCACCGCCTCCGGCAGGCAGGCCTCGATCTCGGCGAGGACGCTGCGCCGCAGCGCGTGCGGCACGTGCCGCATCTTGTGGGTGAAGGAACGGCCGAACATGTCCATCAGTGCCTGCCGGTTGTTCTTTGCCGCGGCGTTGACCGGCGCGTCCCGCAGCGAGGACGGCAACGCGTCGATACTCGCCGGCGACGGGAAGAACCGCGCCAGGCCGTTGGCGAGGAAGAACGTCGACGGCGGCAGTGACCGGCCCAGGAACACATCGTCGTTCAGGTAGAGAAAGTGTTCGGCCAGGTCCGGGATGCGGTGCAGCCGGGTCTCGATCGCGTGCGAGTTGAACGTGGGCAGCCGGCCCGTGTCACCGAACAGGTCCCGGTGCGTCACCACCGTGACCATCGGATGGTCCGGATCCAGCCACGGCGGCACCTGGTCGTCGGTCATCAGGTAGATGTGCCGGATCCAGGGCGCGAAGCAGGCCAGCGAGCGCAGCGAGTAGCGCAGCTCGTCGCGGCTGGCGAAGCGGGAGGCGCGGTCCGCCTCCTCGATCAGCGGCGCACCGGTCAGGCTGGCCACCGCGGCCGCCTTGCGGTGCTGCCAGTGCGGATCCGACCCGTCGACCCAGGTGTAGACCGCG
This sequence comes from Micromonosporaceae bacterium, assembly GCA_007130245.1. GTDB lineage: Bacteria > Actinomycetota > Actinomycetes > Mycobacteriales > Micromonosporaceae > Natronosporangium. Next base: position 12,235 of record SLSW01000060.1, read on the forward strand.
TCGATCGGGAAGGAGACGTGCTCGACCGGAGTGCGCGCCAGCGAGGCGGCGGTCGGACGCGGTGGCGCGGAGGTCCAGTCGGGCAGGTGCGGGTTGAACACCCACGCCGGCGCGACCGTGATCTCGTCGTCGCGCGGCACCACGCCGTACGGGTGGCCCGGGCGCGGTCCTTGCAGCCGGTCGTCGACCCGCTGCCAGAACTCGACGTCGCACGCATATCCGTCGCCGAGCATCCAGCTGCCCGACTCGCTGGCCACCGGCTCCCACACCCGGAACATCAGGTGCGCGTCGGGCCCGCTGTCACGGCGCCGGCCGCGCGGGGGTTGGCCGGCCGCCAGCCGTTGCACGCACGCCTGGCGCAGTCCCGGGTCCTCGTCCAGCAGGCGGCGTACCCGCGGCTGGTCCTCGACCGGCACCGCGACGGCGCTGCGCAGGCCCGGCCGCGGCAGGCACAGGTAGCCGACACCCGCGTTGTCGAGGGCGCGGACCACGATGTCGAGGTTGTGCTCGCGTACCGACTGCGGGGTGGCGTCGCGGCTCACGCGTACCCGCACCCGCCGGCCTCCGGCCCGGACGCTCGCCGGTGCGACGCCGGTGCGAGCAGCGCCGTCGGGGAGCCGGAACAGGCGCCGGGCCAGCCACAACTGCCGCGCCGGCGGCAGCAACGACAGCACCCGGCGCCGCAACCGGCGCGGTACGACCCGGTAGAGGCGATGGATCAGCACGCGCCTACCCTTCCCCGTCGCGTCGCCGGGTATTCCTCGCCCGCCCCGGGCCGGCGGCGCGGTGACGTCGACGCCGACCGGTACGGGGTGGACCCAGCGCACCCGGTGCGGGGCGGCTGGTTCGTGCGCAACTATGTCCTGCAGGAACTCGCGCACCGGCAGGGGGACGAGCTGCTGCTGTGGGACAGCTGGGGTGCGATGTCCGACGATCTCGGCGGCGACACCGGGGCGGATCTGGCGCTGGTCGAGGAGGTGGCGGCGCTGCTGCTGGCCGGCGACGGCGGCGACGTTGCGGCCGAGCGGGAGCTGGCGGCGCGGTACGCCACCGACGCGCGGCTGCGGCCGGGACCGCGGGTGGTGAGCTTCTCCCCCACCGGCGAGGTGCGACTGGTCGACCTGGACACCCGCGCCGCGTCGCCGACCGGCACCTGGGCCGCTGACCAGCAGCAGGGCACGCTCGCGGTGCGCTCCCAACCGGACACGGTCGGTTGATCTATGAGCATGATCCATGCAGCAATATCTGGGAGTTACGACTATTAGGGCACAATCGCGCAATAGCTACGAGTTACGGGATGCCCTTGTAACCAGCAGAATCGACGACGAAACCACCTGCCACCGCCCTACCGTGGGCACAGCACACGCGCGACGACTCACAACCCGGACTGCGAACGACCGATACCACACAACCACCGTCGAAGGAGAGAGCCATGCGTGGCGGCGAATGGGGATGACCGTCTGGTAGTCAGCCATGGCGGGACGTAAGCTGGCGCGGAACAGGACCTTCGCACCCGATCGTGAAGGAACGTGTTGACCGCACCGGAGCAGAGAGACAAGGCCGGCCGCAGGCTTCACCTGTTGGTCGGCTTTGTCGCGCTCTTGGGTGCGCTTGCCATCGTGGGCTCAGCAGCAGTGGTCGCCAGCGAGCTGCTCAATGAAGCACCGCAGCCGCCGTTGGCTGCGATCGGCGCGCTTAGCCTCATGGTGGTCGCTGGAAGCCACCTCGTCGTATGGGTGCGGATCCGGTCCAACCTGCAGGGTGTCGGATGGGCAGATGCCGCCGCGCTGGTGGGCCTTGCGATCCTACCGGTCGCCTGGGTAGTGCTCGCGACCGCTGCCGGAGTGGCTGCCGCGAAGGCGATCCGCCGAACCCCTCCACCGAAGTTCGCGTTCGCGGTCGGCAAGGACTCCAGCACGGCACTGATCGGTGGGCTGGTGTTGCTGGCGCTCGGCTCACCCGGTTCGTTGGAATCGCCGGCGCCGATCGCGGCGCTCGCGCTGGCATTCGCCGCCATGACACTCATCGACCAGCTTCTCATCAATCCGGTGGTGGCGCTGTCGTCGCGCACCTCGGTGAGCGAGCGCTTCCTCGCCGACTGGGACATCCGAACTGTCGTGATCATCGCGCAGTTCGCGATCGCGGCGGCGGCGGTGATGGCGCTGCAGGCGCAACCGGAGGCGCTGTACGCGCTGCCGGTGGTGGCGCTGCTCGCCCACCTGTGGCACGAGCGGTGGGTGCGCACCCGGGAGGAGCGGCAGGCCTGGCAGCACCTGGCGGAGGCGACCGGGGCGTTCAGCGACGTGGACCTGGACGAGGTGCGGCGCGCGGCGGTGACCCGCGGCGCGACGCTGTTCTCGGCCGACGAGCTGGAGGTCGAGACCTGGATCCACCTGGACCGCCGGCTGGTGCGCGGGGGCAAGGAGATCACCTTCGAGGGCGACCCGGCGACCGCGCCGTCCGGCGAGGCCGAGGTGTACGCGGTGGCGCTGCACGGCTACCAGGGGCGGCGCGACATCGGGGCGCTGCGGCTGCGGTTCCGCGACGCGGTGCGCATGTCCGACCGCGAGGAGGCGATGCTGGCCAGCTACGCCGCTGCGCTCGACACCGCGATCCGCAACGCCGCGGCGTACGGGCAGCTGGGTGAGGCCACCGCCGCACACGCCCACGCCGCCGCCCACGACCCCCTGACCGGGCTTCGCAACCGGCGGGAGCTGGAGCGCCAGCTGGTGGAGGCACTACGCCACACCGACAGCGAGACCGGCCGGATCGCGTTGGCGTTGATCGACCTGAAGCACTTCAAAGAGGTCAACGACACCCTCGGGCACCTTGCCGGCGACCAGGTGCTGGTGATGCTCGCCCAGCGCCTGGCCGACAGCGCGCGGCCCGGAGACCTGGTGGCCCGGTTCGGCGGCGACGAATTCGCGGTGCTGCTGCGCGACGCGAGGGACCCGGAGCGGATCCGCGCGCACGCCGCCGAGATGATCAGACAACTCACCGAGCCGGTCACTGTGGACGGGCTGCCGATCGTGGTGGAGGCCAACGCCGGGATCGCGCTAGCCCTCGATCCGCAGGACGAGCCGGACCTCGGCCCGGACACCCCGCCGCTGCGCGCCGATGACCTCACCGCCGCGTACGTGCCGGCGTTCCGCCGGGACCCGTCCACCTGGATGGCCGAGCTGCTGCGCCGCGCCGACGTGGCCATGTACCAGGCGAAGCGGCAACGCCGGCAGCTGGTGTGCTACAGCGCGGTGGCCGACACCGCCGACCGGGACCGCCTGGCGCTGGCCGGGCAGCTGCCCCGGGCGGTGTCGCAGCGGGAGTTCATCCTGCACTTCCAGCCGATCGTGGATCTGGCCTCCGGGCATGTGGTCGGCGCCGAGGCGCTGGCCCGCTGGCGCCACCCGACCCGGGGGCAGCTGCCGCCCGGACTCTTCCTGGACCTGCTGGAGCGTTCCACCCAGCTCGGCGAGTTCACCGCAGCGGTGCTCGACGACGCGTTGAGCGCCGCGGACACGTGGCGCGCGGCCGGGCACGACCTGTCGGTGTCGGTGAACATCTCGCCGCGCAGCCTGCTCGACCCGGCCCTGCCGCGGATGGTGCTCGACGCGCTGGACGCACACGGCACCCAGCCGCACCGGTTGTGCCTGGAGCTGACCGAGACGCTGGCCATCAGCCAGCTCGACACCGTGGACCAGGTGCTCACCGCGCTGCACGACATCGGCGTGCGGCTGGCCCTGGACGACTTCGGCACCGGCTACTCGTCGCTGGCGGCGCTGGCGCAGATCCCCGTCCACCAGCTGAAGATCGACCGCAGCTTCATCCAGGTGCTGCGCTACCCGGTGGCGGTCGACGACGCCGATGACGAGCCCGCGGGCCGCCCGGCCCGACCGGTCGAGGAGGATCCGGACGCTCAGGCGATCGCGCAGGCCACGGCGGTGGTGCGCTCCACCGTGCAGCTCGGCCGGGCGCTCGACCTGGCCGTCGTCGGTGAGGGTGTCGAGTCGGAGACCCAGCGCCGGCTGCTGTGGGACCTTGGCTGCGCCCTCGGCCAGGGGCACATGTTCTCCAAGCCGACATCTGCCGACGGGCTGCTGCGCATGCTGCACCGGGGGGTGGGCAACAACCCCGGCACGCTGGCCAGCCCGATGCACGGTGACGCCGCCGTGGTGCGCCTGCCGCGACCGCGTGACGGGCGCCGTGACAACATTCGCGACACCCGCGCCGACGAACGCTGACCCGACCCCGCTTCCTGCCGTGGCACCGACGAGGTGCGCGAAGGGCTCGAGGGCAACCTGTGCCGGTGCACCGGCTACCAGAACATCGTCCGTGCCGTGCGCCACGCCACGCGGGTGGAGTCGGCGAAGCGCAGCCGCAGCACGACCGTGCAGCCGACCCGCCCGGCCCGGCGCATCCGGGCGGTGACCCGGTCCACCAGCGCGGCGAGGATCGCCGATTAGCGCCCTCAGGCCCGTTCGAGCGTCCAGGTCAGGCCGGCCTCGCCCGAGGAGCTCAGCACGAGCGTGTCGTTCCGGCAGTCGAACGTGCCGTCGCTGAGGATCGGGTCGACGTCGACCACGCCACCGGTCACCTCATCAGCCTGCTCGACCACCTCGCCGATCGACGTGTCGTCCAGCGGGCGCCCCTGGACCGGCTCGGTGGTCTCGAGCGTGACGCGCACGTCACTCCAGTCGGCCGGTTCGTCCACACTCCACCCACCCGAGGTGGTGTCGACATCGGTACGGACCGTCCCGTTCGCGGTGCCGGCATAGGTGAACTCGCCGCGCACATCCACCTCGGCAAGTTGTCCGTCGAAGGTCAACGGCTCCATACCGGAGAAATCGAGCCGCGCGGAGCCGTCCGGGTTGACGGTGACGAACACGCCCGCGCCGCCGCTGATGGTGCCTTCGCCGGCAACGCCGCCGATCTGGCCGTCCACCCCGGCGCTGACCCAGTCGCCGATTACGCAGTCGGCCACCTGACCCGTGGCTTCCGCGGGCGGCGTGCCCTCGTCGTCGGCCAGCCCGTTGTCACCCTCGGTGTTGCACGCGGCCAGCGCGAGCCCCAGCCCCGCCAGTGCGGTAACCACGAAGCCACGCCGGCCATCATGGACGCGACGAGCCCGTAAGTTTACCGACGGGCCGGATCCCGTCACTCGGTGTGTTCGTGCCGCGAGAGCGCGCATGTAACCTTCCCCCCTGCTGCGGTGACATGTCCGCGCACCGCGATACCCGCATCGACCCCCGCCGAAACCTCGACACTCGGTCGACCGCTCCGCTCCCCGCCCGCAAGTCCCACTGTTTGGGGATTGGTTTGGCCGCTGGGGCAACCAAACGAATCCCCAAACCGACCGCGAACTCGGCGTGGCGGCGCCATGTTCCAATCGGTGCATGCTGACGACACGTTCACGGTGGTGGATGGCGCTTCCGATGCTGCTGGTCGCCGCCGGGTGCACCGGCCCGTCCGATGACGCCGCCGCTGCCGGACTCGCCGACGCCGTCGCCACCCGCACCGACCGGGCCGGCCGGGACGGCGGGGCTGGACGTCGAGGTCCGCGACGACCTGGCGGAGGTGTTCCGCGATGCCGGCACCGAGGGCACGTTCGTGCTGTACGACGTGGCCGGTGACCGGCTGGTGACGGTCAACCCTGCCCGGGCGGAGCAGCCGTTCGTCCCGGCGTCGACCTTCAAGATCCCGCACAGCCTGATCGCGCTGGAGACCGGCGCGGTGGCGGACGAGCACGAGATCGTCCCGTACGGTGACGAGCCGCAGCCGGTGGCGGCGTGGGAGCAGGACATGGCCCTGCCGGACGCGGTGCGGCAGTCGAACGTGCCGGTGTTCCAGGAGCTGGCCCGCCGCATCGGGATCGATGCCGAACAGGATTGGCTGGTGCGCCTCGGCTACGGCAACACGCAGGTGGGCGTCGAGGTCGAGCGCTTCTGGCTGGACGGGCCACTGGAAGTCTCGGCGGACGAGCAGGTGCGGTGGTTGGCACGCCTGGCCCGCCAGGAGCTGCCGGCCTCGGCCGAACATCAGGCCGTCGTACGCGACCTGGCGCTGGTGGAGGACACCGGGCGGTACGCGCTGTACGGAAAAACCGGGTGGGTCGCCGACGTCACGCCTCAGGTCGGATGGTGGGTCGGCTGGGTGGAACGGGACGGCGACGTCTACGCCTTCGCGTTGAACATGGACCTCGGCACCGCCGACGACGCGGGACTGCGCATCCCCCTGGGGCGTGACCTGCTGCACCGCCTCGAGGTCCTGCCCGACCGGTGACCGCCCGCAGCGCGGTCCGCGACAGCTCACCCTCCCTGCCGCACCCGCTTGAGGTCCTGCAGGTAGGCCTGCCGGTCCAGCGGGTTGCCGTCGGTGCGCTCGCGCACCGGCGGCTTTCCGTGCACCGCCCGGTCGCCGTACGGCCGGGACGACCACGCGCCCTCCCCGCGGGTGAGTCCGGGCAGCAGCCGCTGGAACCCGGCGATGGTGCGCGCCGGGATGTCGCCCTCGATCAGCCAGCCGCCGGCTTCCGGCCGGGTGCCGCCGATGGTGGCCGCGGCGGCGGACAGCTCGGTCAGGACGGCGCCGAGCGTGTCGGCCGGCACCTCCAGCTCGAACCGGTGGCACGGCTCGAACACCCGGGTGCCGGCGGCCGCCAGCGCGGCCATCAGCACCAGCGGAGTCAGCTGGCGGAAGTCCGCCGAGGTGCTGACCGGCGCGGCGTACCCGCCCGCGGTCAGGCTGACCGCGCAGTCGGTGACCGGCCAGCCGTGCAGGCCCTGCTCGAGAATTGCGTGCACGGTCTCGGCCACCGCGTGGTGGAACGCCTTGAGCAGCAGGCCGGGCTCGCTGGCGACCCGGTAGGTCACGCCGGAGCCGACCGGCGCCGGTTCGATGCGCAGCCCGACGGTGGCGGCGAACCCGGAGTGCGGCATCGCCTCGTACGCCTCGCCGGAGCCCGCGGGGCGTTCGATGTGGCGCAGGTGCGCGCGTGCGAACCTCGCCTCGATGCCGAACTCGTCGCGCAGCGTGGCGGCCAGCACCTCCTGCTGCACCTCGCCGTAGAGCAGCACCGAGGTGTCGCCGCCCGGCAGCGCGCGCACGCCGATGAGCGGGTCCCGCTCGGCCAGCCTGGTCAGCGCCGCGCGCAGGTCGCCGGCGCGGGCGCGGTCGGCTGCCACCACGCGGGTCTCCAGGGCCGGCCGCGGGAAGTGCGCCGCCGGGTCGGCGGCATCGGCGCCGGTGCAGGTGCCGGTGCCGGTGCCGATGCGGTCGCCGACCCGTACGCCCGGCAGGCCGGCGACCTTCGCGATGTCGCCGGCGGCCGCGACGCTGGCGCCGCTGCCGACCACCTCGACCGCGGTGACCGTGCCGCGGTGCCGGTTCACGCCGCCGTCGGGTCCGCGGCGCCGCACGGTGACCCGCTGGCGGTTGCGCAGCTCGCCGGAGCGCAGCCGGACGTAGGCGTGCCGGGCGCCGGTGCCGGAGTCGTGGAGGGCGAACACGACGCCGTCCGGGTCACCCGGTGCGGGGCGGGCGGTGGGCAGCAGCCGCAGCGTGTCCCGCAGGATGTCGGCGCCCTCGCCGGTCAGGGCGGAGCCGAACACCACCGGGTGCAGGGTCGCTGCCGCCACCTGCGCGGCGACCAGCCGCCGCAGCCGCCCCGGCGCCGGTGTGGCGCCGTCGACCAGTTCGGCCAGCAGCGCATCGTCGCGGTCGGCCACGGTGGTGGCGACGAGGTCGCGGTAGGCGGGATCGTCCGGGTGGTACGGGACGGTGCGGACGTCGCGGGTGCCGGCGCCGGTGGCGGAGTTCACCGGCAGCACCGGCATCGCGAGCTTGGTGGCGAGCTCGTCCAGCAGCTCTCCGGTGCGGGCACCCGTCCGGTCGATCTTGTTGACGAACAGCAGCGTGGGCAGCCGCAGCCGTCGCAGGGTGCGCGCCAGCACGCGGGTCTGCGCCTGCATGCCTTCGACCGCGGAGACGACCAGGATGACGGCGTCCAGCACGGCGAGCGCCCGTTCGACCTCGGCGATGAAGTCGGGGTGCCCCGGGGTGTCGATCAGGTTGACGCGCCGGTCGGAAAGGGGGAACGACGCCACCGCGGTGCGGATGGTGATGCCGCGGCGGCGTTCGATGTCGCCGGTGTCGGTCTGGGTGTTGCCGGTGTCGACCGAGCCGAGCCGGTCGATCACGCCGGCGTCGTACAGCAGCCGTTCGGTCAGGCTGGTCTTACCGGCGTCGACATGGGCCAGGATTCCAAGGTTGACGGTGGGCATGAGCGCGAGCGACCTCGAGAACTGTCGTGCGGGCAGGGCACTGAGGTGTTCCGAGGTGGCGGCGCATGTCAACCTCCCGGGTCCGGCTAGGTTGCCGCGGATGATAACGCGTACGTTGTGCCGCTGCAGCCGGTTTTCGCGGTGGGGCAAAGCGGTTGCGACCGGCAGGGCGGACGTTCAGGATGGCCGGATGTCGCTTCGCCACCATGAGATCGCCGAGTCGAGCCACCGCATTCTCAACCCGTTCACCGATGAGAAGGTCCACCTGCTGGGTGAGGTGTGCCGGCTGCGGCCGGGCCAGCGGATGCTGGATTTGGCCTGCGGCAAGGGCGAGATGCTGTGCCAGTGGGCCGCCCGGCACGGCGTGTCCGGTATCGGGGTCGACATCAGTGAGGTGTTTCTCGCCGCGGCGCAGTCGCGGGCGCAGGAGTTGCACGTTGCCGACCGGGTCAGCTTCGTGCAGGGCGACGCCGGGGCGTACGTCGCCGAACCGGCCGGGTTCGATGTGGTGTCGTGCATCGGCGCCAGCTGGATCGGCGAGGGCCTGGCCGGAACGCTGGAGCTGATGCGCCCGGCGGTACGCGAGGACGGGCTGCTGATGTTGGGCGAGCCGTACTGGATCGGTGATCCGCCGCCGGAGGCGTACGAGGCGCTGGGGATGGGACGGGAGGACTACACCAGCCTGGTCGGCACCCTGGACCGCTTCACCGCGGCCGGGGTGGAGCTGGTGGAGATGGTGCTGGCCGACGGCGACAGCTGGGACCGGTACGTGGCCGCCCAGTGGTGGACGATCAGCCACTGGCTGGACGACAACCCGGAAGACCCGGACCACGCGGCGATGCGCGAGTTCCTCGACAAGGCGCGGCGCTCGCATCTGGAGTATCAGCGCGACTACCTGGGTTGGGGTGTGTTCGTGCTGCGCCCGTGAGCCGCACGGCGGCTCCCGAGCAAGATCGGCGACAGCGACGTGGGGTCGGGTGACGGGACGCTGGCCGGGGGCAGGGACCTTGGTGACCCCTCCACCTCTGCTGACTCGTGACACAGCGGGCTGAGCCCGCTGTCCCATGAGTCAGCAGAGCGGGAGGCAGGTGGAGAACCAACCGCGCATGCCGCGATAGGGACCACGTCGCGCCGTGCCCTCCCGATCGCGCGAGGTGCTGTCGGTGTGACACGGCACGACTAGAATGAGGGCGCCTCGATCCGGGCAGCTATCCGCGGAAGGGAGAGGCCATGTCCGAGAGCCGTCGGCCCGTCATGAACAACAAGCCGAGTGGTGCGCTCGGGTTCATCTATCTGATCAGTGTGATCGGTGCGGCCGTCTACTTCGTCAAAGTGGCCAACGGCTTGCTGACGACCGGGGCGATCTGCCGGCATATGGCGCGGTGCAGGGTTGATGATACGGCGCGCCACCGGTGACGACGTGGCGGCGATCGTGGCGATGCTGGCCGACGACCCGCTCGGCGCCGCACGGGAGACGCCCGGCGACCTGGCGCCGTACCTGGCGGCGTTCGCCGTCATAGACGCTGACCCGCATCAACGGCTGGTGGTCGCCGAGCGCGCCGGCCAGGTCGTGGGCACCCTGCAGTTGACGCTGCTGCCCGGGCTTTCCCGTCGCGCCGCCACCCGCGCCCAGGTGGAGGCGGTGCGGGTGGCCGACTCCGAACGTGGGGCTGGTCTCGGTGGACAGTTGCTGCGCTGGGCGATCGACGAGGCGCGCCGCAGCGGTTGCGCACTCGTGCAGCTGACGACCGACCGGGCGCGCGCCGACGCCCACCGGTTCTACGAGTCGCTGGGGTTCGAAGCGACCCACGTCGGCTACAAGCTGACGCTGTGACACCGGGATTCGGGGTGCGCCGGCCCAGGGTGGCTGTCGCGCGACGCCGTCCCGCTGGTGCGGAGCGCGTATCATGAGGGCGCCCCGGGCAGCTATCCGCGGAAGGGAGAGGCCGTGTCCGAGAAGCGTCGGCCCATCATCAACAACAACCCGAGTAATCCGCTCGGATTCGTCTATTTGCTCACTGTGATCGGTGCCGCCGTCTACTTTGTCGGCGTGGCCAACGGTTTCTGGAGCGTGGTGCTCGCGCTGCTGAAGTCGCTGGTCTGGCCCGCCTTCGTGGTCTACCGGGCGCTCGAGCTGCTCAGCATCTAGCAGGTCGGACTCGACCATGTCCACCGCTGGGACGAGCACACGCCCACGCGCCAACCCTTGGCTCGCCTGGATGCGTGACCTGAGCGCGAGCCTGCTGGTCGTCAGCGGTGTCGCTGTCACCATCCAGATGCTCAACACCGGTGCCATCGCTCCAGGATGGCTGATCACGACGGTCGCAGGTCTCGTCCTCGGCGTCGCGTGGCTGATGACCGGGGCGATCTGCTGGCAGATACGGGCGCGCGATCATCGCTGACCCGCGGCGTGGATGACGCGGCTCGCGGCGAGGGCGAGGAACAGCACCACCGCCAGCACGTTGAGCACGCCACCTGTCTGCCACGCGATCAGGTTGCCGGCGGCGTCACCGCCGACCAGACGCAGCACCAGGGAGCCGTGCAGCAGCACCAGCGGCGCGTAGAGCACCGGATGGTACGGCAGCCGCACGCCCAGCACCGCCGGCAGGATCACGGGCGCGTGGGCGAGCACCATGGAGATGACGAAGCCGAGGAACAGCGCGTGCAGCATGGCGCCGTAGCTGGCCGGCTCGCCCATCTGTCCGGCGACGATCCACAGCACACCGGCGACGGCGAGCCAGGCGTACCCGCCGAGCAGCGCGAGCGCCATGTACCGGGTCAGGCCGGTCGCTCGTACGCTAACCTCCGCGTTATTTCCGATGTAAGTCGTAAAAACTACCCTCATGGGCGGTCTGCTCGTCCACCGGCTCCCGGCGGCGTAGGTGGGCGAGGCACAGGTGCGGTTGCACGAACGGCTCCAGCCGGTCGGTGTCGATCGGGGCATTGAGCTCCGCCAGCAGGCCCTGCATGAGCCCGAGGTGGATGGAGCAGACCACCTCGCGGTGCGCCACCGCGGTCTCCCGGAACGGGCAGTGGTGCAGCCGGATCTGCCCCTCCTCGTCGCCGGTGGTGACCGCCTCGGGCGCGAAGCCGATCTCGTCGAGGGTGGCGACCAGCCGCCGGGTGGCGGACTCCGCGTCGACCCGCCGGAACGGTGGTGGCCGTTCGGTGAGGTAACGCCCCCAGACGCGGCCGGCGTGGGTGGCGGCCTGGGCCGGCTGCGGTTCCTGCGCGGCGACATAGCTGGCGAGGATCTCGGCGAGCAGCCGGTAGCTGCGCCGCCCGGAGGCGGGCCCGCGCGACCGGGCCTGGTAGAGCACGCGCGGCCGGCCGGGCTGGTCACGCTCCTCCACGGTGCGGGCCACCAGCTCGGAGGCGACCAGCGCGTCGAGGTGGAACCGGACCGTGTTGGGGTGCAGGCCGACGCGCCGGGCGATCTCGCCTGCCGCCAGCGGCTGCTCGCTGCCCTGCAGGATGTCCAGCACCCGCGCGCGGCTGTCCCCCAGCCCGGACGGGCCGGGGTCGGGCTGCGTCAGGTCGTGGACGTCCATACCTGATTCTCACATGATGATCGGAAAAATGACAGTCAGCGGACTACCGCCGCGGCGTGCAGTGCTCGGGCATCATCGGTCACCGGTGACGTCACCGGGCACGACGGCCATCTCCACCAGCGACACCTCGACAGTCTGCGCGCCGCCGCCGAGCGGCGGAGACCCCACCGGGTGCCGCCGGTTCCGGCTGACCGGTCGCCTCCCCGGAACTCACCCGGTCTCCTCGTCGCGGGGCGGATGGGAGGCGACCAGCTCGGTGTCGACGCCGAGCGGTCCTAACTTGGCGGCGCCACCGGGTGAGCCGAGCGGACCGTCGCGGCCGGGCAGCGTCTGCTCGAAGAACCGGGCGTTGTCCTCCTGGTAGACCTGCCACTGTGGGGGCAGGTCGTCCTCGTAGTAGATCGCCTCGACCGGGCACACCGGTTCGCACGCCCCGCAGTCCACGCACTCGTCGGGGTGGATGTAGAGCGACCGGCCGCCCTCGTAGATGCAGTCGACCGGGCACTCCTCGACGCAGGCGCGGTCCATCACGTCGATGCACGGCTCTCCGATGACGTAGGTCACAGGCCTTTTCTCCTTCCTGCCGGGTAGTGAGGTTATGTTTTCACAAACATAGTGGTAAAAACAAGGAGGCGCTCTGGACCGGGCTGGAGGCCGGGAGCGCGGACCCGAGACCTGGCGGGTGCGCCCCGGCCGGCCCGAGGCAGCCGGTGACCGGTGGTGAATGGTGGCGGTACGCGCACCGGCTGTCCGCCGTGGTCGTCAAGGCCAGCGTGCCGGTCGGGCTGCTGCTCGCGCGGACCTGATGAGTTGATGAGTGAGGAGTGAGGACGATGTCAGCAACCGTGATCGAGGACCTGGCGGCCGAACTCGAGATCCCGCCGGACGGGACGCTCAGCCGGGTGCTGTTCCGGGACGACCGGCTGCGGGTGATCGGGTTCGCCTTCGCCGCCGGCGAGGAGTTGACCGAGCACACGTCGGCGCTGCCGGTCGTCATCCAGGTGGTGCGCGGGCGCATCGACCTCGACATCGAGGACCGGAGCGCGAGCCTGACCGCCGCCAGCTGGGTGCACCTACCTGCGCGGATGCCGCACTCGGTACGGGCGGTCGAGCCGAGCGTGATGCTGCTGACGATGCTGCCCGGCGCAGGCGCCTGACGGGGTGTCAACCGTGCTGGGCAGCCCGGTTGACCGCGACGAGCGCTCGAAGGCCGCGCCCAGACGCATTCGAGCTGGATCGGTGGACCCGACCTGGATCGGTGGTCCCGACCTGAATCCGTGGTCGCCGTTGCGATGTGCCTGCAGGGCAGGCCAGCACGTTCATCGTCCACACCACCATCCGCATCCGGTCAGTTCGGGCGACAACCCATCCTGTCCAGCAGGTCATTTCCTGGCATCATCGCCGGCCTCGGAGGCGCGAGGAAGCTGCGGCGCCGGCCGGTGCGCTGCGGCCGCCGGCCAGCGCGCGTACGCTGACGGGACCGACCGTTGCCGACCTGTTCCGATAAGGAGGAGCCGGTGTTCGAGGAGCTCCTGGGTATCCCCGCCCACCCCCTGTTCGTCCACGCTCCGGTGGTTCTCGTGCCACTGCTGGCGCTGGTTGCCGCGGCTTACGCCGTTGCGCGGGTCGTGCGCCCCCACACCCGGCTGGTGCTCGGCGGACTCGCGATCGTGACGCCGGTGTCGGCGCTGCTGGCGAAGCTGTCCGGGGACGCGTTCTACGAACGCCTGGACCGCACCGGCCAGCTGACCGAAGGCTTCCGCCCGGTGATCGAGAACCATCAGGATCTCGGCAACGCCACTCTGCTCACGGCGACCGTGCTGGGCGTGCTGACGCTGCTGCTGGTCTACTTCATCCCGCCGTCGGCCCCGTCGATTATCGAGCCGGGCGCCGACCGCCGCCGGCAGGTGCTGCTGGTGGGGCTGCGGGTGCTGACGCTGGTGGCGGCCGCGGTCAGCCTGTACTTCGTGATCCGTGCCGGCCACACCGGCTCGGAAGCGGTCTGGCAGGGCCGCTAACCGACCTCGGCCGACGGGCCGAACGCGGTCAGGAACCGGTCCCGGAACTCGTCCATCCTCCACACCGGGGCGTCCGGGGCCGGTGTCAGCCCCTCCTGCCATCCCCAGCCGGCGACCCGGTCGAGCACCGCCGGGTCGGCGGCGAGGATGCTCACCGGCACGTCGGCATTCGCGTCCGGGCCGGTGACCACCGGCGGCGCTTCGTGGTCACCAAGCATCACCACTACCAGGTCATCGTCGCCGTAGGTGGCCACGTACGACAGCACGGACGCCAGCGAGTATTCCAGCGCACGCATGTAAGCCGCCCGCGCCCGGTCCCGGTCCCGGGCTATCGCGTCCGGCGAGTCCTGCCAGGGCGTGACCGTTTCGAACACCGAACCGTCGCCGATGTCGTCCCAGTCCACAAGCGGGGCCACCGGCGTCCACGGGGTGTGGCTGGACACCAGCACGACCTCGGCCATCAACGGCGCGCGGTCGTCGCCGGCCCGCTCGAACTGCTCCAGCACGGACAGGGTGTACTGGTCGGGCAGCTTGCCCCAGTTCATCCGGGGGCCCTCATACCCCAGGTGATCCCGGCCGTATACCTGGTCGAAGCCGAACAGCCTCCCCTCCGGCCAGGGTTCGAGCATGGCCGGCATGAACCCGACGGTGCGCCAGCCGGCGCGCTGGAAGGCGCCGGTGAGGCTCAGGCGCTCGACTCCTGCCAGGGTCTGGAAGCGCTGCGGGTTGTCGACCCACACGCCCGAGCGCAACGTGGCGTGCGCCAGCCAGCTTCCGCCGCCGATGACCGGCGCGGTCAGGTACGCGCTGCGGGCGGCGAACCCGGCCTCGGCCAGCTGGTCCTGCCCGGACGCGAGCACCGGCTCGATCTCGGCGGCGATCTCCGGGTCGGTCAACGCGTCGCGCCCGTAGCTCTCCACGTACACGATGACCACGTCCGTGCCGCGCAGCGCGGTCAGCAGCTCGTCCGGTGGGGTGTCGCCAAACGCGTCGTCGGCTGCCTCCGCGGCGAACGCACGCCGGTCCTGCAGGCTCTCGCCGACCCGCACCGCCCGGTCGTACTCGTGCGAGGCCACCGGAACCCCCGGCTCGACCTGTACGTCCAGCACCGCCGCGGCGCCCCAGACCACGGCGAGCACCGCCACGACGCCGGCGGCAGCCGGCCGGTGCCGCACCAGCGGGCGCGCCAGCCGTGCCGCCGCCAGCGCGGTCAGCGCGATCACCGCACCGGCGAGCAGCACGGCCGCGACCACGGCCCCGAGCGCGGCCGGCCGACCGGCCGCCTCGGTGAGGAACCCGACCGCGGCGCGCAGCAGCGGCCAGTCCAGCACCGGGTCGAACGGCCGGGCGAGCGTGGTGAAGAATCCCATGTCCACGATCCGCAGCACCGCCAGCAGGCCGAGCACGGCACCGAGTGGCGCCGCCAGCAGCCGGGTCCGCCGCGCTGGCAGCGCCAGCAACAGGGCCACCGCCAGCAGCCCTTCGGCCGGGATGCGCAGAAACGCCACCGGGGTGAGGTGCTCGAGCTGGTTCGGGACGGTGAGAACCAGCAGCAGCAGCAGGCCGGCTGCGGTGGTGAGGGTCCACGCCCCCGATCGGCTGGTGGCCAGCCGCCGCACCGGGCGCCACCCATTGAACGTGCCGCGCTGCGCGGGCGCGGCGGCGTCGCCATCGTGGCGCAGCCGCCACATCCGGGCCACGTCGTAACCGAACGAGCACACGAGCAGCGCCAGCACCAGCGCCAGGACAATGATCATCAGTGGCGGCGGCACCACTGCCGCGCTGGCGGTGACGAGCACGGCACCCTGCACCGCTGCGATCACCTTCCCGGAGCGCCGCCCCGGCACCGGTCGGCGCAGCCACGGTAGGACGGCGCCGGCCGCCACGAAGACGTACCGGACGGCACCCACCGCCACCACCCACCAGCCGAGCGATCCCGCCACGAAGACCGCCAGCACCAGCACCAGGAACGCGTCGGTCTCCATGTCGAAGCGTGCGCCCAGCCGGGAGCAGGTGCCGGTGCGCCGGGCGACCAGACCGTCCACCGCGTCCAGCAGCAGCGCCACCGTCGCGAAGGACACCAGCACCGCCACCGGCACCGGGGTCACGAACGACTCGGCCACCAGCGCGGTGACCACACCGACCAGGGTGGCCCGCCCCAGGGTCACCGTGTCGGCCGCGCTCCACGCGGGCGCCGAGCTGCGGCGCCGCGCCCGGGTGAGCAGCGCCCAGGTGCCTGCCAGGACGGCGACGCCGGCGAGCCATCCGGCCACGCCCAGCCCGACCGTGGCCGCCAGCGTCGCGAGCAGCCCGACGCCCACCCCCGCGCCGATGGTCGGTGGCTGGATCCACCTGACCGGGTTATCCGTCACCCCTGTCACCGACTCCCCTCGCTCCCGTCGCTCCCGTCGCCGCCGCATGGCCGGTTGGCAGCGTATCGTTGCCGTGTCGCCGCCCGATAAACAATCACGGATCGTGTCAGCCGGTACGGTGGCCAGCATGACCGACGAGGCCGTTGACGCCGTTGACGCCGTTGACGCCGTTGACGCCGTTGACGCCCTGCGGGCGGACCCGGCCATGTCGCCGCTGCGCCACTCGCTCGAGGTGTCCTACGGCGACCCGGCCCGCACCGCCGCGATGGATGCCTGGTATGCCCGCTTCCTGCAACCGGGCGACCTGGCGTTCGATATCGGAGCCCACGTGGGTGACCGCATCGGCAGCTTCCGTCGGCTGGGCGCGCGGGTGGTGGCGCTGGAGCCGCAGCCGCTGTGCGTCCGGGCCGTCCGTACCCTGTACGGCGGCGACGCCGGGGTGACGCTGGTGCCGGCGGCCTGCGCCGCCGCGCCGGGCACGGTGACGCTGCACCTCAACTCGTCCAACCCCACCGTGTCCACCGCCTCGCCGGAGTTCATGCGGGCCGCCGACGGCGCCGTCGGCTGGCAGGGGCAGGTGTGGGACGCGCAGGTGGAGGTGGCCGCCACCACTCTGGACGCCCTCATCGCCGGGCACGGGCTCCCGGCATTCGTCAAGATCGACGTGGAGGGCTTCGAGGACACGGTGCTGGCCGGGCTGAGCCACCCGCTGCCCGCACTGTCGTTCGAGTTCACCACGATCCGGCGGGAGGTCGCCCTGCGCTGCCTGGACCGGCTCACGTCGCTAGGGCCGTACGGCTTCGACCTGGTGCTCGGAGACAGCCACGTGCCGACTTTCCACCGGTGGGTGGGCGCCTCGGAGCTGGCCGCGCACCTGCGGACTTTGCCGCACGCCGCCAACTCCGGGGACGTATACTGCCGGGTGCGGCGGCCGTGAGAGGAGGACCTGGATGCCCGTGCGTGCGCGGGCGTTCTGGCTGAGTTCCCCCGGCCACGGGGAGATCCGTACGGTGACGGTGCCACCGCCCGGCGAGGACGAGGTGCTGGTGCGCACGGTGCACTCGGCGGTGAGCCGCGGCACCGAGACGCTGGTGTTCCGCGGCGGCGTGCCGCCGGGTCAGCACCAGGCGATGCGGGCGCCGTTCCAGGAGGGCGAGTTCCCGGGACCGGTCAAGTACGGCTACCTCAACGTCGGCGTGGTCGAGTCCGGCACGCCGGAGCTGGTCGGCCGCACCGTCTTCTGTCTCTATCCGCACCAGACCAGGTACGTCGTGCCGGCCCACGCGGTGGTGCCGGTGCCCGACGGGGTGCCGCCGGCACGGGCGGTGCTGGCCGGCGTGGTGGAGACCGCCGTGAACGCGCTGTGGGACGCCGCTCCCCTGGTCGGCGACCGGATCGCGGTAGTCGGAGGCGGCATGGTGGGCTGTGCGGTGGCCGCCGTGCTCGCCCGGTTTCCCGGCGTACGGGTGCAGCTGGTCGACACCGACCCGTCCCGCGCGGCGGTCGCCGACGCGTTCGGGGTGGGGTTCGCGTCGCCGGATGGCGCCGCCGGCGGATGCGACCTGGTCGTCCACGCCAGCGCCACCAGCGACGGCCTCGCCCGGTCGCTGGAGCTGCTCGTGCCCGACGGGGTGGTGGTGGAGCTGAGTTGGTACGGTAACCGGCCGGTGGCCGTGCCGTTGGGAGACGTGTTCCACTCCCGCCGGCTGACGGTGCGCAGCAGCCAGGTGGGGTCGGTATCACCGGCCCGGCGGGACCGCCGCAGCACCCGCGACCGGCTGGCGCTGGCGCTCGAGCTGCTCACCGATGCGAGGTTCGAGACTCTCATCAGCGGGGAATCCGGGTTCGAGCAGCTGCCACAGCTGCTGGCCGAGCTGGCCGCCGGTGAGAGGGCCGCGCTATGCCACCGCATCCGGTACGACCAGACCGAATCCGACCCGGCTGGAGAGTGAGCCATTGTTCAGTGTGACGGTGCGGGACCACGTGATGATCGCGCACAGCTTCCGCGGCGAGGTGTTCGGCCCGGCGCAGCGTTTGCACGGAGCGACCTACATCGTGGACGCGACGTTTCGCCGCGCCCAGCTCGACGCCGACAACCTGGTCGTCGACATCGGTCGGGCCGCCGCGGCGCTGAACGAGGTGCTGAGCGAGCTGAACTACCGCAACCTGGACGACGAGCCCGACTTCGCCGGGATGAACACGTCCACCGAGGCCCTCGCCAAGATCGTCGCCGACCGGCTCGCCGCACGGGTGCACGCCGGGGCCCTCGGCCCGCAGGCGCGGGATCTGGCCGGGATCACGGTCACCCTGCACGAGTCGCACGTGGCCTGGGCCAGTTACGAGCGACCGCTGTGAGAGTTGTGCACGTGGTGCTGCCGGGCGCGGTCGACGACCCGTACGCGCCCAGCGGCGGCAACACCTACGACCGCCGCGTGTGCGCCGGGCTGGCACAGGCCGGGTGGTCGGTGCGCGAGCATGCGGTGCCCGGGGCGTGGCCGAGCCCGGAACCGGACGCGCTCACCGCGCTGGCCGGCACCCTGGCCGCGCTGCCGGACGGCGCCACGGTGCTGCTCGACGGCCTGGTCGCATGCGCGGCGCCGGAGATCGTCGAGCCGGCGGCGCGCCGGCTGCACCCGGTGGTGCTGGTGCACCTGCCGCTGGGCGACGAGGTCGGGCTCGCGCCGGGTACGGCGGCGGTGCGCCAGGCCCGGGAACGGCGGACGCTGGGGTCCGCCGCCGCGATGGTGGCGACCAGCGCCTGGACCGCGCGCCGGCTGATCGAGCAACACGGGCTGCCGGCCGGCCGGATCCACGTCGCCACCCCGGGGGTGGACGCGGCGCCGCTGGCCGCCGGCACCGCCGCCGGGTCACAGCTGCTGTGCGTGGCCGCGGTGACCCCGCTCAAGGGCCAGCACCTGCTGGTGCAGGCGCTGGCTTCGCTCGGCGACACGTCGTGGAGCTGCCGGTTCGTCGGCTCCCTGGACCGGGCGCCCCGGTACGTCCACCGGGTGCGGCAGGCGGCGAACGGGCTCGGGCTGGACGGGCGCGTGCGGTGGACCGGGCCGCGGACCGGCACCCGGCTGGCCGCGACCTACGCCACCGCCGACCTGGTGCTGCTGGCCTCCCGCGCCGAGGCGTACGGGATGGTGCTCACCGAGGCGCTGGCGCGGGGCGTGCCGGTGCTGGCCACCGACGTGGGTGGGGTGCGGGAGGCGCTCGGGCGCGCCCCGGACGGCAGCCTGCCGGGATTGCTGGTCCCCCCGGACGACCCGGCGGCGCTGGCCGACGCGCTGCACCGGTGGTTGACCGGCCCGGGCCTGCGGCGCCGGCTGCGCGACGCCGCCCGCGCCCGGCGGGCCACCCTGTCCGGCTGGGACGACACGGTGCGGGCGCTGACGGAGGTGCTGGACGCGGTCCGCCCGGTGACGGGCAGGCCGGTGTGAGGCCGGAACCGGAGCGGGAGCCGGAGCGGGAGCCGGAGCTGGCGGAGTGGCTCAGCCTGCGGGAGGAGGCCGACGCCGCCGCCCGCGCCCACGAGCTGGTCGACCTGCTGCGGCAGATCGGCACCGGCCGCGGCGGGCCGCTGGTCGTGCACGACCTGGGCTGCGGCACCGGCGCGATGGGGCGATGGCTCGCCGGCCAGCTGCCCGGTCCGCAGCACTGGGTGCTCTACGACCGGGACCTGGCGCTGCTGCGCCGCGCCGCCACCGGCATGGACCGCACCGCGGCCGACGGCGCCCCGGTGACCGTGGCGACCCGGCAGCGCGACCTGGCCACCCTGACCGGCGCCGACCTGGCGGGCGCCGGGCTGGTCACCGCGTCCGCGCTGCTGGACGTGCTCACCGGCGACGAGGTGGCGCGAATCGCCGCGGCATGCCGGCAGGCCGCTTGTCCGGCGCTGCTGACCCTGTCGGTGCAGGGGCGGGTCACGCTCGACCCGCCCGACCCGCTCGACGCGCAGGTCGCCGCCGCGTTCAACGCCCACCAGCGCCGGCGGGTGGGCGGCCGGCGCCTGCTCGGCCCGGACGCCCCGGACGTCGCGGCCGGGGCGTTCTCCCGGCTCGGCGCGACGGTGTGCGAGCGCTCCACCCCGTGGCGGCTCGGCCCGGAGCAGGGCGGGCTCATCGGAGAGTGGTTGCGCGGCTGGGTGGGCGCGGCGTGCGCGCAGCGTCCGGCGCTCGCCGCGCCCGGGGCCGCGTACCTGGAACGCCGGCTCGCTGCCGTGTCCGCCGGCCGGCTGCGGGTGGTGGTCGGCCACCGCGACCTGCTGGCATGGTTTCAGTCCGCGTCGCCTCCGTCGTCGAAGCGGTCCGACAGCGCGTAACGCAGCAGCACCACGTCACCCAGGCGGCGCACCTCGGCCAGGGTGGCGCGGTGTTCCGGGCACCACGGGAAGCCACCGTCGCGGACGAACCGCGGCGCCCGGGAGTCACCCACGAAGCACGGGGCGACCGCCAACTGCAGCTCGTCGGCCAGACCGCGGGTGAGCACCTGGGTGTGCACCTCGCCGCCGCCCTCGATCAGCAGCCGGCGCACCCCCCGGGTGCCGAGGTCCGTCACCACCCGGCCGAAGTCGACCGGCTCACCCGCGTCCACCACGGTCGCCACCGAGCCGAGGTGGGCTTGCGTCGCCGGCACCGCGGAGCTGGCACAGTAGACCAGCTTGTCCACCTCGCCCAGGGCGAAGAACCGGCTGGTCGGGTCCAGGTCACCGCCACTGGTCACCGTCACTTTTTTCGGGGAGACCGGCTGTCCACGCGCCGCGCGCTGCCGGCGGCGTTCAGGCGAGCGGACCAGCAGCCGAGGATCGTCGCGACGGACGGTGCGCGCACCTACCAGGATTGCGTCGCATTGCGCCCGCACCGCGTCGACCCGGTCGAAGTCGGCGCGGTTGGACAGCAGCAACCGTTCCTCGCTCATGTCGTCCAGGTAACCGTCGAGGGACATGCAGCAACTGAGCACGACATAGGGCACCTGGTCGGCGCCATCCGCGCCGGCCGGCTCCGGGCGGGTCCGGTGGGTGCCGATCATGTCCGGACCAGCACGAGCTCGTCGTAGTCCAGCAGTCCCGCCCGGTGGCAGCGCTGGAGCGCGTCGCCGCCCACGAGCGACCGGCACCAGTGGCTGTAGCGCTGGCCGTGGCGCAGGACCGGCTGCAGCGCGGTGACGACCCGGTCGCGCGGGCGGCCGAGACGCATGTACCCGGACAGGCTGGTCCGGCTGACCAGCGCCAGTCCGGACGCGGCGGCCAGCTCGACCGCCCGCGGCGCGCTCAGGAGGCTGCCGACCTGCCAACCGGTTTGAAACTCGGCAATCGCCGGATGGCCGTCGGCCTGCACGCCGGAGCTGGTCAGCACGTCGTCCACCAGGACGAGCAGGCCGCCCGGTCGCAGCACCTGCGCCACCTGGTCGAAGAAGGCGCTCGCCGAGTCGGCATGCACGAACGACTCGATGGCGTAGACCAGGTCGGCGCCGGCGACGCGCTCGACCACCGGCCACGGCAGCCGGCAGAAGTCTGCCTCGTAGAAGCGGCAGGTGCCGGCCAGCGCGCTCTGCCGCTGTCGCGCGCGACGTTCCGCGTGCGCGACCTGGCGGGGACTGAGCGAGATGCCGTGGACATCGGCCGCGATGTGCTCGGCCAGGTACACCGCGCCGGCGCCGACACCGCAGCCGAAGTCGACGACTCGGGCGCGACCGGAAGGGCACAGCTCGGTCACCCGGTCGAGCACCCGTCGGTGGACGTAGTGCACCGCATCGTTGCGGTCGCTGGTGCCGGGCCCCCAGAGCTCCCGGTGCAGCGCGCCGGCTGTGCCGGACACGAGCCACTTCCAGGTGTTGGCGTCGTAGTAGTCGCGGACGTTGCTCACCGGACCAGCCTAGGCTAGCCGAGCGGCTCGGTTTCAAAGGTTCAGGTGCTCGCCGAATACCGGGCAGGTCTCGGCGTACTCCCACTGCGGCGCCTACGGCGATGGGAGGTTGTCCGTCAGCCTCCAGCTCTGCTGACTCATGTGTCAGCAGCCTCAGCCCGCTGTCGTAAACGTCAGCAGAGCTGGAGGGGGTCACCGAGGTCCCTGCCGCGACCCGCCGGACCTTCCTGCTGTTCGGGCGTAGACGCCGCCCCGCGGTGGCGCGCTACAGTGTTCCGCGACAGGCAGCAATATGGGCAAAAAGCCCGAATTGTACGAGAGGACGGCGGCGTTGTCAACCGAGGAGCTGGCGCACGAGCAGAGCTTCGTCGACCGGCTGTACGCGCGGCTGGACCAGCTGCGCGACGAGGTCGAGGACAGGCTCGCCCGGGCGCTGCGCGAGCACGGCGACGGCCCGCAGGCACGGGTGGAGCGGGAGACAGCCGTCGCGCGGCACCAGGAACGGCTGGCGCAGCTGCGCGCCGCCGAACCCGGCCTGTGCTTCGGCCGGCTCGACCTGGACACCGGCGAACGCCGCTACATCGGGCGCATCGGCATGTTCGACGA
>SLSW01000049.1 GCA_007130245.1 Micromonosporaceae bacterium
GGCGGCCGGCGGCCGACCCCGCGGAACGGCCGCCGCTGCGGCCGCCACCGGAGAGCCGAACGCGGGCGGTGCCGACGTCAGCGAAGCCGCCGCCGGAGGCACCGACGCGGGCACGGCATCCGGCGGCGGGGGCGGCAGCGCCTCCCAGTGACGACGGTGGCGCACCAGCAGCGCACGGCTGAGCAGGTTGGCGCCGCCGGCGAAGAAGATCCGGTCGACCGCGCGGCGCACCTTTGCCATGCCCGCGCGCGACTGCGACCCGGTCACGATGACCACGTCGCGGGCGGGCACCCCGACCACCAGGTCGCCGGGCACCGCGTCCTCCAGGTCGTCCCAGAACCGGTGGGCCAGCAGCACGCTGGACTCCAACCCGTCGAACGACAGCATCAGCGCCGGCGGCTGGCCGTGGAAGCCCACGCGGTCCAGCACGGCGTACAGGTTGGTCGCGGACTCCCGCCGCAGTTCCCGCGGCGGGAGTCCGAAGTGGTCCAGGTCATGCCAGGTGAGCAGACGCTCGCCGTACCGCGGCCCCACCGTGTAGGCCACGGCGAGGCCGTCCACGAACTCCTCCATCACGTGACGGTCCGAGACCTGCGGGTCGTCGTACGCCACCAGGAGGGGGAAAAAGGTGGTACGAGTCACCTGCACGCGTGTCAACCTAGCCGCATTCTCCGCGCCTGTAAAGACGTAACCGCAGGTCACAGGCTTTGTGACTATGCGTGGTCCCCTATGCCGGCCGTCAGCGTGATCCGGCACTGACTCCCACGCGCGGCGCGGTCTCGGGCGGGTGCTCCTCGACGTACCGCCGCGCCTGCCACCGGAACACACCCGCGCCCTGTGCGTAGGTGAGGTGGCCGCCGAGGGCGCCGCCGGCGCTGACCGCGGCCAGGCCCAGCATCCCCCACGCCTTGCCGGCACCGGTGCGGCCCCGACGGCGCAGCCTGTACGAAACGGTGTAGCAGGCGCTGGCGGCGGTGTTCGCCACGGCGTGCACCAGCCCGACGCGTCGCCCGCGCTCATCGAGTTCCCGGTACTCCGCCAACCCGGCCGCGACCGCAGGCGCGGCGGCGACCAGCCCGGCCAGGATCAGGCGCCGGGCCGCCTCCTGTTGCCGCGGCAGCAGGTCGAGGATGCCCGCCGACATCCAGCTGCCGATCGGCACCAGCACCACCAGCGGGTGCACCGGATGCCCGATCCACGAGCCGGCCAGCGCCCGGTATACCGGCCCCTCCGGCAGCACCCGGCGCACCCGCCGCTGGACAGCGCGCGCGAGCGGGTCCACCTGCGCGAGCGACTCGACGGACGACAGTGTCTCCGGAATTTTCATCATGGGCGGGTAGCTACCCGGCAGCACCCTCTCCAAACCCGACATCCTCCCACCTCCCATCACCTGTTGATCTAGGGATTTTTCACGTGATCGGAGATCAACCCACGTGGCCAAGCCCTAGATCAACGAATGGGGGACGATCCGGCATGTCCTTGGTTTACCAGTGTTTTCAGGATTTGTCTGGGGGGTAGGTGGCACGCTAGGAGCGGCCAGCCTCCGCATCGCGCAGCTGGTCCGTCCGGAACATCGGGAGGAGCTCAGCATGAACAACGGAACCCGCATCGCGCTCGGCCTGGCCGGCGGGTACATGCTCGGTCGTTACCGCAAGGCCCGGTTGCTCATGCTGCTGGCCGCCGGCGCCGCCGCCACCCGCGCGGCCGGTTCCAAAATGCAGCAGAGCGAATCCTCCACCGACCTGACCAAGCTGGCCGAGCAGGGCCGCGAGGTGGCGGCAGCGATCGTCGGCAGCCGGATGGAGGGAATCACCCAACGCATCCACGACACGACCGAGTCGCTGCGCCAGGCCGTCGGCGGACCGGAGGCGCCGTCCGAGGGCGAGAGAGCCGGCGAGGCCGGGGAGGCTCCCTCCGAGGGCGGTGAGCAACCCGAAGGTCGAGCCGAGGAAGAGCCTGCCCAGCAGGAGGAGCCGGAGAAGGCCGAAGGCCGCTCCGAGGAAGAGGAGCAACCGGACGAGTCGCCGGGCGAGCCCGAGGCCGAGCAGAAGGCCGAACAGCAGGACGAGCAGCAGGACGAGCAAAAGGCCGAACAGCAGGACGAACAGCAGGACGAACAGCAGGACGAGCAAAAGGCCGAACAGCAGGACGACCAGAAGGGCGCGAGGCAGCCGGCGAAGAAGGGCGGCCAGCAGCGGGCAACGGCATCGCCGGGGTCCCGCCGACCGGAGTCGCGGCGACGCGCGGTCGAACCTGGCGCCGGGCGCCGCCGGACCAGCACGCGGAGCGGCCAGAGTCAGGAGTGAGGCGCTATGGCGACGGGTGACGGCAGCGGCAAGACAGGTCAGAGTTTCTTCGAACAGCTTCCCACCGACCAGCTCAAGCGAGAGCTGCAGGAACTGGCCAAGGCGGCACGGCACCGTGCGATGAGTTCGCTCACCGAGAACGTGGGCGCCGCCGGCCAGAAGCTGGCCGAGAGAGCCAAGGCGAAGGGCAAGGACGCGGCCTCCTCCCTGCCCGGTGGCGACACCGCCAAGAAGGTCATGGAGAAGGGCACGGAGGCTGTCACCGACAAGGCCACGGAGGCGATGGGCGGCGACGGTGGCGGCGGCATCGCCAAGAAAGCCATGGGTGTCGGCAAGGAGGTGGTCAAGGACAAGGTGAAAGGCGCCCTGCCCGGCGGCGGTGGCGGCGACGGTGGCGGTGGCGGTGGCGGCAGCAGCAAGGTCACCAACATCGTCGAAGAGATCGACGTCGGGGTACCGGTGTCCGTCGCCTACAACCAGTGGACGATGTTCAGTGAGTTTCCAGACTTCATGAAGAAGGTCGAGAAGGTCGACGAGGAGTCGGAGACCGAGCACTCGTGGCGGGCGCAGATCCTGTGGTCACACCGAGACTGGAAGTCGACGATCACCGACCAGGTGCCGAACGAGCGGATCGTCTGGAAATCAGAAGGTTCCAAGGGATACGTCGACGGTGCTATCACCTTTCACGAATTAGCCCCAAATCTCACAAAGATCCTGGTTGTCCTGCAATACTACCCGCAGGGCTTCTTCGAGAAGACCGGCAACCTGTGGCGTGCGCAGGGCCGGCGTGCCCGCCTGGAGCTGAAGCACTTCCGGCGGCACGTGATGACTGAGACCCTCCTCCATCCGGAGGAAGCCGAGGGCAGGCAACAGGTCATCCACGACAGCGAGGTCAGCGAAGAACAGCCCGGGCAGGAAGAACAGGAAGAGCAGGGCGCACAGGACCAGCAGGCACAGCAGGACCAGCAGGACCAGCAGGACCAACAGGAGCAACAGGA
>SLSW01000081.1 GCA_007130245.1 Micromonosporaceae bacterium
AGGCGCACGACGGCTCGGCGCAGTGCCGCACCGACAGTCGCCACCGCTCGGGCACCCGGCCGATGGAGAGCAGCACCTCATCCGGCCGTGACGATTCGGCGGCCACCACGGCCAACCCGCCGGCGGTGGGTGCGAAAGCGAGCACGTCCGTGTCCGGCGGCACCGGGGGGTCGGCCACCATGGTGAGGTCCGAGGCGGCACAGGCGACCGACCCGCAGGTGCCGGACCATCGAGCCCCGCTGGCAGCGTCCTGGAAGGTCATCACCGGCGCGCCCCGCGCATCCACGCTGACCTGCAACGTGTCCTCGCGCCGCTGCTGCCGGGTGACGGAACCGTGCGGCGAGTGCCCGAGGATGTGGTCCGCCTCCGGCAGCGACGCTTCCACGGTGCCGAACTCGAGGACGAGCGGGTCGGCGCAGGCAGGGTCGCCGCACCTGGCGAGGGTCAGCTCCACGCCGTTCGGCCCCTGGCCGCGGTCGGCTCCGGTCGCATCAGGGCCGCCCGGACCGTCACCGTCGGTCAGGGTCTCCCACGCGGTCGCGACCAGCAGCTCTCCATCCGGTCCGACCTCGGCCGTGGTGTAAGCCGCGTTCGGCGACCCGGCGCCGGGCCAGGGGATCTCGGACGTGACGCAGTCGCCGTCGTACGCGCACCGTGCCACCTGCACCTGGCGGGGTGAGTCGAACCAGGTCGCCAGCACGGATCCGTCCGCACCGATGCTGGCGGTCGACGGGGCGCTGTAGATCAGCACCGGTGTCCGTGCCTGATGGACCTCCCGGCACCGGTCATCCAGGCACCACTCGATGGTGCGGCCCAGCGACACCAGCACCGGGTGACCGTGCTCGCCCCAGCCCGCCGCGACGATCCGGCGCTCGCCGCCCAGCGAGTCGGACGCCACCACCGGCGCACCGTACGGGTTGGTCAGGGTGACGGCACCGACCGCCGCGGCGGGCAGCATCACCGCCAACGTCACTGCGAGAGCCAGACGGGGTCGGTAGGTATGGGTCCCTGTCACGTCGAGCGGCGCGTCCAGCGGTGTGTCGGGTGGGGTGACCGGAGTCGTTGACCACCGCAGGTAGATCCGTGCCAGCATCACGCCCTGGCAGGCCACGACGGTGAGCAGTGCGGTCGTCCACGTCAGCTCCGCGGCCGCGATCGTCACCATCGTCCCGGCCGGATGCTCGGCTCGCCCGGACAGGTGGTCGCGCATCCACCTGGCCGGCACCAGCAGCAGGAGCGGGACTCCTGCCAGCGCGAACAGCACCGCCAGCCGGGGGCGCAGCCGCCGCCGCACCACCGCGTACGCCGCGGCGAACGCGGCGCTGCCCCGGGCGCCGCCCAGCAACGCGGCCGGAATCACGACGGCCAGCCAAATCACTATGACCAGGACGAAGGCCGCGACCAGGAACCCGATGAGGACCGCGGTCGTGCCGCTGGCGGGGGCGGACACCACCACCAGCGAGGAGACCGCGACCACCGCCGCTGCCAGCAGGGCGGCTATCAGCACGATAGGGAGTCGACGCAGGCTGTCGGCCAGCGCCGTCCGGATGCTCGTCCAGCGACCCTGGTCAGCACCGCCGGCCACCAGCACCGCCGCGGACACCGCCCAGCACCAGCCGAGCACAGCGAGAGCGAGGGTGAGCCAACCCGCCGCACCGGTCGGCGGCGGCACCTGCAACTGCCCGTTGACGATGACGGACCGCCCACCACCGTCGGCCATGGTCAGTGCGTACCTGCCCAGCAGCACCGGCACGAGCACGGCCGAGACCGCGGCTGCCAGCGACAGCAGGTGAGTGCGGGCAGGAATCCCTTCGCCGGCAGCGGCCATGACGGGATCATAGGATCTGCGGACCGCCAACAGCTCAGCCGCCTCAGCGGCGGCGGTTACGGCCGGCCGGGAGGCATGGGCGGTCGAGGGCCACAGTTTCTAAGGTGTGCGGATGACCGACGACCAGACCATGGTGAGCGACCGGAGTAGGACGGACCGGCAGGCGGCGCGGCGGCGCAGCCACTGTTCAGCCTCAGCGGGCTGGTGGTGATCGGTGCGCCGTTGCTGGCAGTGGTGATCGCGGTGAAAGCAGGAGAGCCGGTCCGGTTGGCGCGGACGGTGACGCTGGTGGCCACCGGGTGCTATGTGGCGGCGCTGCTGCTCGGGCTGCTGGTGCTCGCGGCGGCGTATGTGGACAACCTCGGCCGTGCCCTGCGCCCCACGGCCGAGGAGCCGGCGACCGCCTCCGACGTCCGGTAGAGCGATCCGACCAGCCCCGACTGGCCGCTATCCCCTCATCGTTCGTGATCGGGGGTGATGCGGCCAGGTCTGGGTGGCGGGTGACGGCTGCCGGCAGGCCAGCCGGTCCGGCGATCAGCGGTGGCGGCTTCGCCAACGAGCGGCGACGACGGAGGGACCCCACCGAGTGCGGCGGAGCGGCGTGACGGCTCAGTCCACTGTCCCGAACAGCTCGTCCAGCAGCAGGTCTGTCCGCTTCGGCAGCGGCTCGTCGGGAAACACCGTCGCACACACGGTTCGCACCTCGTCCGCGGTGTGGAGTCCGAGATGCTCGGCGAGCAGCCGGATGTCGTCGACATCTCGGCGACGGCCTGCCAGGGCCTTCATCGCGAGCAGATGGCGCGGGGAGGCCGCGTGCACCCTCAGCCCGGGGTGGTCGAACACCAGCGGGGCGTCGGTGTCGGCGCCGGGGGCGACGTAAGCGCTGGCCTGCTCATTCAGCCACCACGGGGGCAGTCCGAGCTCCTGTGCTACCGCCCGGGCTTCGGCGGTCACCGCGCTGTGCGGCTGGAACAGCGCGTCAATGTCGCGCGTGGAGCGGCGAAGGTCGTAAGCGAGTGCCATGGCGGCGCCACCGAATACGTAGAGGTCGGCCACCACACCCCGGTAGGCGAGCCGCTCGCCCAGCCGCCGGAGAGCATCGGTGATCGCTTCGCGGTCGAGTATCGGACCGCCCACTCACGCCACCTCCAGTTCGTTGCGGGCCACCATCACGCCGCGTCGGCGGAACGCCGCCGGGGCGTGCACGATCGCCTCTGCGCGCGCGAGTGGGGTGTTGAACGGGAACCAGAACCGATCGAGCCCGCGATCCTCACACCATCGTGGCCCGCGGCGCCCATCCTTGGCCGCCAGGTGCTCGGCGAGAGCGGCGAGGAGCGCGTCCCAGGTGTCGTCCCCGGTCGGCGGCGGCTCCTTCTGCAGTAACTCCACTCGTCGCTTGCGTGGCTCGTGCCTGTGTTCCTCAAGGAACTCTGAGATCATCAGCCACCGTTCGTCGTCGGGGCAGCTCGCGAGCAGCTCCCCGAGGTGGGCGATGGTCATAGGCTGGTACCCCACGCCACCGATGGTAGTGGCGACGACAGCAGTAGCCGTGGCAGCGGCGGTCCCACCGGTACGGGCGGCCCGGACCCGGACCCGACGAGGCGGGATCAGCGCTCAGGTATGGTCGCCACCGCGGATCTGGTCGACGGCGTGCGCCAGCAGCGGGTCGAGAACCGCCAGCCCGTCGCGGGCGCCACCGCGCGACCCGGGCAGGTTCACGATCAGGGTGCGTCCGGCCACCCCGGCGATGCCGCGCGACAGCGCCGCCGTGGGCACGTGGGCCACCCCGTACGCGCGTACCGCTTCGGCGATGCCGGGGATCTCGTACTCGATCACCGCGCGGGTGGCCTCCGGCGTACGGTCGGTGGGGTTGATGCCGGTGCCGCCGCTGGTCAGCACCACCGCGACCCCGGCGGCGACGGCCTCGCGCAGCGCCTCGGTCACCGGATCGCCGTCCGGCACCACCACCGGGTCACCCACCTCGAAGCCCAGCTCTCGCAGCCCGTCGACCAGGATCGGGCCGCTGGTGTCGGCGTACACCCCGGCGGCGGCGCGGTTGGAGGCGACGATCACCTGAGCGGCCGTCACGGCCGGTCCCCGGGTCGCACCCACTCGCCGGTCTTGCCGCCCTCCTTGCGCAGCACCCGCACCTGGTCGATGAGCGCGGCCGGGTCGGCGGCCTTGACCATGTCGACCAGCGCCAGCGCGGCGGTGGTCACCGCGGTCAGGGCCTCCATCTCCACCCCGGTGCGGTCGGCGGTGCGGGTGGTCGCGGTGATCTCCACGCCGTCCTCGACGAGGTCCAGGTCGACCGCGACCGAGTGCAGGGCGATCGGGTGGCACAGCGGCACCAGGTCGGGGGTGCGTTTGGCGCCCATGATGCCGGCGATGCGGGCAACCGCCAGCGCGTCGCCCTTGGCGACGGCGCCGGCGCGCAGCAGTGCCACGACCTCGGGTGTGGTGCGCACCCGCCCGGCCGCGACCGCGCGGCGGGTCGACGGCTGCTTACCGGACACATCGACCATCCGGGCCGCGCCGGCCTCGTCGACGTGGGTCAGGCGTTCGGTCACTGTGCGCGCCTACGGCTCAGAGGTACTGGCCTGGGTGCCGCTCGTCGCCCTGCCGGCCGGGCATGCCCGGCATGGACGGCATCTGACCGGGTGGCAGGGCCGCCGGGCCCTTGCCCCGCATCTGGTCGAGCTGCATCCGGGCGGCCATCTGCTGGGCGACCAGCGCCGCCTGGATGCCGTGGAACAGGCCCTCCAGCCAGCCGACCAGCTGGGCCTGCGCGATGCGCAGCTCGGGCTCGCTGGGAGTTTCGCCCTCGGTGAACGGCAGCGTGAGCCGGTCCAGCTCCTCGGTCAGCTCCGGGGCGAGCCCGTCCTCGAGCTCCACGACCGAACGGTGATGGATCTCGGTGAGCCGCTGGCGGCCGGCCTCGTCCAGCGGCGCGGCCTTGACCTCGTCCAGCAGCTGTTTGATCATGGTGCCGATGCGCATGACCTTGGCCGGCTGCTCCACCAGCTTGGCCGGATCCTCGCGCTCCTGCGCCTCGGCTTCGGCCTGGTCACGCGGCACCGCCATGGTCCCGACCGGCTGCCCGTCCGGGCCTACCACGACCACGGTGCGCTGCTCCGCCTTCTCCTGCTCGGCAGCGGTCTCTTCGTTCGTCGGCTCCTCGCGGTTGGACTCGGTCATCATTCCACCCTACCCACGCGCGCCCCCGGGCATACGACCCGGCCGCGGTGCGGCGATAGCGTGGTGTCGTGCCTGCCGACCCCCGTGCCGTGCTCAGCCGGCCGGCGCCGCCATCGGACGCCACCGTGCGTTACGGCCCGCATCCGGACCAGGTTGCCGACGTACGCCTGCCGGAGGCGGTCGACCCGACCCGGCCGCTGGTGGTGGTGGTGCACGGCGGGTTCTGGCGCGCAAAGTACGACCGCCACCACACCGGTCCGCTCGCCGCCGACCTGGCGGAGAGGGGGTGGCCCGTGGCGCAACTGGAGTACCGCCGCACCGGCCAGGACGGGGGCGGTTGGCCGGGCACCTTCGCCGACGTGGCCGCCGGCCTGACGGTGCTGCCCGCGCTGGTGGCCGACCTGCTCACTGCCGACCTGCTCACTGCCGACCCGCTCACTGCCGACCCGCTCGCTGGCCCGCCGCTGCTGCTGGGCCACTCGGCCGGCGGCCACCTGGCGCTGTGGTGGGCCGGCCTGACCGGCCCGGCGGCGGTGCGCGGGGTGGTGGCGCTGGCGCCGGTGACCAACCTGGCCGCCGCGCACCGGCTGGACCTCGATGGCGGAGCGGTGGCGGCGCTGCTGGGTGGAGGCCCGCAGCAGGTGCCGCGCCGCTACGCGTACGCCGAGCCGCGCCGGCCGCACGTACCCACCGTGGTCATCCACGGTGCGCAGGACAGGCAGGTGCCGGTGACACTGAGTCGCGACTGGACCGCGTGCGGCGATGCCGAACTGATCGAGTTGCCCGATGTAGAGCACTTCGCAGTGATTGATCCGCACTCGGCGGCGTGGCCGGCGGTGGTGCGGACACTGGAGCGTCTGGCGAGCCTGCCAACCTCTGACGCCGGCCTGCGTCAGGCAGCTAACAATGCGACGACCCGGGATTGACGCTGCCGATGCGGCAGGGTACAACGGCGGAGTCCACCCGCGGGACCGGCGACTGCCGGTGAAAGGAGATCTTGTGGCCGGTATCGACCGCAGGAACGCCCTGAAGCTCCTCGGTGGGTTGGGAGCGGCCGGGTTCGCCTCGGCCTGCGGCGCCGTGGGCGGAGCCGAGCCGCAGCAGCAGATCCACGAGACGCACGTCCGGATCGGATTGCTGGTGCCCGGCACCGGCGGCTATAAGCCGCTCGGGGACGACATGCTCAACGGGTTCAACCGATACCTCCGCGTGGCCGGCAACCGGCTCGGTGGACACCCGGTGGTCGTCGAGCAGCGGGACGAGGGCGACTCGCCGGACAGCGCCATGTCCGCGCTGGAGGACCTGCTCAGCGCGGATGTGTCTGCCGTGGTCGGCGTGGCGAGCTCGGCGGCGATGCTGGACGTCAGCCGCCGCATCGAGGAGGTCCACATTCCGCTGCTGGGGGCGAACGCCTCCCCGTTCGAGCTCCAGGGGACGCCGCACGTGTGGCGCACCTCCTTCGTCAACGACGAGCCGGGCAGGGTGCTCGGCACCTACCTGGCCGGCATGGTGCAGGGCACGGTCGCCTCCGTCGCCCAGGACGACCCGATGGGCGTCGACGCGGTGCAGGGCATGCGGGAGCAGTTCACCGAGGCGCGGGCATCCAGCGACCTGCTCGCCGAGACCATCTGGACGCCGATGGTCACCCAACCGGCGCGGGACCACTTCACCATCCCACTGGAGCAGTTGCGGCAGCTGGACGCGGAGGCGGTGTTCTGCTGCTACGCCGGGAACGCGGCGGTGGAGTTCATCCGCCAGTACGTGGCGGCGGGTCTGGATCCGACGCGTCTCGTCGCGCCGGCGTACCTGACCGAGGGCGCCGCCCTGACCAGTGCGGGCACGGACGCGCTGGGGATCCGCACCTCCGCCAACTACGCTCCGGAGCTGCGCACCTCCGTGAACCGGGCGTTCGCCTCGGACTACCGGCGCGAGTTCGGCGACGCACCGACCATCTACGCGGTGGCGGCGTACGACGCGGCGGCAGCGCTTGACAAGGCGATCGCTCTCAGCGACGGCGACCTCGACCCGCGCGAGATAAACCTGAATCTGTCCCGGGTGGGCCTGATCGACAGCCCACGCGGTCGGTGGCAGTTCAACCAGGGCCGCACTCCCACCCAGAAGTGGTATCTGCGCGAGGTCGCCTCCGACGGTCCGGTGCTGTCCAACCTGGTGATACGCGAACTCGGCACGCTCGGCTAGCGTCGGCACGTTCGGCTAGCGTCGGCGCCGGCTAGCTCGCCGCGGGCCGCAGCTCCGCGATGCAGCACTTCACGCTGCCGCCGCCCTTGCGCAGCTCCGACAGCTCCACCGGCACGGGGATGAACCCGGCGTCGGCGACCTTGCCGGCCATCGCGGTCGCGTCCGAGTTGAGCACCACGTGCCGGGAATCGCTGACGAGGTTGAGCCCGAACGCGGCCGCGTCGACCTCGTCGGCGATCAGCGCGTCCGGGAACAGCCGCGTGAGCACCGCCTGCGAGGAGGGCGAGAAGGCGCCCGGGTAGTACGCGATCCGGCCGCGCCCGGCCGGGTCCAGCACCGCCAGTGCGGTGTCCAGGTGGTAGAACCGCGGGTCCACCAGTCGCAGCGAAGTGACCGGCCGACCGAAGATCTCCTGCACCTCCTGATGCGCGTCCGGGTCGGTGCGGAAGCCGTACCCCGCCAGCACCATCCCGCCGACGTGCGCGAAGTCGCCCTCGCCCTCGTTGGTCGCGGTCGGCGCGGCGAAGCGCCAGCCGTTGCGCTCGAACCAGCGCCGGTGCGCGTCGGCCTCGGCGGCGCGTTCCGGGTAGCGGAAGCGCGCCCCGTACGCCGTGCCGTCGATGACCAGCGCGCCGTTGGCCGCGTAGACCATGTCCGGCAGGTCCGGATCGGGGTCGAGCAGGTGGACCGTGTGCCCGAGGTCGGACAGCGTCTGCCGCAGCTGGTGCCACTGTTTGGCCGCCAGCTCGCTGTCCACCGGGGCCTCCGGGTCCATCCAGGGGTTGATCGCGTACTCCACCCGGAAGTGGGCCGGCTCGCACATCAGGTAGCTACGTGGCGCAGTCATGAGCATTTAGGGTAGGTAGCCTTTGCGGTCGGAAACAGCCGCTTGTCTTGCTTCGTGAGGACGGAATGTTGCGCGTTGACGACATCGACCAGCGGATCGTTGCATCGCTGACGGCCGACGCCCGGGCGTCCTACGCCGATATCGGGACCGCGGTCTCGCTGTCCGCACCAGCTGTCAAGCGGCGGGTGGACCGGTTGCGTGCGGCCGGCGTGATCCGGGGATTCACCACCGTCATCGATCCGGCCGCGGTCGGGTGGGCCACCGAGGCGTTCGTGGAACTCTTCTGCGTCGGCCGCACCGCGCCTACGCAGATCGAGGAGGCGGCACGCCGGCACCCGGAGGTGGTCGCCGCCTACACCGTCTCCGGGGAGGCGGACGCGTTGGTGCACCTGCGCGCCGCCGACATCGGCCACCTGGAGCAGGCGCTGGAGCGGCTGCGGGCGGAGCCGTTCGTGACCTCCACCCGCAGCACCATCGTGCTGTCGCGGCTGGTCGACAACCCCGGCAGCGGGCTGGCCGCGGCGGTGACGCCGCAGTCCTGACCGGACGTCGCCGGGGCCGGCGATGGCACGGTGACGTCGCGGGAACCGGATTTTGCCGGGCGACGTCCAAGGCCGCATGACCGAGACCTACCCCCGTCGTACCTCACCCCGGTCCGTCCGCCCGTGGTGGCTCGGCGCCGGCCTGGTCATCGCGCTGCTGCTGACCGCCGGGTGCACCACCTGGCGCGGTGACGACCGTGCCGCACCCGCGCCGTCGACGCCGGAACTGCGGCTGGTGGCGTTCGATTCGTGCGAAACCGCCGCGGCCCAGGTGCGAGCCGCTGCCGCCGACCACGTGGGACCGTGGGGACTCCTCGCCGGCGGCACGGGAGCCATGCCGGAGGTGGCCCTCGCCGACCCGGCTGCGGCGGCCGACGCCCCGGCTGCGGCCGGTGCCGACCCGGCTGCGGCGGCCGACGCCGCGGCTCCGGGAGCCGGAATGCGGGCCGAGCCCCCGCCGGCCCCGGCCGGGGTCGCCGCCGGTGCCGGCTTCGCCCCCGGTGCGGAGGCGCCCGCGCACTCGGGCACCAATGTGCACGAGGCCGGGGTGGACGAGCCGGACCTGATCAAGACGGACGGTCGCCGCATTGTCACCGTCGCCGACGGCGTGCTGCGGGTGGTCGACGCGCAGCGCCGGGTGCAGACCGGCGCGGTGTCGCTGCACGACGACGGCCCCGAGCCGTACCGGTGGCAGCCGGCCGACCTGCTGCTGCACGGTGGCCGGGTGCTGGTGCTGCTGGAGGACCTCTGGCATGGCCCGGCCATCAGCCGCCCGGCCACCGAGCCGTCGCTGCTACCGACGCCCCAGCCGATCACGGGCGCGCAGTTGCTGCTGGTGGACATCGGGGCGGACACACCGCGGGTGGTCGGCACGTACGCCGTGGACGGCCGGCTGGTGGACGCCCGCACGGTGGACTCGGTGGTACGGGTGGTGGTGAGGTCGGCTCCGCGCCTGGAGTTCCCTACGCACGATCCGACAGCCGGTGACGACGAGCGGCTGGAAGCCAACCGGGAGGTCGTGCGCACCGCCGACCTGGACGCATGGCTGCCGCGATACGAGGTGACCGCGGACGGGGTCACCACCACCGGCCAGGTGGACTGCACGGCACTGAGCCGCCCGGCCAGCTACTCGGGCACGTCGATGCTCACGGTGCTCACCTTCGACCTGGCCGCGGGCACGCTCGGCAACGGCGACCCGGTCAGCGTGCTCGCCGACGGCGACACCGTCTACAGCAACGGCCACAGCCTCTACGTGGCCAGCGACCAGCGCTGGCAGGCGGTGCCGATGCCCGAGCCGGTGCCGGAGCCGCCAGACCAGCCGGCGCGCGAGGGCGACCCGGAGTGGCCGGAGCCGCGTACGAAAATCTACAAGTTCGACATCTCGCAGCCGGGGCCGCCACGATACGTGGCCGCCGGCGCGGTGGACGGCTGGCTGATCAACCAGTACGCGATGAACGAGTGGAACGGTCACCTGCGGGTGGCCACGACCAGCGGCGACGTCATGGGGTGGGGTGGCGGGGAGCCGGACTCGGAGTCGACTGTCTTCGTGCTGGCCGAGCGCGACGGCGCGCTGGTGGAGACCGGGTCGGTCGGCGGGCTGGGTTACGGCGAGCGGATCTACTCGGTGCGGTTCGCCGGCCCGATCGGCTACGTGGTGACCTTCCGCGAGACCGATCCACTGTACACGGTAGACCTTCGGAACCCGTCCGCGCCGAGGGTGCTCGGCGAACTGAAGATCACCGGCTACTCGTCGTACCTGCACCCGGTCGGCGGCGGGTACGTGCTCGGCATCGGCCAGGAGGCCGACCTGCGTGGCGTGATCCAGGGCACGCAGCTGTCGTTGTTCGACGTGTCCGACCTGACCGACCCGCGGCTGCGAGCCACACACCATGTGCAGGCCGGGCACAGTGAGGCGGAGTTCGACCCGCACGCGTTTCTGTGGTGGGAAGCGGAACGGATCGTGGTGGTCCCGCTGACGGTGCCGTTCGCGCGGGTTGACCGCGGCCGCGGCGTTGGCGACGACGACCCCGCCGCCGCGTTCCCGGCGCCGGAATCCGGTGCGCTGGTGTTGCGCCTCGACGACGCAGGCTTCACCGAGCTCGCCCTGATCACCCATCCGACCGACAACCTGCGCGGCCACACCGCGCAGATCCGGCGGTCGCTGGTGATCGGTGACGTGCTGTGGACGGTCTCCGCGGCCGGCCTGCAGGCCGACCACCTGTCCACGCTGGAGACCGCCGCCTGGATCCCCTTCCGTTGATCCGGGGTTGGGGGATCAGAGGTACATGCCGGTGCGGGCGGACTCGGACTCGCCGTGATGTGCCGGGTGGTCGTCCTCGGCGAAGAAGCGACGCCCGCCGAACTCGCCGTGCAGCCGGTCGTCGAGCTCGTCGGCCAGCCCGGTCATCACCTGCACCGCCAGGGTCAGGTGGCTGGGCTGGAAGTTGCGGCCGAACACGGGCACCGACGCCCACACGGTGTCGTTGGCGTAGTACAGGCGCCCGATCGGCATCCGGTTGGTCAGCTCCGACAGCCGCCAGTACAGCTTCTCGGTCGGTTTGATCTGGGTCAGCACCGGCGAGAACACGTCCACGAGCGGCGGGTTCTCCCGGACCTTGACGAACACCATCGCCGACCCGGCGCGGATGCCGATGTCGCCGTCCGGGTCGGCGGTCAGCTGCTCCGGGGTGGTCTGCTGCATCGCCGCCACCACCGCGCGCACCTGCTCGCGCAGCACCGCCGCGTCGTACGTCTCCTGCGGCTCCGCCGGACCGACCGACACCGACGGGGGCGACGGGATGCTCGTCACCGCCCGCGCGGTCGCCAGCGGCGGCAGCGGCAGTGTCTCGCCGGAGGAGTCCTGGAGCGAGTAGACCAAAAACGCCGGGTGCGGCGCCCCGTAGATGTCGCGCAGCGTGCGGGCCAGGACCGCGGCCAGGCGCGTCACCTCCTCAGGGTCGGTCCCGCCCGTGGTCAGGCCGAAGTCCGAGCCGGACCCCGGGTCCACCCCGGGCGGCGACCAGCCCAGTGCGATCATGTCCGCGACCGCGGCCCGGTTCATGTGATACCGCTCCGGCAGGGACGCGTTGCCCACCGCCCGGGCGGCCAGCCGCTGGTCGTCGGACATGGTGACCGTCACCGAATAGCTGGCGTCGCCGGTGCCGGTGGCCGTCGGGTCGAGCACCAGCTCCAGGCGCGCATCGACCGGCAGCTCCGGTAGCGCCCCGGCGAGTGACCGGGCGAACTCGCGCCAGGCGCGGTCCACCTTCTCGCGCAGGTCGGCGGTGTCGGGATCGTTGTCCAGCAGCGGCATGACCTGGCCTCCGCACGTCCGGGCCTCCGGCGGCACAATGGTGTCGGCCACCAACCTTACCGAGCCCCGACAACTCTGAGACGGTGATGTCATGGCGACCAAGCCGCCGACCGACGACGTCGGCGACCGGAATCTACGGGTCAGCGAGCCGGAGCAGCACGCGGCCGGGGTGCGGGGGGTGGCCGCCGGTCTCGGAGACAGTCTCGCGCAGATGGGCGTACGCCGCACCGCGCTGACCCTGGTGCGGGTGAACCAGCCCGGCGGCTTCGACTGCCCGGGATGCGCCTGGCCGGAGCCGGAGCCGGGACGCCGCTCGCACGCGGAGTTCTGCGAGAACGGCGCCAAGGCGGTCGCGGAGGAGGCGACGTTGCGCCGCATCGGGCCGGACTTCTTCGCCGCGCGCCGCATCTCCGAGCTGGCGCAACGCTCCGGGCACTGGCTGGGCCAGCAGGGCCGGCTCACCACGCCGATGGTGCGCCGGCCAGGTGCCGACCACTACACCCCGATCGGCTGGGACGAGGCGTTCACGTTGATCGCCGACGAGCTGCGGGCGTGCAGCGATCCGGACCAGGCGGTGTTCTACACCTCCGGCCGTACGTCGAACGAAGCCGCCTTCTGCTGGCAGCTGCTGGCCCGCGCGTACGGCACCAACAACCTGCCGGACTGCTCCAA
>SLSW01000221.1 GCA_007130245.1 Micromonosporaceae bacterium
CTGGTCTGGCTGCACCTGCTCGGCTCCTGCCTGGTGTGGCTGGCCGCCCTGCAACTGCAGCACGCCACCCGCACCCGGCAACCTGTGCCGACCAGCCCGCCCACCCATGTTGATCATGGAGTTCTCGCAAGACACGCCGTAGCACACGCCGACAGAACTCCATGATCAACTAACGTCAGCGGGGGCGGATCAGCCAGCCAACGAGCAGATGGCGTCAGCGAGGCGGTCGGCGGCGCCGGTCGCGTAGCCGAGGAACAGCGACGGCTCGGTGAGCTCGAGCTCCACCAGCACCGGCGCCCCGTCCGGACCCGGAATCAGGTCCACCCGCGCATACAGCAACCCGGCCGACCCGCCCGGCACCGCCGCCAGCACCTGCCGGGCCAGCGCCACCTCCGCCTCCGACGGCGTGCGCGCGGTGATCTGCTCGGCCACGAACAGCCCCTCGATCGGCCGGTCCGGGCCGGTCAGCATCGGGCCCTTGCGAATGGCGTGGCTGTACGCCAGCTCACCCCGCGCCGCGTCCGCCAGGAAAATCAGCCCGGTCTCGCCGTACGACTCCACCGCCGGCAGGTACGGCTGCACCATCACCAGCCGCTGCTGGCGCTGCAGCCGCGCCACGTGCGCCGCCGCCAGCCGCCGGTGCTCCGCCTCGTCGAGACGGTACCGGCCGGTGTCCTTGCTGCCAGCGCTGACCGCCGGCTTGATCACCCACTCCCCGTCGGTCGGGAGGTGCCACAGGTCGCCGTGCGGCACCCAGTCGGTGGGCACCACCGGCACCCCGGCCTCGGCCAGCGTCGACAGGTAGCGCTTGTCGGTGTTCCAGGCGATGACGTCGGCCGGGTTGGCCAGCCGCACACCGTCGGCCTCCACCCCGCTCGCCCAGGCGAGGAACCGCGGGCGCCGGGCGGGATAGTCCCACGGTGAGCGGAGCACCACCAGGTGGAAGCCGGACCAGTCCCGGCGCGGGTCGTCCCAGACCGCGGCAGTGACATCGACCGACCGGGCCCGCAGCGCCGAGCGCAGCAGGCGGTCGTCCGGGTCGAGATCAGGAAGGTCGGCACAGGTGACGAGAGCGACCCGGGAGCCGGGCTCCCGGGTCGGTGAATGGTCGGTCACTGATTCCGCGACGGTCAGCGGGCGAGGCTACGGCGGCCCATCGACCGCCACAGGTTCCGGCTCGGACGCATCTTCGAGATGAGCTCCCGCTCCCAGGTCTTCTCCACCGGGACACCCGCCTCGGCGCAGGCGTGCCGCGCCACGTCGGTGCCGGGTGCGAACCGGTCCCCCCAGGCACCGTCCTCCCCCACCAGCACGATGCGGGCACCGCGCCGGCCGACGTACTCGATGATCGCTGTGGCCCCCCCGTGCGCCTCCGCGAAGGAGGTCAGGCCGGTCACCAGACCGGCCGGCAGGGCGGCGGTCTCCGGGCGCTCCTCAAGGAGCTCGGTATCACCATGTGCCATGACCGAAGCGTAAGCGGACACCCGTACCCGGCGGTGCGGTTTCCGGCGAATATGTGACGGTGATTACGCGCGAACGAGCCACGCCGGCGGCCGGTTACGGGCCGTTCGGTCACGTCCACCTGCGACATTCAGCCAGCGCTCGCCCGCGCGCCCGCGCGAGCCGGCAGGCATCATCCGGCGATGACCGCGTCCACGCCCACCATCACGAACAGTGCCGTCAGGTACGTCACCGACCAGTGGAACAGTCGCATCGGCCGCACCTGCCCACCCTGGCCGACACGGGCGTGCAGCCGGTGCGCCTCCACGATGAACAACGCCCCCAGCACCAGCGCCGCCACCACGTACACCAGCGTCATACCCGTGGTCCACAGGGCCAACGACGCCGCCACGGTCAGCCAGGCGTACACCACGCTCTCGCCGGTGACCCGCCGGGCGGAAGCCACCACCGGCAGCATCGGGATCCCGGCGCGGGCGTAGTCGTCGCGGAACCGCAGCGCCAGCGCGTAGAAGTGTGGCGGCTGCCACAGGAACACCACCGCGAACAGCAGCCACGCCTCCAGCGACAGCGAGCCCGTCACCGCGGCCCAGCCGATCAGCACCGGCGCCGCCCCGCACACCCCACCGAGCACCGTGTTGTGGGGCGTGGTGCGCTTCAACCAGTACGTGTAGACCAGGTCGTAGTAGACGATCGCCGCCAGCGTCAGCGCCGCGGCCAGCAGGTTCGCGAACACCGCCAGCAGCGCCACCGCGACCGCGCCCAGCACCAGGCCGAACGTGAGCACCTGGCGCGGCTGGATCACGTGCGCCGGCAACGGACGCCCCGCGGTGCGCCGCATCACCTGGTCGATGTCACGGTCCAGGTAGCAGTTCAGCGTGTTCGCCGATCCCGCGGCCAACGCGCCGCCGATGAGCACCACCACGGTCAGGCCCAGCGGCGGCCACCCGCCCGCGGCCAGCATCATCGCCGGCACCGTGGTGACCAGCAGCAGTTCCACGATGCGGGGCTTGGTCAGGCTCACGTACGCCCGTACCACCGCCATCCGGGGTCGCCGGGCCGGCGCGTCCGGGTCGGTCAGGGCACCCGGGTCCCCCTCGCCCACGCGCGGTGGTGGCTGGGCGGCGGCGGTGGTGCTCACCGGCTCAGGGTACGGCAGACACCGTTGGCCACCTCGCCGGCCCGTCCCCGGGTGTGGCGTAGATTGCCAACTGGGGCGCGGCGGGCGGCGATAGGCTCGACAGTGGTCGCGCCGCACCGCCGCATCGACACCGGATCGACGAGGAGCCAGAGCCCGATGAGCATGCCCGCCGAGCCGCTGCGCTGGACTGATCTAGACCGTCGCGCGGTCGACACCGTACGGGTGCTGGCCATGGACGCGGTCGAACGCGCCGGCAACGGTCACCCCGGCACCGCCATGAGCCTGGCACCGGCGGCATACCTGCTCTTCCAGCAGGTCATGCACCATGACCCGGCGGACGCGGGCTGGCCGGGGCGGGACCGGTTCGTGCTGTCGGCCGGCCACAGCAGCCTGACCCTCTACATCCAGCTCTACCTGTCCGGCTACGGGCTGACCCGCGACGACCTGAAGTCGCTGCGCCAGTGGGGTTCGGTCACGCCGGGGCACCCGGAGTACGGCCACACCGCCGGGGTGGAGACCACCACCGGACCGCTCGGGCAGGGACTGGCCAACGCGGTGGGCATGGCCATGGCCGCCCGCCGCGAACGCGGCCTGTTCGACCCGGACGCCGCGCCGGGCACCAGCCCGTTCGACCACCACATCTGGGTGATCGCCTCCGACGGCGACATCCAGGAGGGCATCAGCCACGAGGCC
>SLSW01000078.1 GCA_007130245.1 Micromonosporaceae bacterium
ACGTCGCCGCGCTGCCGGACCGGGTCGAGGCGGCCGGCGGCACCACACTGATGCCGCCGATGGACATCACGGACTACGGCCGGCTGGCGATCTTCGCCGACCCGGCGGGGGCGGTCTTCGGGGTGTGGCAGGCCGGCCCGCACCAGGGCGCGGAGCTGCTCGACCAGGCCGGCTCGGTGGTGTGGTGCGAGCTGGCCACCCGCGACGTCGACGAGGCCAAGGCCTTCTATCATGCGGTGTTCGGCTGGCAGCCGGTTGACCGGCCCAGCGGACCGGTGGCGTACACCGTCTTCAGCTCGCACGGCACCGAGGTGGCGGGCATGATCCCGATGGTGGACGACGAGTGGCCGGCCGACCTGCCGCCGCACTGGATGATCTACTTCGGCGTCGACGACTGCGGGGCCACCGCCGCGCGCGCCGAACAGCTCGGTGGTGGTGTGGTGGTGCCGCCGAGGGACATCCCGCCCGGGCGGTTCGCGGTGCTGTCCGACCCGCAGGGAGGCATGTTCTCGGTGATCAGCATGGGCCCACCGATGCCGGGCGCGGCCCGCCGGTGATGATCAAAGGTCGGGTGGTGACACCCGATCGGGTGACACCCGGACGGGTGACGGTCGTCGATGACCGCATCGCCGCCGTCGAGGCCGGAGATCCCGGCGACGGGCACTGGATCGTGCCCGGGTTCGTCGACCTGCACAACCACGGCGGTGGCGGGCACGCGTTCACCGCCGGCCACACCGACGCCGCCGGGCGCGCCGCCGAGTTCCACCTGCGCCACGGCACCACCACGCTGCTGGCCAGCCTGGTCTCCGGCCCGTACCAGCAGACGATGGCGGCGATCGCCGGGCTGGCGCCGCTGGTCGACTCCGGAGGGCTGGCCGGCGTCCACCTGGAGGGGCCGTATCTGTCGCCGGCACGCTGCGGTGCGCACGACCCGGCGTACCTGCGCCACCCGTCGGATGCGGAGCTGACAGCGCTGGTCGGAGCGTGCCGCGGCGCGGTGCGGATGGTGACGCTGGCGCCGGAGCTGCCGGGCGCACCGGCGGCGATCAGGCTGCTGGCCGACCGCGGGGTGGTGGCGGCGGTCGGGCACACCGACGCGTCGTACGCCGAGACCCGCGCGGCGGTGGCCGCCGGTGCGCGGGTGGCCACCCACCGGGGCAACGCCATGCCGCCGGTGAACCAGCGCGAACCCGGCCCGGTGCTGGCGCTGCTGGAGACGCCGGACGTGGTGTGCGAGGTGATCGCCGACGGGGTGCACCTGCACGAGCGCGTGCTCGCCTTCATCACGCGGGTGGCCGGCCCGGACCGGGTGGCGCTGATCACGGACGCCACCGCCGCGGCCGGGATGCCCGACGGGGCGTACGACCTCGGTGGCCGGCCGGTGGTCGTGGCCGGCGGGGTGGCCCGGCTCGCCGCATCCGGCTGCGGCCCCGGTGCGCTGGCCGGCAGCGCCCTGACGATGGACGCGGCGCTGCGGGGTGCGCTGGCTGCCGGCGTGTCGATGGTGGACGCGGTGACGATGGCGACCACCACCCCGGCGCGGGTGCTCGGTCTCGACGGTCAGGTCGGCGCGCTCTCGGTCGGCCTGCAGGCTGATC
Organism: Micromonosporaceae bacterium; assembly: GCA_007130245.1. Taxonomy (GTDB): domain Bacteria; phylum Actinomycetota; class Actinomycetes; order Mycobacteriales; family Micromonosporaceae; genus Natronosporangium. The sequence goes on from SLSW01000078.1 coordinate 1,599, forward strand.
TGGTCGTCCTCGACGGCGAACTGCGGGTGCTCCGCGTCATGCGCGCCGGCCGGTGGGTGGCTCCGTAGACTGGCGCCCGGAGGTGCCGGACGATGGGCGACGATCAGGTCTTCGACGACCTGGGCTTGCGGTGGGACCGGTCGGTGGTGCCGACCGACGTGCCCGTGCACTCGGTCGAGCGCGCTGTCTTCCGGCTGCACAAGGCGCTGCCGGAGTTCGTCTGGGACGCCTCGATGCTGGAGGGCAACCCGTTCACGTTCCCGGAGGTGCAGACCCTGCTCGACGGGGTCACCGTGGGCGGCCACAAGATCAACGACGAGCGGCAGGTGCTGAACCTGGCCGACTCCGCCCGGGAGTTGCTCACCATGGTCCGCGACGACCGGTTCTCACTGGACAAGGCGACCTCGGACCATCTGCACGCGATCATCGCCCGGGGCGAGGCGTTCGACGCCGGCCACTTCCGGGGCGAGGGTGTCGAGCAACAACTCACGCCTGGAGTGGCGCTGGGCGAGCACGGCCGGTACATCCCCCCCGAGACCCGGCCGGGCGGGGAGAACCTGCGGCAGTTGCACGCCCGCGGGCTGGCGACCATCACCGGTGGGCTGGCGACGGCGTACGAGCAGGGGTTGGTGTACTTCCTGTTCGGCGCGTTGCAGCAGTTCTACTTCGACGGGAACGAGCGCACCGCCAGGTTCATGATGAATGGGCATCTGATGAGTCACGGCATCGACGCCATCAGCGTGCCGGCCCGGCGGGCGCGAGAGTTCAACACGCTCATGGTCGAGTTCTACCGGTTCCGCGACGCCAGCCGGATGATCGCGTTCCTCACCGACTGCCACCCGGACGCCGAAGCGCTCATGACCCCACCGCTGCGGTCCCTGCTGGACGACAGCTCGCCATAGTCACCGCCGCCGCTGGAACCAGCGCCGCCAGAAGGGCTCCTTGCGGGCAACGAGCCAGGCCCGGTCGGGTGTGCCGGACGGCCGGTCACACTCCAGCAGGAGGTGATGGTCGCCGTGCAGCTCGTCGACGATCACTCGACCCTGCCGCTCGGCTTCGAACGGGCGGTGCAGCCACAGTGTCCGTTCCGACTCCCACGTCCACAGGGTGGTCGTGCCCGCCTCGCTGGTCACCGGGACGAACAGCGCACACAGCAGCCCGCCGAAGGTGAGATGGACGCCGTCCCACTGTTCGGCGACGAGCCGCCAGTCGGGACTGATCTCGTTGACCACCCCGGCCGCGTCCGACCCTCGCACCGGCGCCGGGAACGCGGTCGCCAGCCGGTGCCAGTCCGCGGCGCTGGTCACGTGGACGATCCGGGCGTCGCCGGCGACCTCGATGTCGTGTTCGGTCAGCGGATACTGCGGGGCCCAGTCTCCGACGTAGTGGGCCACCGCCGCGTGCACACCGGAGGTGGCGCCGAAACGGGTCGCGGTGACGAAGTACCCATGTGGTCGCTGCGAGTACGGCTCCCACCCCCGGGCCACATCGTCGGGAACATCCGATGGTGGGGGTTCCGAACCGGTGAGTTGCACCTGGGGCGGCAGCGGACCCGTATCCCACCACCAGTGCGTACGCGGGTCCGCCACCGCCCGCGCCGCCAGGTCGGCGTCCTCGTCGTCGACGGCGAGTACCTCGGCGTGCGCCTGCTCGGGGCGGTTCCACGGAGACAGCACGCGCTGCGCCGCCGCG
>SLSW01000138.1 GCA_007130245.1 Micromonosporaceae bacterium
CGCTCCGCGCACCCCGCTGGGCCTGCCGGAACCGTGCCAGATCGCCGAGTACGAGTTGCAGCCCGGCGACCGGCTGATCTTCTACACCGACGGCATCGTGGACGCCCGCGACGCCGACGGGCAGTTCTTCGGTATCGACCGGCTGGTCGACGCGGCCGAGCGCCACACCGCCAGTGGCCTGCCGGCGCCGGAGACGCTGCGCCGGCTCGCCCGGGCGGTGGTAGACCACCAGGAAGGCACCCTGCAGGATGACGCCACCCTGGTCATCGTCGACTGGCATCCCGGCAGCCGCTGACGCTCCGCGGCCGGTGGCACCGGCTGGCACCGGCGCCGGCACTCAGGTGTCGGTCGGGTGGTGTGCGGGACGTCGCGTGGTGGTGACCGACTCGGCCACGACGCGGGCGAGCTCGTCGGGCGCGGCGAAGTTGACCGTGTGCCCGGTGCCGGGCCGACCACCAGCCGGCCGTGTGGCAGCAGCCCCACCAGTTCCTCCGCCCACGCGGTGGGCACCAGCGGGTCCCGGCCGCCTCGTACCACGACCGCCGGGGTGCTGGCGCCCGATCTCGCGTTCCACGGGATCGGGCAGGCACCACAGGAACCTGCGCAGCCACCGGCGCAGTCCCGCGTCGTAGCGGTCCCGCAGCCGGATCGGCAGCGGCGGGGGTGAACTCGTGGCCGTCCCAGGCCCTCATGGCGGGCCGGCCAGCGCCGGCAGCACCTGCGCGCCGAACGTCTTGACGAAGCCGCGCTGGTCGCGGGCCACCTGGTGCAGCATCACCTGGTCGAAGCCCGCCCGCGCGTGCCCGGCCAGCCATCCGGTGTGCTCCTGCAGCCGGTCGGAGATGAACACGTACGGCTCCACCTGCTCGGGACTGATGAACCGGGCCGCCTGCTCCAGGTGTTCCGGCAGCGCCAGTTCCCACCCGGCGTCGCTGCCCAGCACCGCCTCCCGCCACTGGTCGTGGGCGGCTACGAGGGCCTGCTGGCGATCCGGTGCCCAGGACAGGTGAGCCTGCAGGACGGCCGGGCCGCGGCCACCGGCGTCCCGGTAGGCGGCCAGCGTACGCACCTGGCCGTCGTCAGGCTGATTGATGGTGATCAACCCGTCTGCCCACTCGGCCGCCTGCGCCGCGGTGGCCGGGGTGACCGCGGCACCAAGCAGCGGCGGTGGCTGTGACGGCAGGGTCCACAACGTGGCCCGGTCCACCCGCACCGGGTTGTCCCGGGTGACCGTCTCGCCGGCGAACAACGCCCGCATCACCCGGGCGTACTCGGCGAGTCGGCGGGTGCGTGCCTCCTTGGCCGGCCACTCGCCCCCGGTGATGTGCTCGTTGAGCGCCTGGCCGCTGCCCAGCGCCATCCAGAACCGGCCCGGGAACATCTGTGCCAGCGTGGCGGCGGCCTGCGCCAGCACCGCCGGGTGGTAGCGGTCGCCGGGTGCGGACACCACCCCCATCGGCAGCGAGGTGCTCGCCAGCGCCGAGCCCAGCCACGACCAGGCGTACCCGGAGTGCCCCTGCCGGGTGCTCCACGGCGCGAAGTGGTCCGAGCACATGCCGGTGGTGAATCCGTTGGCTTCCGCCAGCCGCAGCACCTCCAGCAGTTCACCCGGGGCGAACTGCTCGTGCGACGCGTGGAAGCCGAAGGTGGTCACTCGTGCCGTCCTACCCGGCATCAGTCGGGTCAAACCGGGCTGAACGAACGATGCGCCGCCGCTGAGGGCCGGGTAATCTGCGACCGCCCCCTGCCGATGGAGTATTCAATGGACCTTGACGCGCCCTTCTCGGGCCAGCTGCTGCTTCCCGACACCCTGCTGCCGCACGGCGAGACACCGGTGGAGCTGCCCGACGGCCAGATGGTCGCCCAGATCCGGCGGAGCCTGCTGCAGTGGCGCTCGTTCGGGATCCTGGACGCGGACGGCAACGACGTGGCCGAGGGCCGGGCGACCGGCCTGATGCGGCGCCGCTACACCGTCACCCGCGCCGACAGCGCACAGCTGCTGGAACTCAGGCTCGGCTGGCGCGGCACCGCCGGCCGATCCCGGGTGACGCTGCCCGACGGCCGGCAGGTGACCGTCCGGGGCTCGACCTTCCGCCGCCGTTTCATCATCCGCGACGCCGAGGGCACCGAACTGGGCACGATCCGCCCCGACCGCAACCTCACCAACGTCATGTCGCTGTTCACGCAGGCCTACCGCGTCACGCTGCACCAGCCGGTCCTGTCCATCGTGCAGGCCGCCGGTCTCGTCCAGTGCCTGCGCAAGGCGGTTAAGTCGCGGCAGTCCGGCAACCGTCGCCGGGTCGGCGGCGTCTCCGTCGGCGGCGTGCGGGTCGGATCGGTCGGCAATCGCGGACACGGTCGTGGCCGCGGCCTGAACGTCGGCTCCATCGCCGGCGGCATCGCCCGCGGGGTCCGGTCGCGGCGACGCTGACCCCGTGGGTCAACGCGCGGCAGGTGTGATGCCGAGCTGCTCGGCGCGCTCCCACACCCCCCGCATCGCCGCGTCCGGGTCACGGCCGAAGATGCTGGCCCGCAACCGGACGAACACGCAGTTGCCAACCCGTTCCAGCACCGACTGGCGACGCAGGCGCTGCGCGAACGTCTCCGGCCCGCCGTAGTCGTCACCGTCGCACTCGATCGCGAGCCGGCTGCCGTCCGGGGCGGCGAGCACGAAGTCGATCCGGTAGGTGCCGATGCGATACTGCGGCACCGGCTTCAGCCCGTGGATGGTCAGCTGGCGCAGCACCTCACGTTCCAGCTCGGTCTCACACCGTTGCTCGACGCCAGCGGCCACGAGGTCGTCGTCGTCTGGCGGCCGAGGTGACAGGCAGTACGTCAGCAGTTTTGCCCGCGCGTCGTCGGCGAGCAGGTCATCGACCCCGATGGAGTGGAACAGCCACATCTGGTCGCGGGCGCGGGAGGCGGCCACATTGACCCGGCGGTGGAAGTCGCGCTTGGTGAACGCGCCGACATCGCCGTCGGCCGAGGCGGCCACCGTGGAGATGAAGACCACGTCGCGCTCGTCACCCTGGAAGGTGTACGGATCGCCGACGCGCAACGCCCGCCGCTCCATCTCGTCGGCGCCGATCCGGTCCCGCAGCCGGTGCAGCAGGTAGGCCGCCTGCCCACTGCCGGACAGCAGGCTGACCACGCCAAGGGTGCTGCCCCGGTAGGCGGGGTCGGCCACGATCGCGGCCACCTGCTCCACCAGCGCCTCCGCCTCGGGCACGTTGACCTGCCCGTACTCGGGCAGGGTGGTGCGGCGACCGTCCGTCACGGTCACC
>SLSW01000347.1 GCA_007130245.1 Micromonosporaceae bacterium
CCGGCAGGTTGGTGGTTCGAGTCCACTCGGGGGAGCCATCATCGGGCCATCGCCACCGTTGTGGTGGCCCGGGCCGGACTGGCGGATGTCGGGGATCGCCGAGGGCGCACTGCCGCGACTGGCGCGATAATGCCACCATGGTGTCGCAACCGCGGTCGACCACCGGCGGCGGGTGCGTCGGGGCGGTAGCTCAGCAGGTTAGAGCAGTCGACTCATAATCGATAGGTCACGGGTTCGAGTCCCGTCCGCCCCACCCGCGTAGTAGACGCGGGGCAGGCGCGTACCCAAACGCGCCGCCTGATAGGCCGGGGTGAGCGCCGCGGACTTGCTTGATCGCGAGTTGCCCTCGAGGCCGGCGTACCGGTTGAGCTTGGTGGCGGTGTTCGTGCAGGGGCCATCCCGAGCGTGGCCATCCGGAGGCTGCGGGACTGCCGGGTGCGGTTTCGCGGCGTGCCGTACAGCATCGATCTCAAGCGCCACCCCGAAGCAAGTCGCTGACCGGCTGACCGGGTACCTGCTGCCCTGAAGGCGCCAACTCCGCTGTGGATCACAAGCAATGCCTCCCCACTCGGACGACTCGGCGGCTCACCCGGCCGTCAGCATCCCGGCGGAGCCCTACTCGAAGGACCCGGCCCCAGGATGCGGGTGCCGGTGGCCAAGGCCAGATCCGCGCCGCGGCGGGGATTGGTTGGTGGGCGTGTCGGACCAGCATGTCGTGGGGCCAGAGCGCGTACGCGCAGGCACTTGTCCCGCTGCCGCTTCTCCGCCTCTGCCGTCACCGCTGAGTGAGCAGGTTGAGCCGGCCTGATCGATTTCGGCTAGGCAGGTCCGCCTCCAGGCCACCTGTTGCTCAAGCTGCGCCTGCAGGTCATCGACCTGGGCGATGGTGTGCTCGGCCGGGTCGTGGTCGTGCAACAGCTGAGCCTCCGTGTGCTTGTGGTCGCGCTGGTTCTCGCGCCGGAGCCGGTCGATGGCTTCGCGGTTGGCGGTGGTGGTCAGCCAGGCGCCGGGGTTGGGGAGGTATGCCGTCGGCCGGCCACCGTTCGACGGCGGTGGCGAACGCCTCGGCGGCCGCCTCCTTGGCGATGTCAAGGTCACCGAAACGCCCGGTCAGGGTGGCGACCACCCGGGCCCACTCCTCGTGATGGGCAAGGGTGATCGCCTCCCGCACATCCGTCACACCCCCTCCACCTCCGGCGGCGGTGGCAGCAGCTCGAAGACCTGCTGCGGGGCGCGGCAGGCCGCGGCAATCCTGCCGGCCCAGTACAGCGCCGCCTCGCGCGTGGGCACCTCGACGACCGCGAAGCCGCCGAGGTGCTCCTTGGTCTCCGGGTAGGGGCCGTCGGTTACCGTCCCGTCGGGCGCCACCACGCTCACCACCTCGTGGGTCTCCAGCCCGCCGCCGAAGACCCACACCCCCGCCTGCTTTGCGTCCCGGAGCATGGCTGCCGCGTCCTTGCCCACCTCGGGCGGCCTGGGGTAGGGCATCTCGCCGTCATTGAACGCGATCAGGTACTGCGCCATCTCGAATCGTCTCCTCTCGTCGGTGCCGCCCCTCGGGCAGCCTCTCTCACCCTCCTACGAACGCCTCCGCCCCGATCCGACACCGCCTCCCGGATCTCTTTCAACGACACGCCGGGCTCCACGGTGCAGCGCAGCTCGTGGCCGGTCGTGACGACGTCGCCGGACGTCGACCACGCTCACCGGAGCGGCCGCACCTCGACCTTCCGGTTGCAGCGCTTCGAACCCTCCGCGGCGAGCTTGAGCGCCACGTCGACCCGGTAGTCTCGACGTGAATGGGTTCCCTGCCGGCAACGAAGCTTGGACACCCATGGCAGCCCCGCAGCCGCTGCGGATCAGCGACCGGGCAGCCCTGCAGGGGTGGAGTCTTCCTGTCGGGGGGTCGCTGCCTTGACCGGCCGGTGGAATTCCGCTACCTGGTTGGTCGAGACCGAGACTGGTGGCAGCTACGTGGCTAAGCTGGCTGACCATCACCATGCCACGTCGCTCGCCCGCGCACACCGGGCGATCCGGGAGTGTCCGATCAACCTCGGGCCCGATCACGAGTGGCCGTGGCAGTGGGTAGAAGATTGCGTGAGCACTATCCCGATGAATGGCAACGCCCAGTTTAGGCTGCGTCAGTGAGCCAGTCGCCATCGATCTACCTTGCCGAGTTGCATCAGGCGTTCGACCTTCACCGGTCGTCCTCGCCGCGACTGCCATCCGCAGACATCGCCGCCATCCGACAACGTTTGCTCGACGAGGAGGTGCGGGAACTCGGTGAGGCTGTCCGACACGAGGATCTCGCGGCGATCGCACATGAACTCGCCGATGTCGTCTATGTCGCCTTCGGCACCGCGCTCGCCTACGGCATAGACCTCGATGCCGTACTCGCGGAGGTGCACCGCGCAAACATGAGCAAGCTAGGCCCGGACGGGCGACCCGTCCTGCGGTACGGGAAGGTTCAGAGAGGCGACCGCTACCGCCCACCGAACGTCGCCGCGCTGCTGGGTCTCCCGTGACGCACGACCTCGCGTCGCCCACGGTACCCACACTCGCATGATCCGCCGCCCCTGCCGGGTACGCCGATGACCAGGTATGCGGCGAGGGTTCGTGAGGATGGTCTACCCAGCGATCCGTGGCTGCGTACCCATGTGAGCGTGGGAGGTCGGATCGTCGGTGTGGCGCCGACGTCTTGGCTGATTGCTGGTTCGCTGGCGCAGTGGCGCGCCTGGACCGGTTTGCCGTTCGACGCCGACGGCGAGATCGAGGTGCCTGGTGCGCTGGCGCCGGTTCATGCCAGCATCGGTGCCGATCATGCCGTGTATGTCGAGCCCAATGTCTGGGTTCGTCATCGTCTTTGACGCCGACCCCGGGAACCATGTTGCATACTCACAACGCATGTTGTATAGTGCCAACATGGGGGGGGCAGGGGCTGCACAAGGAGATCCGTAAGGCGCTCGATGAAGCCGAGGCCGTCGGGCTCACAGTGCGGCCACTGAGCGGCCACACGTGGGGTTGGGTGGTGTGTTCGTGTGGAGAGCACGTCAAGGTGTTTCCACCGGTCGCAACCCCGAGCAGGGAGCGAAGCTCATCAGGAGGTTTGTCGTCAAGCACAGCGACCACGCGAAGGAGGTGGAGCGGTGATGCAGAGCTATGAACTGGCCCTGGTCGTCGACCGGGAACCGGTCGACGACCAGATGGTGGCGCTGTCGCCGGAGGCGCTGGACGAGGCTGGCCTGGTCGGGTTCGAGTCCCAG
>SLSW01000069.1 GCA_007130245.1 Micromonosporaceae bacterium
CCACGCTCATCGCGCCGTCGGTGCGATCGGCGCAGCTGACCGCGGTGTTGGCCTCCCACAGGTTGGAGTATTCACCGTCGGCCGACCGGTTCACGTACGCGTCGGCGAGGTCGAACACGCCGGTCGGATCGCCGCCGGCGAGCTGATCGATGGCGGCGGCCAGCGCCTCCCGGGTGCCCTCGGAGTAGAGGGCGTACAGGACCCCGTAGAACACCCAGCCGGCCGTGGCCTCCCGACCGTCGAGACCGATGGCCGGGGACGCACGGGCCTCCTCAAGCGAGGCCGTTACTGCTGCCCGGGCGTTGTCTAGCGGGCACTCCAGCGGCGAGTCGTCACACCAGTCCGAGAAGTTGTCGAACGCCTGCTCGAAGCCTTCGGCCTGCCCGCGGCTGCGGTCCAGACGGTCCCGGGTGGGGTCGACGGCGCCGTCGAGCACCATGGCCCGGATGTTGTCCGGGAACAGTTGTGCGTAGACCGCACCCAGCAGAGAGCCGTACGAGAAGCCGAGGTAGGTCAGCTGCTCATCGCCGACCGCCTCGCGGATGGCGTCCATGTCCCGGGCTGCCTGGTGAGTGGAGAACAGCCCGAGGGTCTCGGCGCCGTACTTCTGCTCGCACGCCTCGGCCATCCGCTCGCTGATGGCCAGTGCATCCTCCAGCTCGGCGGTGGTGGCCGGGTCCGGGTCCGCGGCGAAGCTGGCGTCGAGGTCGTCGGCGGAGAAACACTCCAGCGGGGTGGAGCGCGCCACCCCCCGTGGGTCGAATCCGACCACGTCGAAGCGGGTGAGCACCTCCCGCATGTTGTCGGGCCCTCCCCCGACTGACAGGTAGACCGCAGTGTCAACCCCGGAGGCGCCCGGTCCACCAGGGTTGACCAGCAATGACCCGATCCGGTCGCGTTGGTCGTCGATGCGCGCCCGCAGCAGCGCGATCTCGAAGGTCGGTCCGTGCGGATCTGACCAGTCCTGCGGCACGGCGACGGTGGCGCATTCGTACGCCACACCTTCGGTGAGCTGGCCGACGTACCCGGGCGACACCAGATCCCCGAGCACCTCGGCGGGCACCTCGGGGCACGCCTGCCAGCCTGCGGGCCCGATCTCAAGGTCCTCGACGCCGGGCGGATCTTCCCGCTCAGGGCCGTCGCCGGCGTCGGTGCAGCCCGCGGCCAGCAGCAGGACGGCCGACAGGACGGCCAGAGGGGGCCGGGTCGCGAGTGCCATGCCCACGACGTTACTGCTCGCCCGCCAGCACGCGGTCCACGTCGAAGCGGACCGGCCGCTCCAGTTGCGAATAGTCGCACGACCGGGGGTCGCGGTCCGGGCGCCAGCGGACAAACCGGGCGGTGTGGCGGAATCGGTCGCCCTCCATCGCGTCGTACGCCACCTCCGCTACCAGCTCCGGGCGCAGCGGCTCCCACTGTAGGGTCTTGCCGGCGCTCCACCGGCTGACCGCCCCCGGCATCCGCGCTCCCTCCGCGGGCGCGGCCCAGGCCGCCCACGGATGCCCGTCCAGCGAGTCCATCCGGTACGGCGCCAGCTCTTCGATCAGCTGCTTGCGTCGGGCGGCGGTGAAGCTCGCCGACACCCCCACGTGCCGCAGCTCACCGGCCTCGTCGTACAGCCCCAGCAGCAGCGACCCCAGCACGCCGCCGGACTTGTGCCACCGGAAGCCGGCCACTACGCAGTCGGCGGTGCGGGCGTGCTTGACCTTGAACATCAGCCGTTTGCCCGGCCCGTACGGGATGTCGGCCGGTTTGGCGATCACGCCGTCCAGGCCGGCGCCCTCGAAGATCTCGAACCACCGGCGGGCGACGGCCGGGTCCTCGGTGGTGGCGGTCAGGTGCACCGGCGGCACCACCGGGGCCAGCGCCTGGTGCAACCGGGCGCGCCGCTGCCCGTACGGCGTGGTCATGAACGACTCGTCGTCCAGCGCCAGCAGGTCGAACACGATCAGGTCGGCCGGCGTCTGCGCGGCCAGCATCCGCACCCGCGAGTCGGCCGGGTGGATGCGCTGCTGCAGCCACTCGAAGTCGAGCTTCGGGTGGCCGTCGTCGCGGCGGATGACCACCAGCTCGCCGTCGACGACGCAGCGCGGCGGCAGCTGGGCCTTCGCCTGCGCCACCACCTCCGGGAAGTATCGGCTCATGGTCTTGCCGCCGCGGCTGGCCAGCTCCACCCGGTCGCCGTCGCGGAAGACCAGGCAGCGGAACCCGTCCCACTTCGGCTCGTAGCTCATGCCCTCGGCCACCGGGACCTCGGGCACGCTCTTGGCCAGCATCGGCTCCACCGGCGGGGTCACAGGCAGCTCCACGCCACCCATTCAACCACCGGGGTACGACGCGACCGCCGGGCTCGTCGCCGTGCCCGGTCACGTCCACCCGCGCAGGGCCCAAGGTCCCTGTGAGCAGGGCGGACGGCCCTGCCGGGTGGGACAGCCGCGCGACAGGATTGCCGGAGAACAACCGGTGGACCAGGGAGGGATCATGGCGCGGCGACGTTCCACTATAGAGTGGATGGACGCGGACGGAAAGCCCGGCAGGGTGTTGCAGGCGTCGTTGACCGCGGCCACCGCCGCGCCATCGGTGCACAACACCCAACCGTGGCTGTTCGACCTGCGACACGACAGCATCGACGTATCGCTGGATCCCGACCGGCAACTGACCGTCATCGACCTGTCCGGCCGCGAGCAGATGATCAGCATCGGTGCGGCCATGTTCAACCTGCGGGTGTCGGTGCTGGCGCACGGGTGGCTGCCGGTGCAGTCGCTGTGGCCGGCGTTCGGCCAGTACGGCCCGCTGGGCCGGATCGCGCCCAGCCGCCCGGTCGCGGTGCCGCGCACCGCCCGGACGCTGGCCTGGGCGATCCCGCGCCGGCACAGCAACCGGGGAGCGTTCAAGGACATTGACCTGCCCGACGACGTGCTCACCGATCTGGTGCAGGCTGCCCGGGCCGAGGGCGCGGTGCTGCGGTTCGCCGAGCCGGAAGCGCGCAACGGCCTGTTCAGCCTGATCCACGCCGCCGAACAGCGCTGGAACGACGACCCCGCCTACCGGGAGGAGTTGTCGCGCTGGACCCAGCCGGTGCCCGGGCGCCGCGACGGCATCCCGCCGGAGGCGTTGGGCGTGCGCTCGGCCGGCGACGCGGTGCCGCTGCGCGACCTCGGCCTGGCCACGCCGAACCGGCCGCGGCGGGTCGCCCGGTTCGAGCCGTCCCCGGCGGTGGCGGTGCTCTACACCGGCGACACCCCGCGCGACTGGCTGCGCGCCGGGCAGGCGCTGCAGCGGGTGCTGCTGACCGCGACCGTACGCGGGGTGGCGGCCACCCTGATGACGCAGCCGCTGGAGATTCCGCGGCTGCGTGAGCTGATCTCCGACCCCCGCACCGGGCGTGCGGCGCAGGCGATCATCCGGTTCGGGTATCCGCGCCTACCCGGTGCCCCGTCGCCGCGGCGGCCGTGGCAGGAGGTGCTGCGGGTCAGCACCGAGCACGGTGGCGTCCCGCCGGCGGACCCCGCAACGGGCGCGCCGTCGCCGCTGGCGCAATCGCCGCCTGCGCCATTGACGCCAACACCCGGGGCGTGAGCAGCCCCTCTCCCAGGCCGAGCCGCACCAGGTCGTCGAAGACCGACTGCCGCCGAGCGGCGGCGCGCACCCCGGCGTCGACCACCCAGCGCGCGGCCCCAGCTGGGCCGCCACCGCGGTGTGCCGCAGGGGCCGACCCAGCTGGGCGCGCAGCGTCCGGGCGTACCGCTGGCCGGCGTCGGCCCCGCCCGTGCCGCCGGCTGCGCCCGTGCCGCCGGCTGCGGCTGCCGCACCGGCCAGAGCCCCGGACAGGACGGCGTAGAAGCTGATCGGGAAACTCCAGGCGTACGCCGGCCACGGCCGCCCGGCCATCACGATGCGCTGCTCATGCGCCGCGCCGGCCGGCACCGGGGCATAGCCGCGCAGCGCGATCGCCAGGTGCCCCGGCGGGTTCACCGCACCGCCAAGGTGCCGGCGCACCACCGACGCGCCCCGTCGGCGCCGATCACCACGCGGGCCGTCACGTCGTCCACCTCGACGTGGTCGCGCCGCTCCCGGATATTGTGTACCGCCCGCCGCAGAAAGGTGGCGCCGGCGGCAAGCGCGGCGCGGTGCAGTCGGGCGTCGAAGACGGTACGGGGGATGGTGTGCACCACGGTGGGCATGGGGCGGGCGGCCTGGCCGCCGCCGGGTCCGACCGCCCGTAGCCGCGGCACCGGCCGGAAGCCGTCGATCAGCCTGGTCACCCCGAGCCGGTCCAGCACCGCCAGCACCTCCGGCGCGATGCCGTCGCCGCACGGCTTGTCGCGCGGGAACTCGTAGCGGTCGAGCAGCGCTGCCGTGGCGCCGCGACGTGCCGCCGCGAGCGCGGCCGCGCATCCGGCCGGGCCGGCGCCCACGATCGCCACGTCGTGTATGGCATCAGCATCCGGCACCGGGGTGGCCACCCGCAGTCGTCTCGCCAACCCGGCCCCATTCGCGCTTGGTTGGGCAGCGGGCGATCTTGCGTACGGTTAAGTCGGATATTCCCGTATGCAAGATCGCTCCCTACCCAACCAAGCGGGGGCCAGGGGTGGGGTCAGAAGGTGGCGAAGGAGCGGACAGGCATCCGGGGGCCGAAGCGGGGTGCGCCGATGCCGCCGGCCTTGAGCAGCAGGCAGACCCGGCCGCGGTGGCCGCGGAACGGTTCCAGCAGCTCCAGCATGCGCGCGTCGCCGCCGCGCGGCTCGCCGGCCAGCGCCCACGCCACCGCGTTCGGGATGTGATAGTCGCCGACGCTGACCGCGTCCGGGTCGCCGTGGACGGTGCGGACCACCTCGGCGGCAGTCCACGGCCCGATGCCGGCGATGGCGGTCATGCGCCTGGTCGCCTCGGCGGCGTCCGCGCAGCGCTCCAGCCGTGCGGCCGCGACCGCGGCGCGGCAGAGGGTGTCGGCCCGGCGTTGCTCCAGGCCGAAGCGGTGGAAGGTCCAGTACGGCGTGGCCGCGACCTCGGCCGCCTCGGGCGGCAGCAGCAGCCGTACGCCGGCGCCGGAGGTCGGGCCGGGCGCCGGCTCGCCGAAGTGGCGCACCGTGGCCGCGTAGGCGCGGTACGCCTCGGTGCCGGTGACCTTCTGCTCGCAGACCGCCCGCAGCAGCCGGCCGAAGACCAGGCCGGTGGCCGGCAGCCGCAGCCCGCGGTGCGCGCGGGCCAGCCGCGCCACCACCGGGTGCGCGGCGGCCAGGTCGGCGAAGCCGGTCAGGTCGTCGCGCAGCCCCGCCACCGCGTCGGCCCGCGCCACCAGCCACTCCGCCCCGGGCCCGTACCCGTCAGCGACCACCTCCGCGCCGTCGCGGCGCAGCGACAGGGTGGCCGGCCCGTGCGGTGTACGCACCGCCTGCCAGAACGCGCCGTCGACGAACCGCGCACACGGGTCGTACCGGCTGAACGCCAGCTGCCCGACCGTGCCGGCCAGGTGGTACGCCTCCGGCGCCGGCATACGCCTGGTCACGGCCCGTCCTGTCACCCGGTCACTCTCGCACGCCCGGACGCGTCCACCGGGGCGTACCTCCGGCGTGCCCACGCTGGCGGTTACAGGTCGTGGCGGAACCAGACGTTAGGTTCCACGTATACGGCGTGATCAGCGCCGATGTCGCAGTGCACGGGCACCAGCGCTCCCGGCACCTCGATCGCGCCGTCGCAGTCGAAAGGCATCGCGGTCCACGCCCGCCACTGGGCGAGTGAGCCTGCGACCAGCCACGACGCTGGTGCGACGCCGACAAACTGCCCTCCGGCCCGTGCGTGGGTTCGCAGCCACGGATCGCGAGGTAATCCGTCGTCCCGCATCTCGGTCGCGTACGTGGCCATGCCGGAGCCGGGTTCGCGGGCCTTCGCGGGTGGTCGCACCGGCGCGACCAGGGTGTCGACGCCCGACCGGCGCACGGCGTCCCGCAGCGCCCGCAGCATCACACCGGCCAGCCCCCGGCGCTGCCACGTAGCGGCGACACTGATGTTGAGCGCACCGGCGGTGTCAGCGACCACACCGCGGTGGGTGTCGTCAAACGCCCACACCACGACCTGTTCCCACCCGCCGGGCGGCTGCTGCACTCTTCCGGCCGTGCCGGCGGCGAACCGTACGGCATGCGCATCGGCCACCGCCGTACCGTCGGCGGACGTGGCGACCAGGCATATGTCGGCGAACACCTCCGTGGTCCGCCAGAAGAAGGCCTCGGCGACCCGGTTGTGCCGCATGAACTCTGGCCACTCGCCGGCGTCGAAGGCCGCTCCCGCCAGCTGCGGGCGTTCCGCCAGGGTGGTTATGTGGACATGCTCGCCGGAGTCGAGGTGTGCCCACACGGCGCCGAGCATCCCAAGGAATCCGCGCTTCCGCCAGTCGTTTCCGGTGGCGCGTCGCGGCGCGGCATCACCGTGCGCCCTTCGGAAGATGGTCATGGATGAACGGCACCAGCGCGTCGTTGACCGCCTCCGGCTGCTCGATCGTGGACAGGTGTCCCGCGCCCGGGATGACCACCAGCCGCGCGTCCGGGATCGCGGCGGCGATGGTGCGCGCCCGCTCCGGCGGGCACGGACGGTCGTGCTCGCCCACGATGACCAGTGTGGGTACCGCCAGCTTTCGCAGGCGGTCCACCACGTCGTCGCGGGCGAAGATCGCGTTGCCGAACCGGATCAGCCCGCGGGCGTCGTTGCCGGCGATGCGTCGCCGCCAGAGGTCGACCTCGTCCTGCCTACCGGGGTCACGCAGAAACGACCGGCTGAACATGGCGGTCATGCCGCTGCGGAGCACCGGTCGGATGCCGGCGATCCCGAGCACCGCCAGCAGCGCCCGGTATCTGCGGCGTTGCCCGCGCGGTTCCGGTTCGGCGGAGGTGTCCATCAGCGTCAGGCTGCGGAACCGCTCGGGGGAGCGCAGCGCCAGGCGCATGCCGACGAACCCGCCCGTGGACAGGCCCACGAAGTCACACTGATCCACCGACAGCGCGTCCAGCAACGCCTCGGCGTCGCCGACCAGCGCGTCCAGGTCATAAGACGCGTCCACCCGGCCACTGCGGCCGTGATCGCGGTGGTCGTAGGCGATGACGCGGCAGGTCCTACTCAGCACCTCGATCTGCGCGTCGAACTGCCGGTGGTCGGCCAGGAAGCTATGCGAGAACACCACGGTCTGTGCGCCGCTGCCGGCCTCGCGGTAGTGCAACCGCACCCCGTTGACCTCGACCTCTGCCACGGCACCTCCATCCGTTGACGGGGGTGAGCACGCCCATTGCACCACCGCTGCCGGCCACCCGCAACACGTGGCGCCGTTGCGCAGCCGACCGTTCCACATTGCGCGACAGTATGGACCTTTTGGGGGTCGATCGGCTGGCCCGTCCTGGGTATCGTGGTCGCGTGGCAACCCGGTGTCGCAGCGGCGTGGACGTGTATCCATCGCACCCGCGAGGCCCGGCGTCCGTTACCGACGGACTCGTGGAGGTGGGCGATGGAGTCGTTCCCGTTGCGACAGATCGTCGCTACGTTGCTGGCCGGACCGACCGGACACCGGTGGCAGATCCGTGACGACGACCAATGGTGCCAGGTCTCGCCGCGGGGCTACCCGTTCCCGGTGCAGGGCTGGAAGCTGCACGTCTCCGCGACCTGGCTGTCGTCGCCCATGGTGCTGCACCACTCAGCGCAGGTGCTGATCGCGCACGAGTGCGCGTTCAAGTTCGCCGCCACGGTCGGCCGGGTCCACAGGTTGACCCAGAAGGACGCGGACCGGTCCCAGGCAGGCAAGTTCCTCACCATCTACCCGCGGGACGACGACCACCTGCGTGAGCTGGCGCCGCTGCTCGACCAGGCGACCGCCGGGTTACCGGGCCCGGCCATCCTCTCCGATGAGCCGTACCGCGACGGCAGCCTGGTCCACTTTCGCTACGGCGCGATCATGGGCGTCCCGGTGCTGAGCAACGAAGGCTACCTCGAGTCGCGGATAGAAGATCCGGATGGTCGCCTCGTCGAGGACGAGCGGTCTCCCTGGCCCACCCCGCCACCATGGGCCGAGTCACCGTTTCCGCAGGCGCCGCCGCCGTTCCAGGCCGCGCCGGCCGCGCCGAAGCCGGTGCTGCTGGCGGACCGGTTCAAGGTGGACCGCGCGATTCGGCACAGCGCGCGCGGTGGCGTATACCATGCCGTCGACCAGCACACCGGCGACAATGTGGTCATCAAGCAGGCGCGGGCGCACATCGCCAGTATGCGCGACGCCGGCGACGCGCGGGACGACCTGCGCCGCGAGGCCGACCTGCTGCAGGCGCTGGGTGACATCAGTGCCCGGCCGATTCAACTGTTCCACAAGGACTCCCATACCTTCCTCGCGATGGAGGAGTTGGACGGTGAGCCGCTCGGCGCCTGGATCTACCGGTGGTGGGAGGACCCGGCCGGTGCCGGTGCCGCCGCCGAGGACACCGAAGGGCCGCCGCCGTCCGAAGCGCTGCGGATAACGCGTGGGCTGGCCGACCTGCTCGACGCGGTACACGAACGCGGCTACGTGTTCCGGGACCTCGCCCCCGGCAACGTGATCTTCAGTGAACACAGACTGCGGCTGGTGGACGCGGAGCTGGTCGCCCGTCCCGGCGAGTGGCTCCGGCAGTCGCACACGCCGGGTTTCGTCGCCCCGGAGCTGCTCACCGGGCCGGTGGTGCGTCCGGCACCCGCCTCGGAGGGCGACCACTTCTCGCTCGGGGCGCTGCTGTGTTACCTGGCGACAGGGACCCCGCCGGTTTTCGCCTTGGACAGCTCCGACGCGAGCGGGGTGGAGGAGCCGGCGGGCGCGGCCGGGGACCGGTACCACCGACGCATCGCGGCACTGCTCGGGTACGCGGCGCCGCGTAATCCAACGGCCCGCATGCTGGCGCCGGCGGTGCTGGGCCTCACCGCCGACGACCCCACGCAGCGCTGGGACACCGCGCGGTTGCGGGCCTTCCTGGACAGCCTGGACAGCCTGGACAGCACCGAGACGGATCCTCCGGAGCGAATGGCGGCCCCGCCCGTCGACGCCGGCGCCGACGGGCGGTTGAGCCCGGACCTCCAGCACGAGCTGCTGCACGACGGGCTGGCCCACCTGGTGTCCGGGTTGGCGACCGCACCGCCGGATCGGCTGGTCGCCAGCAGCAACGAGGGCACGCGGGCCGATCCGTGCAATGTCGGGCACGGCTCCGCCGGGCTGCTCATGGTGCTGGTGCGCGCCAGCGAGCAGCTGGGCGAGCCTGGTCTGCGGGACGCCGTGGCGCGGGTGGCACGCTGGACCGACCGCCGCCGGATGGCGGCGACACCGCTGCTGCCCGGCCTCTACTTCGGCCGTGCCGGCACCGCGTGGGCACTCTACGAGGCGGCCCGGCACCTCGATGACGAGCCCATGGGCCAGCGGGCGCGCGAGCTGGCCACCGCGCTGCCGGTCGCCTGGCCGAACCCCGACATCACCCACGGCACCGCCGGGGTGGGCATGACCCACCTGCACCTGTGGCACCGGACCAAGGACCCGGCGTTCCTGGAGCGGGTGCACGCCGCGGCCGACCACCTGCGCGAACACGCCCACCGCCACGGTGGCCAGGCGCACTGGCAGGTGGCGGCGGACTTCGACTCACCGATGGCCGGGGCGAAGCACCTCGGGTACGCCCACGGGGTCGCCGGCATCGGCACTTTTCTGCTCGCGGCCGCACACGCCACCGGGCGGGACGACTGTCGCGAGCTGGCCGAGCAGGCCGGTCGCACGCTCGTCGACGCCGCGGTGCGCTCGGCGCACGGCGCGTACTGGCCCAACAACGTGTCCGGGCCCCATCCGTCGGACCTGCGCCTGTTCTGGTGCCACGGCGCGGCCGGGGTCGGCACCTTCCTGGTGCGGCTGTGGGAGCAGACCGGTGACCAACGGTACCGGGAGCTGGTGCACGAGGCGGCCCGCACCGTCCGGCGTGGACGCTGGATCAGTGGCATCTCCGCCTGTCACGGACTCGCGGGCAACGGCTGCTTCCTGCTGGACGCGGCCGCCGCCTGCGACGGCCCGTACCACGAGTGGGCGCAGGAGCTGGCCGTCGGCCTGCACCTGAAGGTGGCCCGGCGCCACGGGCGGATGGTGGTCATGGACGAGCACGACACCAGCGTGAACATGGACTTCAACACCGGGCTCGCCGGAGTGGTGGGCTTTCTGCTGCGACTTCGCCATGGCGGCGCGAGCTGGTGGATCGCCGACGGGTCGGACCATGCCGGCGGCGTCGTCTCCGAGCCGGTGGCGTCCGCGGAACCGGGCGCACTCACCGGGAGCGAAACCGCATCGGAAGGGAGGTGAGTCACATGGAGCGCGACCTGGAGTTAGACCCCCGCGCGCTGGAGGCGCTGCCCGGCGGGGAAAACCCGTCGGCGTGGGGCCGTGCCTGCACGTACCCGACCACGTGTAGCTGCAGCAGCTGCACGCTGATCGAGGTCGAGTAGGCCCCCGGCACGCTGGTCCACCGGTGCGTGCGCCCTCGAGGGCGCACGCACCGGTCACGGAGGCGCTGGGCGATACGGCCCGGGTTGCCGGGCAATACCACGGTGCATCGGGCTACAGGCCGTGGCGGAGCGGTGCCGGATCAGGTGCGCTTTCGACTTAACAAATGCCATAGGGCCGTTGCGGGCGTCCGCGAGCGGCGCTCAGGACAGGCCGGTGTGGGCGGCGCGGGCCAGGGCGCGGTGCAGCAGCCGGGCGTCGCCGAGCAGGGCACGCAGCCGGTGCTCCAGGCCGGCGATCGGCACCAGGTTCTGCGGCGCCCGCGGGTCCTTGTACGACGTGGCGGCGAACCGCGGCAGCGTCACCACGGACAGGTCCGCCAGCGCCACCGCACCCGAGACCGGCAGCTCGGCGCTGCATTCGGCGCGCACGATGCCCGACCACGGCGCACCTGAACCACCCGGCAGGCGCAGGTACCACGCATAGCGGTGCCAGCTCGTGCCCAGCCGGAACACCGGGCTGCGGTGCCCGGGCGGCAACGCGGCCACCACCGTGGACAGTTCCGCCGGCAGGTACGCCGTGCGGTGGGACTTGATGTAGCCGACCGCGCGTGGCAGGTGGGTGCGACCCCGCAGCGGCCCGTCGACCACCAGCAGATCGTCGTCGCCGTCCGCCGCGGCTCGCGCCCCGGTGGCCACCTCCGCCTCCAGCTGGCTCAACGGCGCCTGCACCGCCGCCGGTAGCTCCACCGGGTCGGCCGCGGTCACCCGGTGCACCGGCCACCGCAGCTGGTCGCTGACCACCTCCACCGCGGTCGGGCTGGCGGTGAACAGGCCCCGGGCGACGCGCCGGCCGGCCAGGTCCGCGCGGCCGGCGCGCAGGTCGCAGCGCACCACCCCGGCGGCGTACGAGGCGGCCAGGCCCGGGTACGAGCCGCCGTCGTCCTCGGCCGTCCACACCCGCGCGTCGATCCGGCGTACCCCGTCGACCAGCAGCACCGTGGCCGGGGCGCGCAGCTCGGCCGGTGGCGGTCGCGGTGACCACGCCGCCGCCGGCACCTCCACGTCCACATCGAGCTGGGCGGTGCTCTCCTGGGCGGGCCCGGCGGTCACCTCGTCGGCCGCGGAGGCGTACGACGGGTCCCAGGCGTCGACCCAGAAGCGCATCAGAACCCTTCCCGCGTCACCCGCGCGGTGCGCGCGTCCTTGGACACCTCGAACCGCACCGGGATGCGTTCGGCCAGCGCCGGCACGTGGGTGACCACCCCGACCATCCGGTCGCCGCGGGCGGCCAGGCTCTCCAGGGTGGCGGCCACCGCGTCCAGGGTGGAGGCGTCCAGCGTGCCGAAACCCTCGTCCAGCACGATCGACTCCAGGCTGGCCGAGGTGGTCGACAGCCCGGCCAGCTGCTCCGAGAGCGCCAGCGCCAGCGCCAGCGACGCCTGGAACGTCTCGCCGCCGGACAGGGTGCGGACCCCGCGGCGCAGCCCGGCGTCGTGGTGGTCGACCACGTAGAACTCCCGACCGGAGTGCACCAGGTCGTACTGTCCACCGGACAGCTCCCGCAGGATCTCCGAGGCGCCGGCCACGAGCCGGTCCAGCGCCTCGGCCAGCAACCACGCCTCGAAGTTGTTCGCCCGCAGGTGCTGCGCCAGCGCCTTGGCGACCCGGGCCTCACGCTCGTGCCCGGCCCGCTGCTCGGTCAGCTGCTCGGCCTGCGCGCGCCTGGCCCGCAGCTGGTCCAGCTCACCGCGGGCACGTTCGGCCGCCACCGTGGCGGCGCGGGCGAACCCGGCCTCGTCATCGGGCACCGGCAGCCCCGCCCCGGTGAACAGGCGGGCGACCTCGTCGCGCGCCTGCTGCACCGCACGCTGCGCGGCGTCCACCTCGGCCACCGCCGCCGGCCGCGCCGCCCGGTGCCGCTCGGCGGCCTCCGCGGCCCACCCGGCGAGCGCCGACCACGCCGCTGCCAGGTCGTCGCG
>SLSW01000285.1 GCA_007130245.1 Micromonosporaceae bacterium
CGTGGCCCCAGGGTCCGGCCAGCGCCAGCCGGGCGGCCAGCAGCTGGTCCTCGCGATAGGAGTTGACGCGCGGCAGGGCGGCGACCGTGTCGCGGCGCATCATGCCGTAGAGCGGGTCGATTAGCAGGTAGCTGTCGTTGAGCAGGCGCAGCATCTCGGTGAACCTCACCAGCGGGTCGGGCGACGCCAGCGCGGTGCCGCGGTAGGTGGCGCTGCTCATCGCGCCGTCCGGGGCCACGTACCCGATCTGGGTGGTCACCAGCACCCGGCGCTCGTCGCGCCGGAACGTCTCCAGGCATCGGGAGACATAGCTCGGGTGCAGCGCGTCCCCATCGCCGATCCAGCGGAAGTACGTGCCCCGTGACAGCTGCATGGCGGCGATGAAGTTGTTCAGCAACCCCACGTCGGTGTCCTGCCGGTGGTAGACGATTCGCTCGTCGGTGCGGGCCAGGTCTCGGCAGATCTGACCGGTGTTGTCAGTGGATGCGTTGTCGCAGATGACCAGCTCGATGTCGGGACGGTCCTGCGACAGCACCGACCGGACGACGTCGCGCACCCGGGACCCGCCGTTGCGCACGGGCAACCCGATCGACACCAGCGGTTCAGCCGCAGACATCCGCGCCGTCCCGGCTGTCCTCCTCGACCCGCTCCAGCCACACTTCCCGCCAGTAGGCCGGGATCGAGCGCGGGCAGTTGACGCTGTAGGCGCCCTCGCACACGATGCCCTCCAGCACGATGCACGGGTTGCGCATGTGCAGCATCCGGCCGGTCCGCTCGTCGATGATCCGCTCGACGCGTCGCGCGACCCGGGCGGTGCGCCCGCAGAAGCGGGTCATCTCCGCATCGAATCCCAGGCCACGGTTGCGCAGGTCGGTGTTGAGCGTCCGCTCGATCTCACTCCTGGACCTGATCCGCACGAGCTCGCCCGGCTGCAGGCAGGTGCTGCCGGTGGGCGTACGGGAGCCGCTGCCGCGCAGCACCCGCCACCGGCGGCCGCCGCGGATCCGCAACCAGCCCGGCAGGTGGCGGCGACTGAGATCCTGGATGCGGTTGACGATCGCCACCGCATACGCGCGCAGCGCCCAGGGTGCGCTCACATTGCCCGACCGGACGTCCCGGATGTACTGGCCCGGGTGGCGCACCGGCAGCGTGTGGGGGGCCGCTCGCAGCAGTTCGGTGGACTGGCAGCGGTAGGTCTCGACCCCGTCGGCGGCCAGCTGGCCCCGGCTGGCACGCGTCAACAGCGACTCCATGCCCTTCGGCGCCGCGGCCCGCTGAGGACCCGGCGTGGTCGGGTCCACCCGCTTGAGCCACGCGGTCTTCCAGTAGATCAGGCACGCCGCCTGGCATCCACCGTGTGCCGAACCGTCACAGCGCACGCCGGCCAGGTGCACGGCGTTGTCCATTCGGCGGAAACCGCTGTCGCCGATGGTGTCGCACACCTTGTGGGCGACCTTGTCCACGGTGAACTGGCGGCCGCAGTACCGCAGCATCTCGGGCATGAACGGCAGCGACTCGTGCTCCCCGTGCGCGTCGAGGGTGGCGAGGATCTCCTCGGCTCCACGGACCTCGACGCGGTCGCCCACGCGGAGGTCCTTCAGGTCTGCGGTGGGGCCTGTGCTGGCCGGCATTGCGCTCTCTCCTGCTCGTCGGGGATGGCCTACCCGATGCTCAACGAGCGATTTGTCCAGTTCGAAACGCTTTATGGCAAGCGCCGCGGTGTCAGCAACCAGCGAGCCTGCCGACGATCAACGCCGCCGCCTCCAGGTTCCCGCCCAGATGCAGGTAGCTGACGCCGTACTCCTCACGCCGCTGCACCAGCGTGTCGACACACCGGCTCAGGTCGCCGTGCAGCGCCGCCGGCGACCGCGCCAGCACATCCGCGGAGGCGTGGACCGCGAGGCTGGAGGTCCACCGGTGACGGACCCCGCGGTGGGTCAGGGAGACGTCGAGCACACTCTGCTGGAACACGAGCCTTGACGGACGCCGACCGGCGAGCGCGGCGGCGTCGCGCGCCCAGGTCACCTTCTGCCCGAGCGCGCCGGGTGCCATCTGCTCGATCGCGGCCCCGCAGTCCGCACCAGCGGTCAGCCTGGGGTTGACTCCCACGATGTCCGCGGCCCGGCCGGCTAGCTCCAGCACCCGTCGTCCGCCGCCGCCGATCAACAGCGGCGGGCGGGGCCGCTGCACCGGCCGGGGCAGACCGGCGAGCTCATGCACCCGGTAGTGCGCTCCGGTGTAGGTCAGCACCTCCGGTGAGAACAGTCCGTTGATCACGTCGACCGACTCGGCCAACCGGGACACCCTGGTGGCTGGCGGGTCGAACGCGATCCCGGTCGCCTGATAGTCCTCCTGCTTCCACCCGGCCCCCAGGCCGATCTCCACCCTGCCTTCCGAGACCACGTCGAGGTTCGCCATGGACCGGTGCAGCAGCGCCGGATGGCGAAGGTCGTTGCAGAAGACCATGGCGAGCACCCGGAGCCGGCTGGTGGCCTCGGCCGCCACGGTCATGGTGACGACCGGGTCCATCGACCAGCCGCCGGTGAGATGATCCGAGATCGCTACGGAACTGAAGCCCAGGTCCTCGATCCTTCGGATCTCGTCGCGCCACTTGGCCACCGGCGCGGTCAGCGGCGGCATCGACGTGGTGAAGCGGAACGGATGCGGCATAACGACAGTGAGTATACAAGGATGAACAACTTAGTCTTGCAGTTTTTTGACAAATAGCATGAAACATGTGGATAATAACGATGGATCTGGGCGAACTATCAGACGGAGCTGTCATGCGTGTACTTGTCACCGGTCACCAGGGCTACCTGGGCAGCGTCCTCACCCCGATGCTGGCCGACGCCGGCCATGAGGTCGTCGGGCTGGACACCGGACTGTTCGCCGACGCCACCCTGGGGCCGCCGCCGCCGGAGGTCGACACGGTACGGGTGGATCTGCGCGACGTGCGCCCCGAGCACTGCGCCGGAGTCGACGCGGTGCTGCACCTGGCCGCGATCTGCAACGACCCGGTCGGCAACCTCGACCCGGCGCTCACTTTTGCGGTCAACCACCGCGCCACCGTGCGCTTGGCGCGCGCCGCCCGGGCTGCCGGGGTGGGCCGGTTCCTGTTCTCGTCGTCCTGCTCGCTCTACGGCGCCGGCCCGGACGACAAGCCGCTGGACGAGGACGCTCCGTTCGCGCCGGTCACCCCGTACGGGGAGTCGAAGGTACGCGCGGAGGCCGACCTCGGCGCCC
>SLSW01000301.1 GCA_007130245.1 Micromonosporaceae bacterium
AACAGCGCCATCAAGTACCTCCAGGCCTTGACGAACGGGTTCGCCATTGTCAGCGGTCCTCTCTGCGGGGTAACGGCCGGTTGTCCGGCACCATCGTGTCAGGCGGTGTCGACCCCGTGTTGCCCACCTGATCATCCGGCGGTGCGTACCGTCCGGCAGTGCGTGGTTGTACCACGACATTACCCGCTAGGAGTGACCGTTTCACCGCCAGCGCGCGGAGTGCGTGTGTCTCAGGAGGTGTGCGCCACCCCGCGACCGCGGGTGCGCACCGTGTGCAGGGTGGTGCGCAGCGGCCCGTGGCGGTGGATCGCGACCGAGACCTGTCCGTCGCTGACCGTGTGCGGGGCACGCTCGGTGCCGGCCGGCTCGAGCACGGCCGCGTCGACGGTGAGCACCGGCTCGGCCAGGGGCGCCTCGGCCAGCGGGCGCTCGGCCTGCTCGACGCTGGCGAGGTGGTCGCTGGCCTCCCGCAGGACGTCGGACAGCCGGGACCCGAGGGCCTGGCAGATGGCGGCCAGCAGCTCGCTGGAGGCTTCCTTCTGGCCGCGTTCGATTTCCGACAGGTAACCCAGGGACACGTTCGCCGCGGTGGAGATCTCCCGCAGCGTGCGGTGCTGGCCCTGGCGCCGTGCGCGCAACGCGTCACCGATCACTCGCCTAAGCAGCACCCGCAGCTCCCTTCAGACACCTAGTAACGGTACCCGCTGCCGGCCGGCAATGGCATCCGCTGGGCACGGGGCGGCGTCGTGTCGGCGGCCACTGCCGGGGAGCACCGGCGTGACGCACCTCCGTAAGTATAAACTTACGGTTCGTGGAAACTTACGAAAGGCCGGACGACGCCGGGCTGGGAGTGCTGGGCGACCCGACCCGCCGGGCGATCTTCGAGCTGCTCGGGCGGCGCCCGCAGGCGGTGGGGGAACTGGCCGACCAGCTCCCCGTCAGCCGTCCGGCCGTCTCCCAGCACCTACGGGCGCTCAAGCGGGCGGGCCTGGTCACCGACCGGGCCCTGGGCACCCGGCGGGTCTACCAGCTCCACCCGGCCGGCGTGGCCGGCCTGCGCGCCTGGCTCGACCGGGTCTGGGCACACGCCCTGGCGGCGTTCCAGGAGGCGGTCGAGGCCGATGCGCCCGCGCACGACACAACACCGGAATCCCTGTCGCAGAAGGAGCAACTGCACAAGCAGGTCGGCGCCGACACCGGGTGGCCGGCCATCATGGCCACCTACCAGCGGGGCGCGAGCGACTGACCGCCGGGGCCGTCAGTCCAGTTCGTCGGCGAGCAGGTCCATCAGCAGGCCGTCGTGCCACCGCCCGTCCGGGCCCCGCTCGTAGCGTCGCATCACCCCCACCGGCCGGAAGCCCACCTTCTGGTAGGTCCGGATCGCGGCGGTGTTGTCCGCGGCGGGGTCGATGACGAGACGATGGTGACCGCGATCGCGGATAAGGTACCGGGCCATCGTGCGCACCGTGTCGGTCCCCAGTCCCCGGCCGGCCACCGCCGGGTCGAGATAGAGGTCCATCCCGGCGTGCCGATACATCGGGTCGGACTCCTCGTAGTACTGGATCGCCCCCACCACCCGGCCGTCGGCCTCGATGACGAACGTCGGCGAGTCGGGGTCGTCGAGATCGGAACGAACCTCGGCGGTGAGGTCGGCATCGCCGCCCCACCTGGCGTAGACCTCGGGAGCGGCGCGGATCGCGGCCAGCGCCGGCACGTCGGCCTCCGTGGCCGGTCGCAGGGACACCAGCGCCCCGGCCAGGGTCGGCAGCGACCCACTGGTGGCGCCCACCGCTGCCGCCAGCGCGGACGGCGCGGACGGCGCGGACGGCGCCGCGAGCCGCTCGACCAGCAGCGCGACGGCGGCAGCGACAGTGCCGGTGCGCACCGCGCTCCGGTCGCCGTCCAACCGCCACGAGCGCACGTCGGCGCCGCTCGGACCGGCCACGGCCACGTGCACCGTGCCGACCGGCACACCGTGCTGCGCCTCCGGGCCGGCCACGCCGGTGGTCGCCACGCCCCAGTCGGCGCCGCACCGGTCGCGCACCGCTCGCGCCAGCGCCAGCGCCACCTCCGGATCGACCGGGCCCCGCGCAGCCAGCAACCCGGCGGACACACCCCCCAGCGACTCCTTCAGGTCGGTGGCGTAGACGACCGTGCCGCCGCGGAACACCGTGCTGGCGCCCGGCATCGCCACGAACGCCGCCGCCAGCAGTCCCCCGGTCAGCGACTCGGCGGTGGCCAACGTCTGCCCGGCCGCCGCCAGTCGCCGCACCACCCCGGCGGCGTCGCCGGCCGCGACCGCCGCGCCGCCGGCAGCCTCCGCCGCGTCGCGGCCGGCGGTCACGATTCGTCCTGCTCGGCGAGCCACGCCTCGAACGCGGCGCGGGTCCGCCTCCACAACTCCACCCGCTCGTCCGTGTCCACGTCCTCCAGGGTGAGGCCGAACACGTCGGCGAGCGCGGCGAACCAGTCGGTAGCGGTGTCGATCTGCTGCTCGTGGCGCCCGCCGGCGTCCACCCGGGCGAGCACACACCCGCGCAGCAGGTCGGCGCCGCCGGCGTCGCGGCGAATCGCCACCGGTTTCTGCACGAACCCCGACTCCGGCGACGTCGACAGGTGGGCGTGCTTGTCGGCGAAAGCCGCCGGGCCGGCCGCCGGCCACGCGAAGTCCATTCCGGTGAAGGCGCCGAGCGGGTCGTGGGTGAACCGCCAGCCGCCCGGCACCGCCGTCGAGCGCGCCAGGCCGTAGGCGAACGGGTCCTGCCGGTAGGCGCCGGGCCGCAGCGGCAGCGGCTCGTACGGCCCGTCACCGAGCCCGGCGTCGACCAGCCACACGCCGTCCGGGCACTCCGGCGCCGGTAGCCCGTGCACGGTCAGCGCCAGGTGGTTGGCGGTAGCGCCGACCGGCTCCGCCGCCGTGTGCGGCTGCACGCCGCCGACGTGCCAGCGCACCTCGTACCCGAGCGCGCGCAGCAGCACCGACAGCGCTCCGTTGAGGTGGTAGCAGTAGCCGCCGCGCCCGCGCAGCACCCGCGCGGCCGACTCGTGCGGGTCGACGGTGGTGGGCCGGCCCAGCTGGATCTCCAGGTTCTCGTACGCCACCCGCGCCACGTGGGCGCGGTGCAGCGCGAACAGCCCCGCCACCGACGGCGGGCCAGGACGCGCCAGCCCCAGCCGCGCCAGGTAGGCGTCCACCTCGATGCCACCCACGCCGGCGACGGTACCGGCACC
>SLSW01000130.1 GCA_007130245.1 Micromonosporaceae bacterium
CCCGTCGGCGTCGCGGGCGTCCACGATGCCGTCGGTGTAGAAGATCAGCCGGTCGCCGGGCTGCAACTCGTACTCGGCGATCTGGCACGGTTCCGGCAGGCCCAGCGGGGTGCGCGGAGCGGCGTCGAGCGAGGCGACGATCCGGCCCTCGCGCATCAGCGCCGCCGGCGGGTGCCCCGCGTTGATGTAGCGCACCAGTCCGGTGGCGGTGTTGAGCTCGGCGAGGACAGCGGTGGCGTAGCGGGAGTCCTGGAACTGGCTGGTGATCGCCTTGTCGGCCGCGGCGGCGGTGGCGGTGAGGCCCAGGCCGGCGGTGCGCGCGGCCCGGGTGGCCGCCAGCGTGAGGGTGCAGGTCAGGGCAGCGGTCAGACCGTGCCCGACCGCGTCGACGATGGCCACCCGCAGGTGCTGGTAGTCGACGGCGTAGTCGAACGCGTCACCGCCGACGTCATAGCAGGGCTCCAGCACCGCCGCCACCGTGAGCTCCGAGGTGGTGCAGGTCAGCGGCGGCAGCGTACGCCAGAGCATCTCCCCTTCGGTAGACATCGGTTGAGAGCGCCGGGTGCGGTTGATCGTGTCGCCGTAGGGCAGCTTGCCGATGATCAGGTCGCCGAGTGCCAGCGCGAACAGCACAGCGCCGGACCGGACCTGCGGATCCTCCGGCGACAGATCCGCCGGCAGCCGCAACTCGATCGCACCAAGTCGCTCGGTGTCGTCGACCAGCGGCAACCACATCCGGTCGGACTGGCCGGGCGGGACCACCACCTCCTGGGTCATGTAGGCACGGCCGGCCACGGTGGCCTCGACCGCCATCGGCTCCGGTGTCGCGCGGCCGGCGCGGGGCAGGGCACGCAACGCCATCTGTTCCCGGTCGACCAGATAGACGGTCGCCTCGACGCGCACCAGCCGGAGCGCCTCGTTGATCAGCTCCGGAAGCCCACTGGGCTGCACCAACCTGCTGTCGCGCACCAGGATGGCGACACACTCATGCCAGACCGACACCCTGCTCACACCTCGAGCGGTGGCTGCCCGTGGCCATCGATGTCGAAGATGTGGTCCAGCGCCGCTGCCCGCAGCACCACAGCGACCTGCTCGCTCGGGCGCGTCAGCGAGAACTGGGCGCCGCGCTCGGCAACCGCGTTGCGGGCCTGCAGCAGCGCCCGGATCCCGCTGGAGTCCATGAACCGCACCCCGGTCAGGTCCACGACCAGCGCCGCCACCTCGTCACGCGCCAACACCTCCCCGACCGCCCGGTCGAGCACCGGCGTCGTGGCCATGTCCAGCTCGCCGCTCGGCACCACCACGAATCGTCGTGGCTCCGGCTCCTCCACCCGCACCTGCACGTTTCCCCCCGCGATCCGTCCGGTCCCCCCAACCTACCTGCCGGGCGCGGGCGACCGTGTCGGCTCACCCGGACGGTCGGATGACCGTGAGCAGGTCGCGGACGTCCGCCACCGCCGCGTGCTCGCCCCCGCGCAGCCGCGTCAGGTCGTCCAGCAGCCCGGTCAACGTCTGCTCGGCGGCATCGCGGCGGCCGGCGCCGAGCTGCAGCAGGCCGATCTGGCGACGTAACTCCAGGGTCTTGGGATGGTCCTCACCAAGCACCCGGCGCTCATCGTCGAGCAGGTCGCCGAGCTGCTGCAGCGCCCGGCTGCTTTCGCCGAGCAGGGCGTAGCAGGTGGCCTCCTGCATCCGGTGGTGCAGCACCTGCTCCGTGTCCGGCCCGTGCCGGTCGGCCAGGTCGCCGGCCAACTGCCGGAACTGGGGGGCGGCCGCGCGGTAGTCGCCGCCCTCGAACAGCACCCCCGCCAGTTCGCGGCGCAGGCTCACCACGTCGTCGTCCGCTTCGCCCAGCACCTGGCTCGCCGGCTCCATCACTGCCGAGAGCACCTCGGCAGCCTGGCTGTAGCGCGACTGCCGGATGAGCTCGGCGGCCCGCTCGCGGGCCCGGTCCAGCTCCGAACGGGAGAACCGTGGCGGCGGATCGACCGTCTCGGCGTCCGGCGCCGGGCGCGGACCCGGCGCCGGGCGGCGCGCGTCGGCCAGCACCCGGCTGAGCACCCCGGCGTACATGCGTGTCGCGCTCGGCCCGCTGTCCGGCGGGAGCACCCCCGGCAGCGGCCCCAACCCGTCTACGAACGGCAGCAGCCGCTCGTAGACCACCTCGGCGCTGTCCGGACGGTCGTCGGGTGCCTTGGCCAGCAGCGACAGCACCAGCCGCTCCAGGTCCTCCGGAACCTCGGAGCGCAGGCGGCGCACCGGTCGGGGCGGGTCGTCGACCTGCTGGCTCATCACCGCGTACGCGGTGGAGCCGCGGAACGGCGCCTCGCCGCACAGCATCTCGTACACGGTGCATCCCAGCGCATACAGGTCGCTGCGGGGGCCGCTCATCGAGGCCATGATCTGCTCCGGGGCCATGTACGCCGGCGTGCCGAGCGTCTGCCCGGTCCGGGTGATCTGCGAGTGGTCGGCCAGATCCAGCGCCACCGCCAGACCGAAGTCGAGCACCTTGATGCCGCCGTCGCGGTCGAGCATCAGGTTGCCCGGCTTCAGGTCGCGGTGCACCAGGGACGCCCGGTGGGCCACCGACAGCACGCTGCACACCTGGGCGGCGATGGCCACCGCCCAGCCCACCGGCAGCGGCGCGTGCTCGGCGTTCAGGTCGGCGACGCTGACGCCGCGGATGCGCTGCATCACCAGGTACGGACGTCCGTCGTGGGTGCCCACGTCGTAGACCGCCGGCACGCCGGGGTGCTCCAGCCGGGCGGTGATGCGCGACTCGCGGACGAACCGTCGCACCAGTTCCTGGTCGGGCGCGTCGTCCGGGAAGCGGATGAACTTCACCGCGACCTCGCGCTCCAGCCGGATGTCGCGCCCCGTCCACACCTCACCCATGCCACCCCGCGCGAGCGGGAGCTCGTCCAGCTCGTACCGGTGGTTGACGAGAGTCTTCGTGACCACGGCTCCTCCACACACGACGGGTCGCGGCGACGGGCGGTCAGCCGCTTCCGCCGCGGGGTTGCAGGCTACCCGCCGCCAGCCCGGCGAACCCGCGCCTGATCAGCGCATCCGCGAGCGTGGCGGTCTCCCGCACAGTCTGCTCGAAGGAGGCCAGCCGCTGGAAGACCTCGCCGTAGCGCCGCTGCTCGGGCACGGGCAACCGGGGCAGCGTGAGGCGGTGCACATCGGAACGGCTGGCCAGCGAGCCCCGCTGGCCACCGATGGTCTGGGCGATGCGCAGGAACCCGGCGAGGAAGTGGGGATCGAGCCGCTCCGGGTCGGGGCGCAGCAGGTAGAGCTGCGGGCCGAGCGCGGCACCGGATTCGGAGATCACCAGCGCGACCGGTTCCCGCGCCGCCACCGGCGTGACCACATCTCCCGGCTCGAGCATCACCACACCGGGACCGGGCCCGGTGTGGCCGGACGGCCCACGCCGGTGCCGGACGTCGCGGGCGGTCAGCACCGGGGTGGGGCCTTCGTCGACCGTCATCCGCAGCGGCGCCTGGTGGATGACCACCACCCCCGCGCGGACCAGTTCGCCGAGGCTGACCGACGGCGCCTGCCCGGTCGGGGACGTCTCGTCCAGCTCCGGTAGGGAGGCGGTCAGCCGTCCCGCCGCCTCCCGCAGCGCGTCCCGGGTCGGGCGGAACCCGGAACTGTCGGCTGTCGACGGCCGGGGCAGGTGCCGCGACGGGCTGATGTCCACCTCGTCGTCGAGCAGGTCGATGACCCGTACCGCCCGGGCGGTCTCCGGCAGCGCGCCTTCGGGGTCGGTGGTGAACGCCCGCCAGGCGCCCCGCACGCCGGACAGGTCGGTGCCGGTGGTGTCGTCGCTGGCGGCGGCGTCGACCAGCAGCAGGTGGGACGGAGCCGGATCGTCCGCCCCGGGGCGGCGCAGCACCCACAGGTCCGGTGCGGACGCGGTGCCGGCCAGCCCGCCCGGGATGCTGACCACTGCCCGCAGCGCCCCGGCCCGCAACAGGTTGCTGCGGATGCGCCGGCCGGCGCGCCGGCCGGCGGCCGCCGCCGGCATCAGCACCACCGCCGACCCACCCGGCGTGACGTGGCTGAGACAGTGCTGCGCCCACGCCAGTTCCGGCTCGCCGCGCGGCGGTAGGCCGTACTCCCAGCGCGGGTCGGCGGTCAGGTCCTCGTACCCCCAGGAGCGGTCGGCCATCGGCGGGTCGCACACCACCGCGTCGGCCCGCTCACCGTCGTACGCGTCGGCAAGCAGCGAGTCGCCGGCGTGCATGCGCACCGGCGCGCCGTGCAGCAGCAGCCGGGCGGTGGCCAGGCGCGCCACGTCGGCGTCGACCTCCTGGCCGTGCACCGCGCCGGCGCCGTGCCGGTGGGCGGTCAGCAGCAGCGTGCCAACGCCGCAGGCCGGGTCGAGCACCACCCCGCCGTCGGCACCGGCCAGCGCCACCATCAGCTCGGCGACCGGCTCGGCGGTGACCAGCCGGCGGCGGGCGTGGATCTCCAGGTACCGCTCGCAGGCGAAGTCGAACACCTCCCGGTGCTGGTCGTCGCCGGCGGCCGCGGCTGCCTCCCGCAGGATCGGTATCCAGCCGACGTCTACCGGTTCGGCGCCCCCGGGCCCGTCGGGCAGCTCCGGCACAGCCTTGCGCACCGCCGGTGTGAGCGCGGCGGCCAGCGCCTCGTCGTCGCGCTTGGCCAGCCGGCGCCACTGTTGCGGGGCGCGAGTGAGGAGCACCAGGAACCCGCCGAGGTAGCCCAGCAACTCGCCGAGCGTGAGGTCGTCGACCGCGCCGCGCGCGCGTTGCCACACCCGGTCGCCGGGCCGCACCGTGAACTGCCGGCCGTGCCGGGTCAGCCAGTTCTCCACGTCGGCCAGCGCGTACAGCGGGCTGGCGGCGCTGCCGCCGACCGGTTTCGGGAAGTCGGCGTAGCGGCGGCGCCAGTTGCTCACCGCCGCCCGACCCACGCCGGTCAGGCGGGCGATATCGTACGCCGCGACGGTGGCGCCGTCGTGTGTCGACCGGTCCGACTCAGCCATCAGGTGCCTCCCGTCCGGCCGCGCCCACATCATCCGCAGCCGGCACGTGTATCGAATTCACGCGATCATACGTGATGGATCAGCTTCGTGGCGGCAGGCGGTCAACGCGTTCCTTCTGCCGCGAACCGTACGGTCGCGAGGTCCTTCGCCCAGTAGTGCTTCAACATCGGGGCGGGAACACCCAGCTGGCGGGCGGTCTGCTGGATCTGGACGCGAAGGTACGGCAGGACCGTCGGCAGCCCGATCTGGCGGGCGAACCCGTCGAGCACCTCGGCCGGCGGACGCGCGACGGTCTCCGTCAGCCGGAAGTAGGCGGCCACGTCGGCAACGATGACCGCGTGTCGGGTGCTGAACTCGATGCGGGCGCGGAACGCGAGCACGTTGTCCTGCAGCGCCTGCCGCACCCGCACCTCCGGCCGGTGCTCCGCCACCGGGATGTGCGAGAGGTCGAAGGCGTCGCGCCGCCGGCCCGCCGTCTCGTGCACCTGGACGTTCTCCAGGTCGAGCAACGGGGCGAGCTCGTCCAGCGACGTGACCGTACGGCTCATGAGGCCAGCTTGAACGACGGGGTGGCGATGCCCGCCTCCGCAGCGGGCGCTTCCGCCTCCTCCGCCACCGGTATCGGATAGCTGGCCTCCTGCCAGATGTCGCCCTCCCGCGGCGAGGTTGACACCACCCACCGGAGGCGGGCGTTGACCGCCCGCGCGTAGCGCTGCAGCGTGGACAGCCGGGGATCGCCGCCGGCACGCTCGAACTTGGACACCGCCGACTGGGTGGTCTCCATCCGCTCCGCCAGGTCGGCCTGGGTGATGCCCTGGTCGGTGCGCATCTCCACCAGCGTGTCGACCAGCCGCTCGGCGTCGGCGGCGTCCTCGGCCGCGGCCCGCACCCGGGCGTCGCGCCCGTCGGTGCCGAGCAGCTGGAACAGCTCATCTCCCACGGCGTCGCCTCCTCCGTCCGTTCGGTTTCGAGCATATCGCCTGCAGGCGATAGGGACGCCGGCCGGCTACCCTTCCCGCGTACGCCACTCGCGCAGCCGGTCGACGGCCACCTCGATGTGCCGGGCCTCGATCTGCTGCTGCTTGGCGAACAGATGCAGCGCGAGCAGGACCTCCCCGTCACCGGCGTCAGCGAACAGCAGCCGTAGCCGGCGGTTGGCCACCCGGACCCGGACCTCCCGCACCCCGTCACGTAGTGGTCGTACGTCCTGCGGCCGGGTCCGCCCCTCGGCCACCCGGTCCATGATCGCCTGCACCTTGGCCTGCTCGGCGACGGTCAGCGAGAGCTTCTTGATCTCCTTGCGCACCGGCGCACCGCCCGAGGCCGTCCGGTAGAACTCCCAGCGCCGCCTCACGCCCGGCCCTCCGCCCGCCGGGGGCCCGGGCACTCCGCCACACGCGCATCACCGGACACGGCCCGAGTCTTCCACGCGAGTCCTCCTCCTGGCCGAGCCCGTGGTCGAAAGGATCAGACGCACCGTGTGCCTCTACAGATGATCGACGCTCGATGCATCGTTGCTCATCTTCGTATCGACTATTGTCGCTCAATACTGCCGGCCTCGCGCCTTGAGGATCTGCATATGGAGCCAGGTTGATTATCAGGCCTTCACTTGAGATGGTGGTCGCCAACCAATGTGAGGAGCTTTTCGTTGAAATTAGACGATGGTTTGCGAAGTAATACCGCTCGTTTTCGTCGTACGCCTCGCGCACTGTCCATTACCGCGTCGGTCGCGGCGGCCGGGGCTATCGTGTTGGCAGGCCTGACACCGAGCGCGGCAGCAGATCCCCTGCTTGACGGTGACTCGCCAGAAGCGACGCCGATAGCGTTCTGGCCGCTCGCCTCCGGCAACACCGACGATGTGGTGGGCGACCATCACCTGACCCTGGCCGGGACCGAGGGCGTCGACTACGCCTGGGTCCCGAACCGGTTCTGCTTCCCGATGAGTGCGTTGGAGTTTGACGGGTCCGGTGCGGGATACGCCCACACCACGGAGACGGTCACACCAACGGACGGCTCGTCACCGTCACCGCCTGGGTCTACCTGGAGTCGCTCACCGAGGACCACCAGACAGTGCTGTCCCAGGCGGGCATCTTCCAGCCGGCGATGCGGTTGCAGGTGACGCCAGATGCCCGGGTGCGGTTCAGCGTCCCGACCGGTCATCCGAACAGCGGGTTCGGCACGGTCGAGAGCGAGGCTGGCGCCGTCACGGAGCAGGTGTGGCATCACCTCGCTGCGGTCCTCGACCTGCACGCGGGCGAAGCCCGGGTGTACCTGAACGGCGAGCCCGCCGGGGTCGCGGGGGCCGGGCCGGCGCCGTGGCGTGCCGACGGCCCGATGTTCATCGGCGTCGCCGGCACCGCGGACGACGCGAGCTCGCAGCCGATCCACGGCGTCATCGACCGGATCGGGGCTTGGTCATCGGCCCTGCACCCGGACGTGATCTTCAGTAAGGGTCGCACCGGAGGCGTGCCTACCTTCCCCTGCTTCTGACCTACCGCGAGCTGGTTTGGGGATTGGTGTGGTCGCTCCAGCGACTACACCAATCCCCAAACCGAACCATCAGAAGAGGATGAACCAGACGGCGACGTGGTGGCTGAGGGCGGCCACCAGCGTGCACGCGTGGAAGAACTCGTGATGGCCGAACACCCCCGGCCACGGATTCGGCCGCCGCAGCGCGTACAGCACGGCCCCGGCCGTGTAGACCGCACCGCCGACCAGCAGCAGCACCAGCGTGGTCACCCCGCCGGCGTGCAAAATGTCGGGTAGCACCGTGATCGCCACCCAGCCCAATGCGACGTACAGCGGGGAGGACAGCCAGCGCGGCGCGTGCGGCCAGATCATCTTCAGCGCGACGCCCGCCGCCGCGCCGCCCCACACCACCGCGAGGATCACCGTCGCGGTGTCCGGTGGCATTAGCAGCGCGCTGAATGGGGTGTAGGTGCCGGCGATGAGCAGAAAGATCATCGAGTGGTCGAGCCGACGCATGAGCGCGAACCCGCGCCGGCTCCAGACCCGCCGGTGGTAGAGCGCGGACACCCCGAACAGTGCGAGCACCGTCAGGCTGTAGATCAGGGTGCTGACCAGCGGCGCGGCGCCCGGCCGGGTGGCGGCCACGGCGACGAGCACGATGCCGGCCACCGCAGCGACCGCGAACGCGTACGCGTGCAGCCACCCCCGCATCCGCGGTTTGCCGATGTCGACCGGTCGCAGGCGGGTGGATGTGGTCGGCATGGCACTATGTTACGGCTCCGTAGGTTACTAATGGGTAATCCCCGTCCTCTCTGTGGCCCCTCACACAGGAACCACCGGCTCCGGGCCGCCGACTACCCGTCAGACATACTCGGCGTGGAGGCATGATGAGGGGAAGAGCATTCGCGGCGGCGCTCGCCGCCGCCGGCCTGCTGGCTGCGCTCGCGCCCGCTACCCCGGCGTGGGCCCACAACCGGCTGATCGACGCGGAGCCGGCTCCCGACGCGGTCCTGGACACCGCGCCGGCCGGGGTGGAGCTGGTCTTTGCCGAGCGGCTCGATCCGGCGTTCACCCTCATCGTGGTCACCGACGCCGACGAGCAGCCGGTGCCGAGCACCGACCCGGACGTCGACGGCACCCGTGGCACGGTCACGTTCACCGCCCCGCTGGACAGCGGCGTTTACACGGTCGCCTTCCGCGTGAACTCCGACGACGGCCATCCGGTGCAGGGCTCGTACGAGTTCACCGTGACGCTCGACAGCGAAACGCCACCGGATGACGGCGCGGACGCGGATGATGTGGGCATCGAGGACGCTGACGTGGATGCCGACGCCGGCACCGGCGCGGCTGCCGGTGAGGGCGGCGCCGGCCCGGGCGCCGACACGCTCGCCGCCGTCGCCGGCGGGCTGGTCCTGCTCGCAGTCGTCGCCGGGCTGCTGTGGCGGCGCCGCCGGGGGACGAGCGAGTGACCCGGCCCGCCGCCACGGCAGCCGCGACCCGTACGCCCCGGTGGCCGTACGTCGTGGTCGGGCTCGCTGCCGCGGCGGCAAGCCTGTTCGTGCTGCTGTGGTACGGCGGCGGCGCCGAACGGGAGGTGCTGCCGGGACTGCCCGACCCGGGTGCGGTGACCGCCTGGGCACTGCCGGGCGCGCGCCTCGGCACCCGGATCTTCGCGGTGGCGACGATCGGCCTGCTACTGGCCGCGGTGGTGCTGTCCCTGCGGGGCGAGGACGGGTTGTCGGCCTCCGGCTACCGGCGGCTGCGTGCCGCCGGGTGGGCGGCGCTCGGCTGGGCGGCCTGCGGTGTGCTCACCCTCGTCTACAGCCTGTCCGACCTGGTCGGTCGCCCGGTCGACGACGCGGTCTCCCTGACCGGCCTGGCCAGCTTCGCCGGCACCGTGACCCTCGGCCAGGCCATCGCCTTCTCCACCGGGCTCGCCCTCGCCGTGTTCGTCACGTGCCGGGTGAGCCTGTCGCCGCTGGGCGGCACGGTAGCGCTCGCACTGGCGATCCTGGCGCTGATCCCGCCGGTTTTCACCGGGCACGCGGCCTCCTCCGGGGACCACCAGCTGGCGGTGTCCAGCATGCTGCTGCACGTCATCCCGGTGACCCTGTGGGCGGGTGGGTTGCTGGCGCTGGCGTTGACTCCCCGCTCCCGCGTCGATGACCTCGCTGTCGCGGTCGGGCGGTTCTCGCCGCTGGCCGCCGCATGTCTGATCGCGGTCGCCGCCTCCGGATTGCTGTCGGCGCAGATCCGCCTGACCGGTGTGGCCGACCTGACCAGCCATCCGTACGGGCAGATGGTGCTGGTCAAGACCGCACTGCTGCTCACTCTGGCCGCGGTGGGCTGGTGGCAGCGCCGCACGTCGATGCCGGCGCTGCACCGCGGCGACCGCAGCCGGTTCACCCGCGTGACGGTCGTGGAGATCGCCCTGTTCGGGCTGGCCATGGGGGCGGCGGTGGCGCTGTCGCGCAGCCCGACCCCGGTGGGCGAACCGGTGGAGGAGGACCTGGCGACCTCGATGCTCGGGTTCGCGATGCCGCCGGAGATGACGGTCGAGCGGCTGCTGGGTGCCTGGCTGCCGGACCCGCTGTTCATCACCGCCGCCACGGCCGCGGCCATCGCGTACGTGGCCGGCGTGCGCCGGTTGCGGCGTCGCGGCGACCGGTGGCCGGCGCTGCGCACGGTGGCGTTTCTCGCCGGATGCGCGGTCATCATCGCGGCGACCTCCAGCGGGATCGCCCGGTACGCCCCGGTGCTGTTCTCGGTCCACATGGTGCAGCACCTGATGCTGGGCATGATCGCGCCGATCCTGCTGGTGCTCGCCGGACCGGTGACGCTCGCGCTGCGGGCGCTGCGCCGCGCCACCGACCCGGCGTGGCCGGGCCCGCGGGAGTGGCTGCTGTCGGCACTGCACCTGCCGGTCGCCCGGGTGCTGACCCATCCGTTGGTCGCGCTGGGCTTCTACGTGGTCAGCATGTACGCGATGTACCTGACCGGCCTGTTTGAGCTGGCGTTGCGCTCGCACGCCGCCCACATGTTGATGATCGGGCACTTCCTGCTGGCCGGGTATCTGTTCTTCTGGGTCACGATCGGCGTGGACGCCGCACCGCGCGCGGCCCGCGGACGCGGCGTGGGCGTTTCCGCGGGTGCCGCGGGCACGGGAACGTCCGGGGCTGGTCAGGGCCGGCTCGCCCCGCCCCTGCGCATGCTGCTGGTCGTCGTGTCGATGGTGCTGCACGCCTTTTTGGGCATCATCATCATGCAGTCCACCACCCTGCTCGCGCACGACTGGTTCACCCGGTTGCCCCGCGCCTGGGGCCCGGATCCGCTGGCCGACCAGTACACCGCCGGCTCCATCGCCTGGACGTTCGGCGAGGTGCCGACGATGCTCGTGGCGCTCGCGATCGTCGCGCAGTGGATCCGTTCGGACGAACGTGAGCAGCGCCGACTGGACCGGATCGCTGACCGCGCCGAGGCGGAGGGGCGGGAGGACGACGCGTTGGCAGCCTACAACGCGATGCTGGCCGAACTGGCACAGCAGGATGCCGCCCGGCACGCAACGGCCGAACGGAGCGTAGGACGGCCAGGCGCTGGTGACGAAGGCTCGCGAGATCGCCGCGACCGGGTGCAGTAGGCACCTACTGCTGGGGGTTCTGACGAGGCCCACCGGCCATCCGTCGCAGTCCGCCGATCCGACGTGGTCGGTCCGGTAGACGGGGTGTTCGTAACGGTCCTGTGAGAGCTGCTGGCATGAACGGAGCGCTGCCGGACGCCCGCGATCCGCAGCGGTGCCGAGTATGCCCGCACCGTGCCCGGCATGCCGCGGGCGCACCCACAGATGGAGCAGCTCTCAAAGGACGCTGCAAGGGAGGCCCGCCGGTACGCCCCCGGCCGGACCCCGCCGCGACAGCCAACCGTTCCAAGACGCAGGCCATCAGAGACATCGCCTTGTGTATTGCGTTCACGACGTGCTAGGTTGACGCGGTCCCACACGATGTTGAGCTGAGAGCGCGTGGCCACCGGGACGTCCCCGCGCGTGGGAGCGGATATGAGCCAGGAGCACGGACCGTCCACCCCGCCGCCGGAACCGCCGGCGTCGGGACAGCCCGCATTCGGCATGCCGGCGCAGCCGGACGCGGCGGACGAACCCACCGCCGAGTTCGACGCTGGTGCTGGTCCGGCGCCGACACCCTCCACGACCGGCGGGAGGCCGCGGTGGCTCATCCCGGTCCTCGCGGGAGCACTCGGGGTGCCACTGCTGTGCTGCACCGGCTTCGTCGCCGGCGCCGCGGTGGGTGGTGGGGAGCCGGAGGACCGCACGGTTGTCGAAACGGAGACCGTCACCGAGACAGTCACCGAGACGGTGGAGGTCGACCCGTCCGACGAGCGCGAGACGGAGCTGGACGACCGGGAGGCCGCACTGGACCAGCGCGAAGTCACGCTGGACGAGCGGGAGGCGGAGCTGCAGGAGTGGGAACAGTCGCTAGTCGCTACCGAGGAACAGATCGTGGCCGGCACGATCCCCGGCGACGGAATCTGGGTGGTCGGCGACGACATCGAGCCGGGCGTGTACCAGGCCCAGGGATCGGGCGGGTCCTGCTACTGGGCGCGCCTGCGCAGTCTGGACGGCAGCGACATCATCACCAACCACTTCGGCAGCGCCAATGTCAGCGTGGAGATCCACGCCTCCGACGCTGCCTTCGAGACCTCCGGCTGCGGCTCCTGGCAACTGCGGTGAGGAGCTTATAGGACAGGCATGCACGGGGGAATACACCAGCGAAAGTCGTTGGTGTTTGAAGGGAGAGTGATGATCAGAAGACTGGCCGCCGTGGCGGCCGCAGGATTGATCGGCGGTGCCCTCGTGCTCACCGGCACCGCCCACGCG
>SLSW01000239.1 GCA_007130245.1 Micromonosporaceae bacterium
CTAGCGGCCACCGCGCCGCGCCGGTCTCGTACGCTGATGCTGCTATGACCGACTCGCCCGCGTCACCTCCCGCGCGCCCGGCCGGCGGGGCGATGCTGCGGTTCTTCTGGGGGCCGATGGACTGTGGCAAGTCCACGCTCGCGCTGCAGATGGACTACAACCAGGCGCGTCAGGGGCGCCAGGGACTCGTGCTGACCACCATCGACCGGGCCGGACCGGCGCAGTTGTCCAGCCGGATCGGGCTGGCCCGCGACGCGGTCGAGGTGACCGCTGAGCTCCACCTGGCGGAGCTGGTGCGCACCCAGCCGCGCCCGGTGGACTACCTGATCTGCGACGAGGCGTCGTTCTACAGTGTCGACCAGATCGAGCAGCTCGCCGATCTTGTGGATGTCTCTGATGTGGATGTCTATGCATTCGGGCTGGCCACCGACTTCCGTTCGCAGCTGTTTCCGGCTGCCAAGCGTCTGTTCGAGCTCGCCGACGAGGTGGTGCGGATGCAGGTGGAGGTGCTGTGCTGGTGCGGTCGCCGGGGCCTGCTCAACGCCCGGGTGGTCAACGGCGTGGTGGCCCGCGAAGGCGAGCAGGTGGTCATCGGCGACACCGTCGGCGACGGCGTTCGATACCAGGTGCTGTGTCGCCGTCACCATCGGTTGGGTGAACTCGGCCCGTCGGTAGGGTAGCCTCAGCAATGTGAGCATCTTCGATGTACGGATCAATGCGTTGACCGGTGGGTCGCTCGCGCTCGACCAGTTCCGCGGTAACGCCGTGCTGGTGGTCAATGTGGCCTCCCGGTGCGGGATGACGCCGCAGTACGCCGCGTTGCAGGCGCTCGCCGACGCGTACACCGACCGGGGCCTGGTGGTGCTCGGGGTGCCCTGCAACCAGTTCGGCGATCAGGAGCCCGGCACCGCGGCCGAGATCGCGGAGTTCTGCCGGACCAACTACGGCGTGAGGTTCCCGATGACCGAGAAGGTGCAGGTCAACGGCGAGGACCGGCATCCGCTGTACGCCGAGCTGGTCGATGCTGCCGACGCCCGTGGCCACACCGGCGACGTGCGCTGGAACTTCGAGAAGTTCCTGGTGGCTCCGGACGGCCAGGTGGTCGCCCGGTTCCATCCGCGGGTGGCCCCGGACGCACCGGAGCTGACCTCCGCGGTGGAGAAGGCGCTGCCCCGCTGACCGTCGGCGCACTGTACCGCCCAGGCGCGGCCGTCACCGGAGACCTGGCCGTGGACGCCGCGCTGATCCGTCATGGTGGCCTCAGACCGGGCGGCGGCCCGGGAAACCGAGGTCCGCCCGGTGGTACCACTCGATGTCTGGTTCCCCCTCGAGCCAGCACCACAGCACCGGCACGCCGTCGCGTTCACCCGGCCAGTCCAGCAGCAGCGGCGCGACATTCTTGATCAGGACGCCGAAGGCGGACAGGTCCTCCAGCTCGGCGTGCAGGTGCGCCTCCAGCCCCTTGAGCTCGGCGACCCCGCCCAGCGGGCTGTCGCCTCCGTCGGCCAGGTCGACGCGCATCTCGGCCAGGTCCGCCCGCCGCTGCACGAACTCGTCGAGGCGCGGGCGCAGCCGCGACAGCCGCTGGCGGGCCTCGTCGAGGGTAATCGGCGTGGTGGTTTCGTCGCCTGGGCCGGTAGGCCGGTCGCCGGGTGCGCCGGACATCGGCCTCACCCGCCGTTCTGCGCGGCGATCTCCCGCGCCCGGTCCCGCGCCGCCTCTAGCGCCGCCAGGATGGCCGCACGCACGGCGTGGTCCTCCAGCGCCCGGATCGCCGAGATGGTCGTACCCGCCGGCGAGGTGACCGCCTCGCGCAGCTTGACCGGGTGCTCGCCGGAGTCGCGCAGCATGATTGCCGACCCGATCGCCGACTGCACGACCAGGTCGTGGGCCACCTGTCGTGGCAGACCGAGCAGGATGCCCGCGTCGGTCATCGCCTCGACCACGAAGTAGAAGTAGGCCGGGCCACTGCCGGACAGCGCCGTCACCGCGTTCTGTTGCGACTCGGGCACCCGGATGGTGCGCCCGAGCGGCGTGAACAGTTCCTCGGCCAGCGCCAGGTGCTCGGCGGTGGCGTGGCTACCGGCCGAGATCGCGGTCATGGCGGCGTCGACCACCGCCGGCGTGTTGGTCATCACCCGCACCACCGGGGTGCCCTCGGGCAGCCGGGCGCTGAAGAAGCTGCTGGGAAGCCCGGCGCACATGGTGATCACCAGCTTGTCCGCCGGCACCTTCGGCCCGATCTCATCCATCAACGCCGCCGCGTCCTGCGGCTTGACGGCGATCGCGAGCACCTCGGCGCGGGACACCGCGGTGAGGTTGTCGGTGACCT
Organism: Micromonosporaceae bacterium; assembly: GCA_007130245.1. Classification (GTDB taxonomy): domain Bacteria; phylum Actinomycetota; class Actinomycetes; order Mycobacteriales; family Micromonosporaceae; genus Natronosporangium. The sequence continues at coordinate 2,333 of SLSW01000239.1, forward strand.
CGATGCCGTACCGCTGGGACAACTCGGCGGCACGGTCCGCGCGTCGGACGGTGGCCAGCAGCCGCTCGACCGGCCACCCGGCACGCAGGAGCCCCGCGAGCACCAGCTCTCCGATCTTGCCGGCGCCGATCACCGCGACCGTATGCACCCCGGGCGTCATGGCCCTTCTCCTCTCATCACAACCCCCCTCAGCGTTGATCATGGAGTTCTCGCTTCGACACGCCGGCGACTCGCGGAGAACACACCATGATCAACGCGGGAAGTGTCGGTTCAGCCGAAGAAGACCTCGGCTTCCTGGTACCGCTCCAGCGGCACCGTCTTGATCTCCGCGGTGGCCTCGGTCAGCGGCACCCGCGCGATGTCGGTGCCGCGCAACGCCACCATCGAGCCCCACGCGTTGTCGCGCACCGCGTCGATCGCGTGCAGGCCGAACCGGGTGGCCAGCACCCGGTCGAAGGCGGTGGGTGTGCCTCCGCGCTGGATGTGGCCGAGCACCACCGTGCGCGCCTCCTGACCGGTGCGCTCCTGCAGCTCCTCAGCCAGCCACTGCCCGATACCGCCGAGGCGCACGTGCCCGAACGCGTCAACCTCGTCCTTGTGCACCACCATCTGCCCCTCCAACGGGGTGGCGCCCTCGGCCACCACCACAATGGGCGAGTACTGCGTCTGGAAGCGCTGCTGCACGTACGCGGCGACCTGCTCGATGTCGAAGTGACGCTCCGGCAGCAGGATCACATTCGCCCCGCCGGCCATGCCGGCGTGCAGCGCGATCCACCCGGCGTGGCGGCCCATCACCTCCACCACCAGCGTGCGGTGGTGGCTCTCCGCGGTGGTGTGCAGCCGGTCGATCGCCTCCATGGCGATGTTGACCGCGGTGTCGAACCCGAA
>SLSW01000229.1 GCA_007130245.1 Micromonosporaceae bacterium
CCGTTCCATGCTGTCGTGTGAGCGCGTCGCGCCCGGGCCCTCCTGCCTGACTCCCTTGACCGAATGCCTACCGCACCGCGCGGTCGCCGCCGGGGAGCGGGGACGCGTCACGCACCCACGGATCCGACGGCCTACCGCGCCTCGGTGTTTCGACGGTACACCGTCCGCGGCCGTCCTGACCGCCGACGGTGCGTGCGGCGGGCAGGTGTCCAGCCAACTGCCAGCTAGCGGCTGTAGATCTGCGGCTTGAGCACGCCCACGTACGGGACCTCGCGGTACTTCCCGGCGTAGTCCAGGCCGTAGCCGACCACGAACTCCGACGGGATGTCGAAGCCCACGTACGTCAGCGGCGGCGCGGAGCGGATCGCCGCCGGCTTGCGCAGCAGCGTCACCACCTCCACGCTGGCCGCCGACCGGCCCTCCAGGTATTTCAGCAGCCAGGACAGGGTCAGGCCGGTGTCGACGATGTCCTCGACCACCAGCACGTGCGCACCGGAGATGTCGCGGTCGAGGTCCTTACGCAGCCGCACCACCCCGGACGACGTGGCCGCCTGCCCGTACGAGGAGGCCTGCATGAACTCCAGCTGCACCGGCACCCCGCGCCGCCCCAGCTCGCGGGCCAGGTCCGCGGTGAAGACGAACGCGCCGGTGAGCACGCACACCAGGACCAGCTCATCGACCGACCGGTAGTCCTCGGCGATCTGTGCCGCCAGTTCCGCGGTCTTGTCGGCGATCTGCTCGGGCGTGGCGACGATCCGCTCGATGTCCGACTCATACCAGCTGCTACCCGCACCACCCATGTCCGGCAACCCTAGTAGGCCGCCGCCTGGCCGTCGGCACGTGGCTCCGACCCCGCCACGTACCCGCCGCCGGGCAGCCGCCAGATCGCCTGGCCGAACCCGAACTGCGGCGCGCCGGTCCCGACCACGCTCACCTCGTGACCGCGGGCCCGCAGCCCCGCCAGCAGCGCCGCTCCGTCGTCGCCGGCCACCAGCGCCTCCTCGACCGCCACCTGCCGACCGGTGTGCCACTGCCACCGCGGCGTGTCCAGCGCCGCCTGCGGGTCCAGCCCGTCGTCGACGGTGGCGGCGATCACCTGCAGGTGCCCCTGCGGCTGCATGTGCCCGCCCATGACCCCGAACGGACCGACCGGGTCGCCGCCGCGGGTCAGGAACCCGGGAATGATCGTGTGGAACGGTCGCTTGTCCGGCGCGAGAACGTTCGGATGCTCCGGGTCGAGCGAGAACCCGGCGCCGCGGTTCTGCAGCCCGAACCCGTACCCGGGCAGCGCCACGAACGAGCCGAAGCCCATGTAGTTCGACTGGATCAGGCTGACCATCATCCCGTCGGCGTCTGCGGTGCACAGGTAGACGGTCCCGCCGCGGGCCGGGTCGCCGGGTTTCGGGTCGGCCGCGCGCGGTCCGATCGCGCGGCGTCTGGCTGCCAGGTAGGCCGGGTCGAGCAGCGCCGCGGTCGGCACGTCGATCCGGTCCGGGTCGGCCACGTAGGCGTGCGCGTCGGCGAAACCCAGCTTCATCGCCTCGATCTGCGTGTGCCGGCGCTCGTCGGCGTCGGCGCCGGAGGTGTCGACCCCGTCCAGGATCCCCAGCGCCAGCAGCGCCGCCAGACCCTGCCCGTTCGGCGGCAACTCCCACACCTCGTGCCCGTGATAGCTGACCGGGATCGGGTCCACCCAGGTGGAGGTGTGCCGTGCCAGGTCGTCAGAGGTGAGGTAGCCACCGGTGCGGGCGGCGAAGGCGGCCAGCGCCTCGGCGATCTCCCCGTGGTAGAAGGCCTCGACCCGGCTGTCGGCGATGAGCCGCAGCGTGCGGGCGGCGCCGGGGTTACGCCAGTGCTCACCCTCGCGCGGCGCGCGGCCGTCGACGGTCCACACCCGGCCCCACTCGGCGAACTCCGCACCGGCCAGGGTGGCGTGACGATTGACCGACTGCGCCCAGCCCCGGGCCACCACCGGGGAGACCTGGTAGCCGTGTTCGGCGTACGAGATGGCGTCGGCGAACAGGTCGGCGAACGGCAGCGCGCCGAACCGCTCGTGCAGGTCACGCCAGCCGGCCGGCGCCCCGGGCACGGTCACCGCGGCCCACCCGTGGGCCGGCACCGCGCCGTGCGGCCCGACCCGGGCCTGCGCCCCGCCGAGGGCCTCGGACGGTTCGGCGGCCCCGGCAGCCAGCACCGCCTCGCGGGTCAGCGCCGCCGGTGAGCGTCCGGACGCGTTCAGGCCGTGCGGGCGGGAGCCGTCCCAGACAATGGCGAACATGTCGCCGCCGATGTCGTTGGAGCCGGGCTGCACCACCGGGAGCGCGGCGGCTGCGGCGATGGCGGCGTCCACGGCGTTGCCGCCGCGGCGCAGCACCGCCAGCCCGGCGGAGGCGGCGAGCGGCTGGCTGGTGGCGCACACGCCGCGCGGGGCGTAAACAGGTGTGCGGTAATGACTCACCTGCCCATGAGACCTGACGCGTGCCGGATCCGCCAGCCGGGGCAGGCGCGGTGACGCCAGGGACGGTCGCGGTCAGCAGGCGGGCCGGGTCGCCGTCAGGGAGCGGGTGGGGTCGCGGTGAGGACGCCGGCGCGGCGGGCGACGGCCAATCCGCCCGGCAGGTACGTCGGCCCCTGCCCGTGCCACTCGGTGACCAGCGCGTCGAGGGCGGCGACGTGGCGGTGGGACAGCGCCGAGCCGGACACGCCCAACCGCCTCGCCCAGGCGTGCAGCACCCGGGTGCGGACCGCGTCCGGCAGATCCCGCAGAGCGGCCACCGCCAGCGACCCGGCGCCGGTGCCGGCGTCCGACAGCGCCCGGCGCGCCCAGGCGTCCAGCGCCTCGTTGTCCGCGGCCACCTGCCCGGCGGTGCGGGCCAGGTTGTCGACGACCCGCGCGCCCAGCGCCTCGACCAGTGCCGGCAGCGCCGTGTGCCGCACCCGGACGCGGGCGTAGGCCGGGTCGATGTTGTGCGGGTCCTCCCACGGCCGCAGGTGCGACGCCGCACAGGCGTCACGGGTCTGCGCCCGGCTGATCGCCAGCAGCGGGCGCAGCCAGGCCACTCCGTCGGCGACGCGGCGGGCCGGCATCCCGGCCAGGCCGCGCGGCCCGGCGCCACGCGCCAGCGCCAGCAGGACCGTCTCGGCCTGGTCGTCGCGGGTGTGCCCGAGCAGCACCGCCGCCGCCCCCAGCCGGGCGGCCGCCGCCG
>SLSW01000070.1 GCA_007130245.1 Micromonosporaceae bacterium
ACGGTGGTGCGCCGGCTCAAGCGCGACATCGTCGACGAGCACGGCAACCCGCGGTTCGCGGCCCGCCGGCCGCAGGCCATCCCGGTGGAGTATCCAGACTCCGAACGCGAGGTCCACGACCTGCTCAAGCAGTTCGCCGCGCTGCGCCGCAAGCGGCTGACCACCAGGCGCGGCCACAAGGCGACCGACCTGGTCACGTTGTTGTTGAAGAAGCGGCTGTTCTCCAGCCCGGCGGCGTTCGGCCACACGGTCGCCGTCTACACCGAGACGCTGCGTTCCCGCGCCGAGCTCAGCGCCCCACCTGGCGATGAGGTGCCGGAGTGGTTGGAGGAGTTCCTCGACGACACCGCCACCTATGACGACGTCCAGCTCGCCGAGGCGGAGGACGACGCGCTGGGGCGCTCGCGGCCGATGCAGCCGGACCCGACCGCCGACGAGCTGGCGCTGCTGGAGCGGATGGAGCAGTGGGCGGCCACCCACGAGGCCCGACCGGACGCCAAGGCCCGCGCGCTCATCGAGTACCTGCAGGCGGTGTGCAAGCCCGACGGACAGCACTGGCTCAACGAGCGGGTGGTGGTGTTCACCGAATACCGCGACACCCAGCGGTGGCTGGCCGAGCTGCTGCGCCAGGAGGGCCTGGGTGGTGAGGCGCTGGCGCTGCTGCATGGCCAGATGGCCACCGACGAGCGGGAGCAGCTGCGGCTGGCGTTCCAGGCACCGCCGCAGGAGCATCCGGTGCGGATCCTGCTGGCGACCGACGCCGCCAGCGAGGGCATCGACCTGCAGAAGCACTGCCACCGCCTGGTCAACTACGACATCCCGTTCAACCCCAACAAGCTGGAGCAGCGCATCGGCCGCATCGACCGGTATGGGCAGACCACCCCGCCGGACGTACGGCACTTCGTCGGTACGGGGTTCAAGGGCGTGGTCGACTCGTACGAGGCGGATCTGGAGTTCCTGTCGCGGGTGGCGAACAAGGTGGCCCGTATGGAGGAGGACCTGGGTCCGGTGAACGCGGTGCTGGCCGACGCGGTTCAGCGGCGCATGCTGGGTGAGCAGGTCGGCGCCGATGTGGACGCCCCGGCACCGGGCGCACCGGAGCTGCCGGCCGAGGCCGACGTGCGTCAGCAGGTGCGCCGGTTGCGCGTCAACGTCGACGACACGGTCGCGGAGCTGGGTATCACCCCGGCGGCGGTCAAGCGGGTGGTGGACACCGCGTTGGAGCTGGCGCACCAGCAGCCGCTGCGGCCCGACCCGGACGACATCGGGGACGGCCGGTACGTCGTACCGTCGTTGACCGGTTCGTGGCAGCGCGCCACCGTGGGCCTGACCGAGCGGCTGCGCCGCGACGACGAGCCGCCGCGGCAGCTGCCGGTGACGTTCGACAACCGGGCGGTGCAGGACCAGAGTGACGATGTGGTGCTGGCGCACCTGGGGCACCCGCTGGTGGCGATGTCGACGCGGCTGTTGCGGGCCGCGGTGTCCAACAGCGACGTCGGGCTGCACCGGGTGGCGGCGGTGGTCAGCGACGACCCGGCGCTGGAGGATGTGCTGGTCGGCGCGTACTCCCGGTTCGTGCTGGTGGGCGCTGACGGCGTACGCCTGCACGAGGAGGTGCTGCACGCCGGCGGCTGGGCGCCGCAGGCGGGCCGGTTCCGCCGCCTGGAGAACCTGTCCGCGCTGGGCGGGATGCTCAGCGGGGCGCTGTCGGCCGGCACGCCCGCCTCCGAGCTGGTGCAGCAGCGGCTGGCCGAGCGCTGGCCGCGGATCTCCGACGGGCTGCTGGCGGCGATCGACTGGCGCACCCGCACCCGGCAGGAGGCGCTGGAACGCAAGCTGGCGCAGCGGCGCGACGCCGAGCAGGCGCGGGTGACCGCCAACCTGGACCAGTTCGCGGCCAGCCTGCGGCAGGCGCTCGCCGAGGACGACGCCGACGCCGAGGCGGCGCTGTTTAGCCGGGCCGAGGCCGCCAAGACCACCGAGGAGCTGCAGCAGTATCGCCGCGACCGGCAGTCGTGGGCGCAGCGTCTGGCCGGCCTGGACGCCGAGCGGGACCGGGAGCTGGCTGCGATCGCCGCCCGCTACCGCGACCCGACGCCGCACCGCTTCCCGGTCGCGGTCGTGTTCGTCGTCCCGAGGCAGGAGGCCACCCGATGATCCGCCGCCGCGATGCGCCCGACGGGGCGGAGCAGCACCGCAACTGGCTGAGCCTGGTGGAGACCACCGGCCCGTTCCTGAGCCTGCCGGTGCTTCGCGCCACCTGGCCCACCCTCGACCCGCTGGACAAGAAGGAGCGGGAGCGGCTGCGCACCGCGCATGCCACCTGGCTGGAGGATCCGGCCGCCGGCCAGGGCGAGTGGGTGGCGTACGTCATGGACGGCTTGCTCGGCTGGGGCGACACCCGCCACACCACCGGCCTGAACTCGCTGGCGGTGCGGGTGGCCGAGCACGACACCGACCTGGTGCCGTCGTTCGCGGTGGTGGAGCCGGGGGAGGAGCTGAAGCCCGACACGGCGCGGCTGCTGGGGGTGGTCTGCCCGCCGGGGCAGCAGCCGACCGCCCGCATCCCCGGTGAGGCGTGGGCGGCCACCCCGGCCGACCGGCTGGCGCACCTGTGCCGGCACCACGACATCGAGTTGGGTCTGGCCACCGACGGCCGCTGGTGGGCGCTGGTGTGGGCCCCGCGCGGCGGCGCCACCACCACGGCCGTGTTCGACGCGGTGGCGTGGCCGGAGGCGGCCGAACGGGACGTGGTGCGCGCGTTCGTGTCGCTGCTGAGCCGGCACCGGTTCTTCGGCGTGCCCGAGTCGGAGCGGCTGGTGCAACTGCTGCGCGACAGCCTCGACTCCCAGGAGGAGATCACCGAGGCGCTGGGTGTGCAGGTGCGCCGGGCGGTGGAGCTGCTGGTGGCCGCGATGGGTCGCTGGGATGTCCGCGACCGGCAACGCGGCGGGCAGGGCCTGGCCGATGTGGATGCCCACGAGGTCTACCGGGGCGCGGTGTCGGTGATGATGCGGGTGGTGTTCCTGCTGTTCGCCGAGGAGCGCGGCCTGCTGCCGGCGGACAACGACCTTTATGCCGAGGCGTACTCGGCCGGTGGCCTGTGCGACGAGCTGGAGCAGCGGGCGATCGACGGCAGCGAGGACGACCTGGAGCACACCACCGCCGCGTGGCACCGGCTGCTGGC
>SLSW01000131.1 GCA_007130245.1 Micromonosporaceae bacterium
CCGGCCCGCCGCGCCGGCCGGCCACGGTCACCGGCAGCACCTCGACCGGCGCCAACCCGCTGCCGCGCGCCCAGTCGGCGAGGGCATCCGCCCGCTGGCGGGAGCCGGGCTGCAGCCCGTGGTCGACGGTCAGCAGTCCGACGCGCCAGCCGAGGCGGGGCGCCACGAACGTGGTGGCCGCTGCCAGGGCCAGCGAGTCCGCCCCGCCGGAGCTGGCCACCAGCGCCACCGGCTCCGGGGCGGAGACCCCCGCCAGGGCGCGCCGGACCGCGCGACGGATCGCCGCCACCGACGCGGGCAGCGCGGCCACGCCTCAGGCGGCGACGGGGCCGCCGGCGCGGGAGACCCACGCGTCCGGGTCGGAGAACTCCTCAAGCCGCGGCAGGTTCTGTGGGGAGTCGTACGCCCTGTTGAACCCGTCCATGCCGACCCGGTCGACCACGGCGTGCACGAACGTGCGTCCCTCGGCGTACTGGCGCAGCTTGATCTCCACGCCCAGCAGCCGGCGCACCATCTTCTCCACCGGGTTGGCGGCCTGCCGGCGCCGGTTGAACCGGGCCCGGATCTCGGCCACGTTCGGCACCACGTCCGGACCGACGCCGTCCATGACGAACTCGGCGTGCCCCTCCAGCAGCGTCATCAGCGCGGTGAGCCGGTCCAGCACCGCCTTCTGCTCCGGGGTCTGCACCACATCGAGGACACTGGCGCGGCTGTCCGGGTTGCGTGCCGCGTCGGCCAGCGCCGACACGCCGGCGCGCAACCGCTCGGCCAGCGGCACCTCCGCGGCCCGGGAGGCGTCCACGAACGCCTGCACCTCGTCCAGGAAGTGCTTGCGCAGCCACGGGACCGCGGTGAACTGGGTGCGGTGGGTCACCTCGTGCAGGCATACCCACAGCCGGAAGTCGCGGGGGTTGACCTGCAGCTTGCGCTCGGCCTCCACGATGTTGGGCGCCACCAGCAGCAACTGGCCGGGGTCGCCGGAGAAGACCTCGTACTGCCCCAGAACTTTGCCGGACAGGTACGCCAGCACCGTGCCGGCCTGCAGCCCCGTGACCCGCGAGCCGAGGCTCGCGCTGAAGCCATGGTCGGGCCGGTCCCCGACGAGCTGGTCCATCAGCGGCGTCACCACCTGCCGCAGGCCGGCGATGTTGATGCCGGCCCACGCGGCCCGGTCGACCACCCGCACCGGCGGGTAGTCCACCTTCGGGTGCAGCCCGGTGTAGTTGGCCACGTGCTCGCCCGCCTCGTCGGTCAGTCGCCGCAGTTGCGTGACGACCGCGACCGCTTCCTCGTAGCTCACCCTCGGTCCGGCGCCGCGCATCCTGCGCGCCATCGCCGCGGCCAGGTCCCAGTCCACCAGCTGCGCCATACCCACCACCGTACCCGCGCCCCCGCGTCCGGCATGGCGGCCCCGCGTCCGGCATGGCGGCCCCGCGTCCGGCAGGGCGCCCCTGATCAGCGCCGACCTGTGACGGGGGCGCCCGCTTGGGACGAGGGCGTCCGGTTCAGGTGCAACCGCAGGTGGCGAGGGTGGCCGCGATCCGGTCCAGGCCGTCGCGAGCCTCGAACGGCGAGTCGTTCGCCATCAGCGCAAAGGTCAGTAGCCGGCCGTCCGCGGTGACCACCAGGCCCGCCAGGGTGCTCACACCGGCCAGGTTGCCGGTCTTGGCCCGCACCATCCCGGCCCCCGGACCGGTGTCCGGTTGCGGGCTGCGGTAGCGCTCCGCCAGCGTGCCGGACCACCCGGCGACCGGCAGGCCGGCCAGCATCCCGGCCAGCTGCGGCTCGTCGAGGACCACGACCAGCAGGTCGGCGAGCAGGGTGGGGCTCAGCCGGTTGCCGCGCGACAGCCCGCTGCCGTCGGCCAGCACGCTGTCGCCGAGCGGGACGCCCAGTTCCTCGAGCACGCCGGTCATGGCCGCCGCCGCACCGGCGTACGAGGCCGGTTCGCCGCGCGCCAGCGCCACCTGCCGCGCCAGCGCCTCGGCGAGCACGTTGTCGCTGTCGGCAAGCATGATCTCGACCATCCGCAACAGCGGCGGCGACATCACCCGGCCCAGTTCCGTGCCCGCCACCACCTCGTCCGGGTCCGGCGAACCCGCGGTTGCCGTGGGGTGGGCGGTCGGCGAGCCGGTCGGGGTGGCCGGTGGGCCCGCGTCGGCCGGCGGCGGCGCCTGGCCGCGCTCGACCTCGGCGTCCACCTCCAGCAGCTGCGCGAACGCCTCTCCGGCGGCCAGGTCCGGCTCCGGCCACCGCGCGGCGGCGGCGCGCACCTCGTCCGGCTCGACCCGCCCGCCGTCGGTCATCAGTGCCGTGACCGGTCCGACGAACCCGCTGGCCGGGATGTGCGTGTCCCAGGGACCGTGCACCCCGCCGGTGAACAGATCGCTGTCCACGGTCACCGAGGTGATCTCGATGTCGCCGAGACGGGTGCGGACCTGCGCGGCGAGGTCGTCCAGCCGCGCGGCCTGCGGATAGATGCCGCCCTCGTCCACGGCGAGGGTCGGGTCCCCGCCGCCGACGAGCACCACCTCGCCCGGCTCCTGCCCGGCTACCGCCACGGTGGCGAGCTGGTGGGCCGGTCCGCGGGTCGCGAGCACCGTGGCGGCGGTGACCAGCTTGATGGTGGAGGCCGGCACCGCGGTGCGGTCCGGTTCGTGCGCGTACAGCTCCGTCCCGGTGACGGCGTCGAGCACCAGGGCGCTGACCTCGCCCAGGGCGGAGTCGCGGACGAGGTCGTCGATGGCGTCGTGGACCCCGTCGGCGCTCGGCATCGGCGCGTCCCCGGTAGCCGCGGCCAGCACCTCCGGCGGCGGTGGCGGCGCTGGCGGCTCGAACCGCACCGCCGCCTCGTCCCCGGGGCCGGGACGCACCAGGGTGAGGGCCATCATCACCGCGACCGCGAGCAGCGCCGCCGCGCCGGTGCCGGCGAGCCACAATCCGCGACGTGACCACTGCCGCACCAACCGGCCCCTCCTTCGCGCACGCGGGTCCCTACGCGAGACTAGGGCCTACGGCAGGGTCAGGGACGAGGCAGGGGGTGGCCGAATGCAGTTCGACGTCACAGTGGAGATCCCGAAGGGGAGCCGCAACAAGTACGAGGTCGACCACACCAGCGGCCGGATCCGGCTCGACCGCACCCTGTTCACCGCCACCCAGTACCCGGCCGACTACGGTTTCATCGACGGCACTCTCGGCCAGGACGGCGACCCGCTGGACGCGCTGGTGCTGGTGCCGGAGCCGACGTTTCCCGGCTGCCTGATCCGCAGTCGGGCAGTGGGCATGTTCCGCATGCGCGACGAGGCCGGCGCCGACGACAAGGTGCTGTGCGTGCCGGCTGACGACCCGCGGCTGGAGCACCTGCGCGACATCCACCACGTGGGCGAGTTCGACCGGCTCGAGATCGCGCACTTCTTCACCGTCTACAAGGATCTGGAGCCGGGCAAGAGCGTGGAGGGCGCGACGTGGGTCGGGCGTGCCGAAGCGGAGGCGGAGATCGAGGCCTCCGTCCGCCGCCACGACCACCGTCCCTCGTCGGTCGAGGAGGCGCCCGGGCCGGATTCCGGCACCGCGGACGCATCCTCCTAGATCGGCGTGAGCAGGGTGTAGGCGGCGACGTAGAGGTCCAGCACGGCCGCGGCCAGCGGCACCACCGCCACCACCGCCAGCGCGTCGGCCACGGCGGCGAACCGGCCCGTCCCGGGCCGCACCGGTGGCCGCAGCGCAGCCGCCCCGACGCTCGCCAGCAACGCCGTGACCGCGACGACCAGCACCGCCACCGCCAGGAGTGTCGCCGGCGCCGCCATCACCAGCGGCACCGCCACCAGCGCGTAGCCCGCTACTGCCCCGCCCAGTAGCGGCAGCCGGTGGCGCACCGCCACGAACAGCCGCGCCCGCAGCGCCAGCGCGGTGGCGGTGACCGCTGCCAGGGCCGCGCCGGCCGCGCCGGCGTCGACCAGCAGCAACCCGACCACGGCCACGGTCAGCACCGACCAGCCGGTCAGCAGTCCGATCAGCAGCTCGTCGGCGCGGGCCACCGCAGCGTGCGCCACCTCCCGGCCGAGCGCCGCGGCAGAGGTCCCCTCCACCCCGGCCGGCGCCACCGGCAGCCCACCGAGCCGGACGGCCACCGACGGCAGCGCGCCGAGCCCGCACACCAGCACGCACGCGAGCACCGCCGCCGCCACCGACGCGCCCCACGCGCCCGCCGCCAGCGCCGCCGGTGCACCCAGCAGCCCGACGATGGTCCCGGCCACGTGCACGAACCAGCCGCGGAGGGCACCCTCGCGGCCGGCCTGCCGCCCCCCGGCCGGTGCCGTTGCGACGACCAGCCCGACCAGTGACGCCGCCAGCAGCGCGACCGCGCCGCCGGTCAGCGGGGCACCGGCGGCCGCACCGACCGTCGCCCATCCCGTGCCGGCGACGAACGCGTACGCCAGTGCCGCAGCGCCGGTCAGGGCTGCGGGCACCGGCTGTTCACGCCGGGCGGCGAGCATCCCGGCCACGAGCGCGGCGGCCGCGACGGCGGCCGGCACCGCCGGTGGCACCGCACCCGGCCGGGCGAGTGTCGCCCCCAGGCCACCGGCCAGCAACAGCGCCGCCAGCATCAGGGTGGCTACCCGGGTGGCGGCCACTGACCACCATGGTCCCCGGCCGCGTACCCCGGCGGCCACGGCCTCCGCAGCGTCGTCGTACGCCGGCGGTGGCCAGTCCAGGCGCACCGGCGCCAGGTGCAGGATCTCCCCGTCCACAATGCCCTGGGCGGCCAACCCCCGTCCCGGTGCCAGTGCGGCGCCGTCGGCGCGGCGCAGCACCCAGCCCGCTCCGGCCGGGTCCGGACCGCCGTCGACCGCGTCGGCGTGGCGCAGCAGGTCCGGCAGCAGTTCCGCCACCGGCGTCCGGTCCGGCAGCGCGACGTCCAGCCGGCGACGTGGCGCACTGACGGTGATACGGGCCAGTCCGGTCGGCACGGTGGATCCTCCGTACGGGTCGCGGGTGACGCAGGCAGCCTACGGGATGCGCCGTCCACTTACGATGGACGATCGTGAGCACGGTGCACGTACGACGGCCGGCCCGGCCTCCGGCGCCGACGGTCCCCGACGAGCCGGTGGACATCGATGCCCCGCCGGAGGTGACCACGTCCACCCGGGCGACCTGGACCAGGACACTGATGGTCCTGCCGATGCTCGGTGGCGCGGTGGCGATGGCGCTGATGGCAGGGCGGGGCGGAGGCGCGGCCACCTATCTGGTCGGTGGACTGTTCGCGGTGTCGGCAGTGGCCATGCTCGCCAGCAGTGTGGGCACCTCCGCCGGGGCAGCGGGCCGGGCGGACCAGGCGACAGCGCGCCGCGACTATCTCCGCTACCTGGCGCGGATGCGCGAGCGGCTGCGCGGCATCGCCCGCGATCAACACGCCGCGGCCCACTACCGGTTCCCGGATCCACCCGGGCTCTGGGCGCTGCCAGCGCACCGGCTGTGGGAACGGCGACGCGGCGACGCCGACTTCGGCGCGGTTCGGGTGGCGCGGGGCATGCGGCCGCTCGCCGCGGCGCTGCGGCCGGCACCGTTGCCGCCGGAGCCGGAACCGGCCACGACCGCCGCCCGCCAGCGCCTGCTCGACACGTACGCCCGGGTGTCCGACGTTCCGGTGACGTTGCCACTGACCCGGGTCGACCGGATCCACGTGACCGGCGACCGGGCGGGCGCCGCCGGACTGGCCCGCGCGATCGTCGGTCAGCTCGCCGCCTTCCACGCCCCCGACGACCTGCGGGTCGCGGTCTGCGCCGCGGCGCACCGGCGCGACGCGTGGGAGTGGGTCAAGTGGCTGCCGCACGCCGGTCACCCGGCCCGCGATGATGCGGTGGGGCCGCTCCGGCTGGTGGCCGGCACGATGCCGGCGCTGGTCGAGCTACTGACCGACCTGCTCACCGGCGACCAGCGGCCGCACCTGCTGGTCGTGCGGGACACCGGCGAAGGACCCGCGCCCGGTACACCGGCCACGGCTCCGGCCGGCGGGGCACTGCCGGCCGGGCTCACCGGGGTCACTCTGCTCGACCTCGACCCGGCGGCTGACGCGCCGCCGGCACGCCCGGCCGGCGTGGTGCTGCAGGTGGCGGGCGGACGGATACGGATACGTCGACCGGACGGTGCGGCCGACGACGGTGCGCCCGACGACGGTGCGCCCGACGACGGTGCGCCCGACGACGGTGCGCCCGACGCACTGTCGGCGGTGGAGGCCGAGACACTCGCGCGCCGGCTGGCACCGCTGCGGCTCGCGCCCGACGACACCTCCGCCGGGGCCGCACCGGCGAACGCCCCGGCCGCCGCCGCGACCGCCGCCGGCACCCCCGGCACCCCCGGCACCCCCGGCATCTCCGGCGGCGACCTGGCCGACCTGCTCGGCATCGGCGACCCGCAGCGGTTCGACCCGGCGCTCGGGTGGCGACCCCGCCCGACCACTGAGCAGCTACGGGTGCCGATCGGCACCGGCAGCACCGGCGCCCCGATAATGCTGGACCTCAAGGAGTCGGCCGCCGGGGGCACCGGGCCGCATGGCCTGCTGGTGGGCGCCACCGGCTCCGGCAAGTCCGAGCTGCTGCGCACCCTGGTGCTGGGTTTGGCCGCCACCCACTCCAGCGAGCAACTGAACCTGGTGCTCATCGACTTCAAGGGTGGGGCCACGTTCGCCAGCCTGGACCGGTTGCCCCACACCGCCGCGGTCATCACCAACCTCGCCGACGAGCTGGCGCTGGTGGACCGGATGAACGACGCGCTCAACGGTGAGCTGGTGCGCCGCCAGGAGCTGCTGCGTGACAGTGGCAACGTCACCGGCCGGGCCGAGTACGAGCAGGCCCGCGCGGGCGGCGCGCCGCTTGCGCCGCTGCCGGTGCTGCTGGTGGTGTGCGACGAGTTCTCCGAGCTGCTGACCGCCAAGCCCGACTTCATCGAGCTGTTCCTGCAGATCGGGCGGGTGGGCCGCTCGCTCGGGGTCCACCTGCTGCTGGCCTCGCAGCGGCTGGAGGAGGGGCGGTTGCGGGGCCTGGACACCCACCTGTCGTACCGGATCGGGCTGCGTACGTTCTCGGCGCTGGAGTCGCGCACGGTGCTCGGCGTGCCCGACGCCTACCAGCTGCCCCGCGCCCCCGGACACGGCTATCTCCGCGCCGGCACCGACGAGCTGGTGCGGTTCCGCGCGGCGTACGTCTCCGGTCCTTGGCCGGGCCGAGCCGGCGCCGGCCGGGCGGACACGCCGGAGCCGGCGCTGCGGGTGCTGCCGTACGGCACCCGGTTCGTGCCGCCGCCGGCCCCGCCCGCCCTCGACGAAACCGCGCCACGGCAGGCGTCGCAGGTCACCGCGCCCAGCGTGCTGGAGCTGCTGGTGGAGCGCATGGCCGGTGCGGGGCCCCCGGCGCACCGGGTGTGGTTGCCGCCGCTCGGCGCGCCGCCGGCCCTGGATGACCTGCTCGGCCCGGTGGTGCACGATCCCGCACGCGGGTTGACCGTGGCCGACGGAGCGCTGTCGGGGGCGCTGCGGGTGCCGGTCGCCCTGGTGGACCGACCGTTCCAGCAGCGCCGGGACCCGCTGTGGCTGGCGTTGGACGGCGCCGCCGGCCACGTCGCGGTCGTCGGCGGACCGCGGGCGGGCAAGTCGACACTGCTGGCCACCCTGGTGTGCGCGCTGGCGCTGACCCACACCCCGGCCGAGGCGCAGGTCTACTGCCTGGACTTCGGCGGTGGGTCGCTGGGCCCCCTGGCGGGACTGCCGCACGTCGGCGGCGTGGCGGGCCGGCTCGACCGCGCCGCGGTGCGGCGCACCGTCGGCGAGGTCGCGGCGCTGCTGGCGACCCGTGAGCGCACCGGCGCCCGGGACGACCCGTACGGGGAGGTGTTCCTGGTCATCGACGGATGGACCACGGTGCGCGGCGACTTCGACGACCTGGAGCCGGTGGTCACCGACCTGGCCACCCGCGGGTTGTCGTACGGCATCCACGTGGTGCTCACCGCGAGCCGGTGGCTGGAACTGCGCCCGGCACTGCGGGACATGCTCGGCAGCCGGGTGGAGTTGCGACTCGGCGACCCGGCGGACTCGCTGGTCGGGCGGGCGGCCGCCGACACGGTGCCGGAGGACGTGCCGGGCCGTGGCATCACCGCCAACGGGCGGCACCTGCTCACGGCGCTGCCGCGGCTGGCCGACGCGCCGGACGATCCGGATCCGCTGACCTGCCTGGTGGACCGGCTGGCGGCGGCGTGGACCGGCCCGACCGCGCCGCCGGTGCGGCTGCTGCCGGCCGAGGTGCCGTACGAACAGATCGCCCCCGGACCGGCCACTGACGACCACGGCCCCGGGCTGCGCCTGCCGGTCGGTATCGCCGAGGCGGACCTGCGTCCGGCGTACGTGGACCTGGGCACCGACGGCCACCTGCTCGTGTTCGGCGACAGCGAGTGCGGCAAGTCGTCGTTCCTGCGGGCGCTGGCGGCCTCGATAGCCCGCCGGTGGCCACCGGAGCGGGCGCGGCTGGTGCTGGTGGACTACCGGCGCAGCCTGCTGGAGGCGGTGACGACCGAGCACCTGATCGGCTACGGCACTTCGGCCGAGCCGGCCACGGAGCTGATCGAGTCGGTCGCGGCCTACCTGCGCCGTCGCCTGCCCTGGCCGGACGTGACTGCGGCGCAGCTACGCGACCGTTCCTGGTGGACCGGCCCGGAGTGCTTCGTCCTGGTCGACGATTACGATCTGGTCGCCACCGGTGGCACCAACCCGCTGCTGCCGCTGCTGCCGTACCTGGCGCAGGCCCGCGACGTCGGCCTACATCTGGTGCTGGCCCGCCGCAGCGGCGGCGCGGCCCGGGCGATGTACGAGCCGGTGTTGCAGCGGCTGCGCGAGTTGTCAACTGCCGGCCTGGTGATGTCCGGGGATCCGGACGAGGGCGCGCTGGTCGGTCCGGCCCGCCCGGAGCCGATGCCGCCCGGGCGGGCACGTCTGGTCACCCGCAAGGAGGGCGTACGCCTGGTGCAACTGGCCCGTGCCGACCCGACCGGGTGACACGCGCGCCGGGCGCGATAACGCGTACGCTGCAGCCGAGCAAACCCCCGTGCTGAGGAGCCTGCCCGTGTCTGCCCACGTCCGGCGTCGCGGTGGTCCGCGCGCCGTGTGGACGCTGCCGGTGTTGCTGGCGGCGGCGCTGGCCGGTTCGCTGGCGGCCCCGGCGGTGGCGGTGGCCGAGCCGGTGACGCCGCCGCGCGACCAGCTGTCGCTACTGGACGCCGCGCAGGCGTGGCGGCACTCCACCGGGGCCGGGGTGACCGTGGCGGTGCTGGACTCGGGTGTGGATGCCGAGCACCCTGACCTGGCGGACCGGGTGTTGCCGGGCAGGGACTACGTGGACGGCTCCACCGACGGGCGGGCGGACCCGGTCGGGCACGGCACCGCGGTGGCCTCGCTGATCGCCGGTGCGGGCGGGACCGGGCTGGCGCCGGAGGCCCGCATCCTGCCGGTGCGGGTGCTCGATGAGGACAACCGGTACGAGAGATCGGCCACGGTGGCCGAGGGCGTCATCTGGGCGGTGGAGCAGGGCGCTCAGGTCATCAACCTGTCGTTGGGCAGCCCTGGGCGCAGCGAGGAGCTCAGTGAGGCGATCGGGTACGCGATCACCAACGACGTGGTGGTGGTCGCCTGCGCGGGCAACGCCAGTGAGGACGGCCCGGATGTGGTGTGGTATCCGGCGCGCGAGCCGGGGGTGATCGCGGTGGCCGGACTGACCTGGTCGGACGGTGACGCCGCGCACTGGCCCCGGTCACTGGCCGGGCCGGAGACGGTGCTGTCGGCGCCCGCGGTGCTGGTCGGCGCCCGCCCGGGTGGCGGCTACCGGCGGGTGACGGGCACGAGCTTCTCCTCGGCGCTGGTGGCGGCTTCCGCGGCGCTGGTCCGTTCCCGCTGGCCGGAGGCGTCGGCTGGCGAGGTGGTGCAGCGGCTGGTGGCGACCGCGCGGGACCTGGGCGAGCCCGGCCGGGATCCCCGGCACGGGTACGGTGCGCTGGACCCGGTGGCGGCGCTGACCGCCGAGGTGCCGCCGGTACGGGCGAACCCGCTGGACACCCTCGCCCGGCACGGCGAGTCCCGGCTGCGGTCCGCGCCGTGGCGGGCCGAGCGGCGGCCGGACCTGCTGCCGCTCGACGGAGTGGTGGAGATTGCGGGAGGTGTGCCGCCCTACCGCTCCGGCACCATCCACACTGACCCGAGCGTCCCGGACCGGTTCCGGACCGGGCAGGTGACGCCGGATGACTCCGGCGGCGCCGCGGTGGTCGGCCTGGCGGGCCTGGCGCTGGCGCTGCTGCTGCGGGCGCTGTTGCGGCAACAGCACCCCGGCGTCGGTTGACCGGCCCGGTCGGGGCGTACGGGGTCAGGTGCACTCGCCGGTGCCGGTCGGTTCGGTACGCCCGGCGCCGGCCGAGGCTACCGGCCCGGCCTCCTCGGCGGTGACGGCGAACCCGGTGTTGGGGTCGTCGGCCGCGGCGGCGAAGATCACCCCGAGCACCTCGCCGGAGGTGTCGATCAGCGGTCCGCCGGAGTTGCCGCTGCGCACCAGCGCCCGGATGGTGTAGACCTCCCGGGTTACCTGCTGCGACTGGTAGATGTCGGGCCCGGTGATCTCCCGCACGTCGCGGATCCGGGCCTCCTGCACGTCGAACGGGCCCTCCATCGGATAACCGAGCACGATCGCGTCGTTGCCCTCGTCGGCCTGGCTCGCGGCGAACGTCATCACCGGCGCGTCCAGGGCGGGCGCGTGCAGCACCGCCAGGTCACGGGCCGGGTCGTAGACCACCACGTCCGCGTCCGCGCGGGCACCATCGACCTCCACGGTCACGGACCGGGTGCCCGAGACCACGTGCGCGTTGGTCATCACGTACCCGGGGGCGTAGACGAAGCCGGTGCCCTCGATGCGCCGCGCGCACTGGGGCGCGTCGCCGCGCACCTTCACCACCGACCGGGCCGCCTCCTGCACCACCGGTGAGCCCACCAGCGCCGGGTCCGGAGCCTCCACCTCGCGGACCCGGGTCGGGGTGAGGTTGCCGAACACGTCCGGGAAACCCCGGGTGTCGACCGCGTCCCGCAGCGCGTGCGACAGCGCCCGGGCCGGCGGCGGCATGACCTGGTCGATGCCGCCCAGCACCGCGGAGTCCCGTACCGACTTGGCCAGCCACGGCACCGGGGACGAGGCGAGCGGGACCGCGACCAGCCAGGCCACCAGCGCCACCGCCAGCACCGACACCAGCGCCCCGCCGAGGTCGTCGATGCGACGGCCGGACGAACTGCGCACGGCGCGTCGCAGGTGGGAACCGAGCCAGCCGGCCAGCGCCTGACCCAGCACCGCCAGGCCGAACACCGCCACCAGCGCCACCACCACCCGGGCGGCGTCCTCCGGCAGCTGCCTGGCGATCACCGGCGCGAGTTGCAGCCCCATCAGTGCCCCGGCGATGAAGCCGAGGAACGACAACCCGCCGATCAGAAATCCCTGCCGGTAGCCGCTGATCGCGAACAGCAGCATCACGCCGATGAGCACCAGATCAAGCACGGACACCGCTTCAGGGTACGGTGCGCACGCCCGTGGCCGGCAGGTCGGCGACACGTTGCTCGTCCCACGGGCGGGCCCACCCGCCGAGTTCCAGCACCTTGGCGAGCACACCACCGGTGAAGCCCCACACCAGCATCCCGCCGACCTCGAACGCCGGGCCCACGTACCCGCTGGGGTGGCGCACCCGCAGCCGGTTGGCCGGGTCGCACAGCTCGGGCACCGGCAGCCGCTCCACCCGCGCCACCTCGGCGGTGTCCCGCGGGTGCACCGGATGCGGGGCGTGCCACCAGGCCAGCACCGGGGTGACCACGAAGTCACTGACCGGGATCCACAGGTCCGGCAGCTGCGCCACCGTGGTCACGCTGTCCGGGTTCACCCCCACCTCCTCGTGCGCCTCGCGCAACGCGGTGGCGGCAGAGTCGTGGTCGTCCGGGTCGACCGCGCCGCCCGGGAAGGCCGGCTGCCCGGCGTGCAGGCGCATGGTGGCCGCGCGTTCCAGCACCAGCACGTCCGGGGCGCCGCCGGAGTCGCCGCCGGAGTCGCCGCCGGAGTCGCCGCCGGAGTCGCCGCCGGAGTCGCCGCCGGAGTCGCCG
>SLSW01000353.1 GCA_007130245.1 Micromonosporaceae bacterium
AGCAGGAGACCATCATGGGCAGCGTCAACGCCCTGATCCAGGCCGACGGCCGGCTCAGCGTCTCGGAGTACTGCCTGTCGCGGCTGCTGCACGAGGAGCTGTACGAGGCGGCGAACCGGCGTCCCCCGTGGGGCAGGAAGCGCTACTCGCTGTCGGCCAGCCGGGCCGCCGCGGCCACCCTGCTGGCCACCCTGGCGCACGCGGGGCACGAGAGCGCCGCCGAGGCGGAGGCGGCCTTCCACGCCGGCACCGCCCGGCTGTTCTCCGGCCAGCGGCTGGCCTACCAGCCGCCGTCGGAGGGGGTGCGGGCGCTGGAGTCGGTCTGGCCGCCGCTGGACGGGCTCAACCCGGCCGACAAGCAGCTGCTGGTGGAGGCGATGGTGACCGTCATCAGCCACGCCGGCGAGATCCGGGTGGCCGAGCTGGAGCTGCTGCGAACGATCTGCGCCATGCTGCACTGCCCGCTGCCGCCGGTGGCGCACCAGCCCGGCGACGTGCGCCCCTCCCCCGGCGGGGCGCACAGCTGAGCGAAGCCGCCGGTAGCCGGAGATGATCGCCGCCGGTGGACGCGCTACCCCACGCTTACCCCGGTTCCGGGGGGTAGCCCGTCCACCGGCGGTGATCATGGACGGGGACGACCCCGTTGCCACCAGCCCCTTCCCGTCGCCCACGGCGCAACCGCCACCAGCCGGCGAGCACGACGGTGGCCAGGCCGGCCGTCGCGACCAGCAGCCCCACCCACGCCCAGCCGGGCAGGGGACCGTGGCGCGGTCGTCCGGCCTCCCGGACCTCGGCTTCGGCCAGCAACCCGCTCGCCAAGCGCAGGTCCGCCGCGCCGCCGTCCCGGTCGTCGACACCGAACTCGCTGATGGTGTGTTCGCGGACCCCGCGCAGGGCGGCTCCGTCGGGCGGCACCTCCAGCATCCACCTCAGGACCATGGGTCCCCGGTACACCCCGATCAGCATCTCGTCCGGTCCGCGCCAACCCTGGAACTGCACCATGCTCGGGTGGTCGACCCTGGACGGGCCCGGTACCGGAGCGCCCGACCCGGTGGCGTCGACGACACCGAAGGAGCGATCGGGGCCCGCGACGGCCAGGAACGCGCCGTCCGGAGACCAGGCGGTGCCGTGTTCCGCCAGCCGGGAAAGGCGTGGCGGGTCGAGTGTCCGCAGCAACGTTCCCGACCGGTCGAACACCATCACGACGCGGTCCCGCTGCCCGTCGCGGTCGACGAACGTGGACACCGCGACCTCCGTACCGTCCGGCGAGAACGCCACCCGTTGCCCCGGTGCGGCGTCGGTGTCAATGACCTCGACCCCGCCGGTGGTGGTGTCCAGCAGTGCCAGCCCGTAGCCCCGACGGGCGCTGTCCGGTGGCCGAGGCACCATGTCCGGCTCGAGCGGGTATGCCACCTGCCGGCTGTCGGGCGACCAGGCAAGCGCCGGAGCATCCGCGGCGCGGACGCCGTCGTCCGGCACCGGGTGCCGGGTGAGCTTGCCCGTGGTCAGGTCGAGCACGTGCCTGCTGACACCGGCGATCCGGGTGCCGTCCGGCGACAGCAACGGTGCCTGGCGGCCGTGGTCGGTCAGCGCCGCGTGCAGGTCGCCGTCGACCACCCGGTAGGTGCGGCCGTCGATCCCTACGACGACCATCTGTCCGGAAGCCGGCTGCTGACCGCGCACGGCAGTGTAGGCGGCGATGGCTGGGCCGGGCGGCGCGTCGGCGACGGAGGCGGTCCGCCACGAGGCGCTGGCGAACTCCACCGGTAGCACCGGCGGTCCGTCGGTGGAACCGGCGGCTTGCGGCGCGGAGCGGGCCAGCCACGCCGGCGCCACCGCCACGCCGGCGAGCACCACCAGGACTGCCGCCGCTGCCAGCACCGGCACAGCACGCCGGGGCCCGGCCGGTGCACGCCGCCGCTCGGCACGGCCGCGCACCGCCGACGCCGCCGGGATCGCGACCGGCACGGTGTCGACCAGGTGCCGCACCGCGGCCCGGACCCGCCGCTCAGTGCTCATCCAGATGCTCCTTCAACGTCGACAACCCGCGATGCAGCAGGGATTTGACCGTGCCGGGACGGCACCGGAGCGCCGGCGCGATCTCCGTCTCCGGCAGGTCGAGGTAGTAGCGGAGAAACGCCGCCGCCCGCTGGCGGTGGTTGAGCCGGTGCAGCGCCGACCGCACCGCCGCAGCGTCCGCGCTCGGCGGCGTGGCGTACGCGAGCGGTCCCTGCTCACCGTGCCGGCGCTCCAGCACCCGCCGCCGCACCCACGACGTACAGCGTGACACCACGGCTCGCCGCAGGTATGCCGCCGGGGTGAGCACCTGGTCTCGGCGGCGCCACCACTCGACGAAGGCGTCCTGAACCACATCTTCCGCCGCAGCCGTGCTGCCGGTCGTCAGATAGGCAAGCCGAACCAACGGGACATAGTGGGTGGCGTAGACCATATTGAACTCCGAGGTCTCGACCGCCGTCTCCACCGTCACACTTTCCCAGGCGCACGAGTCGCCTGGTTGGTTCCCTGAGGTGGGGACGCGTGGCTCGCCGATGTCGCATCCAGCGGATGTCCAGTGACAGCGCCTAGGTTCAAGCGGTAACCCGACCGGCCGCCGGGTTCCTCCCACGTCGTTGAAAGCGAGCAACATGGCCGACGCCACTGAACTCAAGAGTTTGGCCGATTCCCTGACCGGGTCGCTGGTGCTGCCGGACGACGACGAGTTCGCGTCGCTGCGCAAGACCTTCCTCAGCCACGTGGCGGAGGTGCTGCCGCAGGCGGTGGCACGGTGCGAAACGCCGCAGGATGTGGCGCGCGCGGTGAGGTTCGCCCGCGCCCACCAGATGCCGTTCGCCGTGCGCAGCGGCGGGCACAGCTTCGCCGACTTCTGCTGCACCGACGGGCTGCTGGTCGACCTGGGCCGCATGGACTCGGTTCACCTCGACGGGGAGCTGGTCACGGTCGGTCCCGGTGTGCGACTGGGCCCGCTGGCCCGGCAGCTGGTCGACCAGGGCCGGATCCTGCCGTGCGGGTGGAACCCGCTGGTCGGCATCGGTGGGCTGGTGCTCGGCGGCGGGTACGGCGCGCTGAGCCGCTATTACGGCCTGGGCAGCGATCACCTGGTGGCGGCGCAGGTCGTGCTCGCCGACGGCAGTGTGGTGTGGACCGACGAGGACCGCGAGCCGGACCTGTTCTGGGCACTGCGCGGCGCCGGTTGGGGGAGCTTCGGCGTGGTCACGGCGCTGCGGCTGCGCACCTTCGCAGCGCCACGGGTGACCACCTTCGTGCACCGCTGGTCGTGGCCACGCGTGGCCGAGGTCCTCGACGCCTGGCAGCGGTGGGCTCCGACCGCCCCGGCCGAGCTGAACGCGGAGCTGGTGCTGCAGTCGCTCGGCCCGCAGGAAGATCCGCGCGTCACCCTGTTCGGGGTGGTGCTCGGCAACGCGGCGGACGCGCGGCCGCTGGTGGAGGAGTTCATCTATCGGATCGACGCCCACGACGACCTGGAGGAACTCACCGAGCTGTCTCCGCGCGCCGGCGCCACCCGCCACACGTACGCAGGGCTGCCGGTGATGGACCGGCAGCCTCCTGGGCCCCCGACCGGGATGCGGCAGTGGATGCGAGCGGTCAAGTCCGAGTTCTTCGACCGCGCGATGCCGGCGGAGGCCATCGAGGCGCTGGTCGACACGTTCGTCGCCGACCGGCCCCGCGGTCAGTACCGCGAGCTGGAGCTGATCCCGTGGGGCGGCACGTTCCGGCACGTGCCGGCGGACGCGACCGCGTTCGTGCATCGAGACCCGTTGTTCCAGATCGGACATCACGCGATGGTCATGGCCAGCGCGGGTGATCCGGAACGTGTCTCGGCGCGGCAGTGGGTGGACCGGTCCTGGCAGGCGGTGCACCCCTGGGCCTCCGGCATGGTCTACCCGAACTATCCCGACGCCGATCTGCCCGACTGGGCCAGCGCCTACTACGGTGACAACCTGCCGCGGTTGGTGCGCGTCAAGGCCCGCTACGACCCGGACAACGTGTTCCGGTTCGCCCAGTCCATCCCGCTGCCCGAGGATGCCGGAGGCTAGGAACGACCCCGGTCGGCCGTGGCTGGCAGGTTGCGCACCGGACCACCCGGCGCCACTGCGCTACAGACGTGTGTAATGCCCGGTGGCCGGCACGGTGGCCAGCCCACCGGGCGGACCTCAGCGGTTACCCGACAAGGTCGGATGCGACGACGTAGGTGTCGAAGTTACATGAGACGGCCCCGCAGGTCAGCGTCTCACACCCACCTCCGGTCAACTGATGTTCTTCGCTCAGCAGCTCCAGCGCTTCCAGCTCAAGCTCCATCGTGTTCATCTCCTTCCGGCGCTACGGCGCCTCGTTGTCGGTGACTGGTCCGGCACGGTGAAACCGGTGACGCACCGCCTCACCATGCCGTACCATCGCTAATGGTGGATGTCTGCGACCAAGGGCATGGGACGTTGATGCCGCCGGAAAGCAGCCGACACCCGGGCGGACCGGCCCGAACCCGGCCCGCCCGGGGCGTCACATCACAGCTGCGTGTGAGCGTCGCTGACGAACCCGCAGGACAGGGCGTCGGCGCAGGAGAGCAGGCCACATGAGACCATGTCACATCCACCGGTGAGAGCGGACTCCTCCTGGAGAAGCTCCAGTGCGTCGAGTTCGAACTCCACGGCGGTCACCTCCTTTCCGCATCCACGGGACCTGCCACGGCGGTAAACCGCGACGATGCCGCCGCCGATCTTTGCCGGCGCGCCGGCACCGCTTGGGTGGATTACCGCCTCGTAAACAGGTCTTCACTGGTGATGTGGCACGGGTCCGAGTCCAGGTAGCAGGTCTCCACCGTGCACCCTCCGGTCAGCGGCTGCTCCTCGTGCAGCAGCTCGAGCGCGTCCAGCTCCATCTCCATGATCGATTCACCTCCTCTCCGTATGTTCCTCGTTCCGGTGCAGCTCCACCGCTAGGCGTGCGCCCGCAGATAAGGCGGACGCTGCCGCCCGGCACGGTGTCGTCTGCCGTCCGGCTCTGGGCGAGCAGGGTCGTCAACGTCCCCTGCTACATCCCCGCAGTGGCTGAGAAAGTCGGTGATCTCGGTGGCGAGCGGGTCGGTGCCAGGTCCGACCGGTTGATGCCCACGGCCGGGCACTTCCCGGTAGGTGACGGTGGCACTCGAGCGCTCGCGCAACGCTGCTATCAGTGCCCGCGAGTGTGACACCGGGATAGTGAGGTCATTCTCGCCGTGGATGAGCAGGATGCGCCCGGTGACGCTCCCCGCCAGCGACAACAGGTCACGTGCGCCCACACAGCCGGGTGGTTCACTGGTCGCGTCGAGGCGTTCGATCAGTGCCCGGACACCCGGCGACGCCTCCGGGTAGAGACGCCGGGCGGAAAGGAACGGCGCCACCGCGACACACGCCGACCACAGTTCCGGCGCGTAGGCCATGGCCAGCAGTCCGAGGTATGCGCCGTAGCTCACGCCGAACAGGCCCGGCGCACGGCTGCCGGCCGGTCGCACCGAGTGGACATGACGTGCGACCGCGAGCACGTCCGCCAGATCAGGATGGCCCCAGGCGCCCTTGATCGCGTACTCGTGGTCGTGACCGTAGCCGGTGCTGCCGCGCTGGTTGACGGCGATCACGCAGGCGCCGTCCGCGGCCAGCTGCTGCAGACGGTGATCGAAAGCCAGGCTCCAGTGCTCCGACGGTCCACCGTGCAGGGCGACGATGACCCGCGAGGCGGTCGCCCAGTCCGGCCCATACACCACCGCCTCAAGTGGTCCCTCGGCGCCCGGCAGCATGGTGGTGACCCCCGGTGTCCACCCGCCCGGGTCGGGCTCCGCCGGCTGCGGCCGGTCCTCTCCCGGCGACTGCCACCACCACGTGGTGGGCGCGGTGGGAGTGGAGTGCGCCAGCCAGGCCCCGTGGCAGGTGAAGGCGGCCACCGAAGCGGTCACGCCGGGGGGAAGCGGCAGCGGCCGCGACCGACCGCTCGACAGATGGTGGCGCAGCACCGAGGTGGCCGCACCGTGGTGCACCCGCAGCAGCACCTCGTCGCCGTCCGGAGTGAGGGCGATCGGGAGAACGGAACCGTTGACGTGCTCCGGGCCGGTGAATTCCCGGACGGCACCCGGGTCGCCCACGCGCGCGCGGCCCAGCCGATGCCCGTGGCGGGTATCCAGACCGAACAGCACCGCACCGGCGCTGGCGAGCAACGGCACGATGCGTCCCCCGCCCGTGGGCTCTGCCAGAGTGGACAGTGTTCGTCGGCTCAGGTCGAGCTCCAGCACTCGCTGCTGACCATCCCGCTGCCCGCTCATCAACAGCCGGTGGCCGACGACCACGGCGTTGCCGATGCGGTCCGGTGTGTCCGCCACCATCTCGACGCGCGACAGATCGTCACTGATCAGGTAGAACCCGGTGCCGGCCTGGGCGCCACCCTCGCCGTTGGCGGCACCGATACCAAGGGCGGCGCCGTAGCCGGCGGGTACAGCCAGTAACCGCAGGCCGGGGCCGGTCAGCGGCGTGTCCGCTCCGTCCGGGAAGACTGCCAGGTGCTGCCTGGCAGGCTGTCCTGACCGCCACCGCGAGCACAGCAACCGCCCGTCGCTCAACGGCAGCATCATGGCCGAATACGGGTCGCCGTCGAGCCGCCAGCGGCTGTGCCGCTGCGGGCCCGCGGCGCTCAGCTCCCACTGCTCCACATGGCCACGGCCGTGGTCGTCGACCGTGACACATCCGGCGCGCAGACCGTCCAGGGACAGGCGGAGGCTGATCCGCGAGATGACCGGTGCGGTCATGTCGCGTCATGCCCCCGGCCGCGGGTCGCCGAGGTGCCCGGTGCTGCCGTCGGCATCACCGAGCCAGGCGGTGTCCGCCATCCACCAGCGCGGACCGCCGTACCGCAACCGCAGCAGGAACCCGACCACGCCGGCCAGGCCCGTGTTGTAGGACAGGTTGGCGGCGGCGTTCAACTCGTCAGGAACGACCATGCGGCCGTCCCGAACCGCGTGCCGCGCGTGTAGGCAACCGGCCAGTTCCTCTGCCCAGGCGCGGTAGTCACCTGCCGCGGCGTCGGCCATGTCCAGCAGAAACTCACCGTTGCCGGCCAGCCCGTGGCACGCTGCGGCGCCGGACGTCCACCGTCCGCGATGCACCATGACCGCTGCCTCGTGTGCCAGATCAAGGTAGGCCGGTTCCCCAGTGGCGCGCCACAGCCGCACCAGGAAGGTGCCCACCCCGGAGGCGCCGCTACACCAGTGGTAGCGCAGGTCATCCTCTGCCTGCGCCCCGGACACGCTGTTGGGCCAGTACGCCCCACCGTGCTCCCGGATCGCCGCGGCCACCAGGGTGTCACCGGCCCGGCAGGCCGCCTTGACCGCGTCGTCGTGCCCCACCGCGGTGCCCGCGGCGAGCAGGAACGATCCCACCCCGGCGACGCCGTGCGCGAAGCCGTAGTGGTTGACCCCGGCCAGTTTCGAGTCGAACCACTCCGGCACCGGCCAGTGCAGGCGGCCGTCCGCGGTGGTCTTGGCCGCCTCGAGCACCCCGTCCACGCAGTCCTCGACCCGCTGGCGCCATTCGGCGCCCCCGGTGACGTGCCACAGGTGCAGACTGGTGAACCCGGCGCCGGCGGCGCCGTGACACACATCCGGGTTGGGCCACCGCACCGGCAGTGCCCGCGCCAACATCAGCGCCCGCTGGGCGAGCGCGTCGTCCTGCAGGTGGCCCGCGGCGTCGTACAGTGCCCAGGCGGTGCCGGTACGGCCGAAGTAAAGCCCGGGCAGCAGCTTCGGCGCGCTGGTCAACCGTTGGTCGATCCAGCGCGCCACCCGGGTAACCGCGTCGCGCAGCGACACCGGGGCATCGCCACCGGCAGCACCTTCGAGCGCGGCGGCGCGGGTGAGCACCGCCAGCACGCCGGCCGCCCCGTACTGCACATTGCAGGCGTCGCTGGCCTGGCCGTTGTCGCCGGTCGGGAACAGCCGGTTCCCGGTGAGGGCCAGGTTGTCCACCAGGTAGGCCAGGCCGTCGTGGAGCATCCGCTCCTGGACCGTGGACTCCAGGCGAGCCGTGGACCTGTCCGGATCCGGTGCCGAACCCGGTGACACCGAACCGGATGGCCCGGATCCGGTCGCCCGGTCGGACAACCATTGCCGCAGGTCGGCGGTGGACCACCGCTCCTGCGGGTCCGGGCGGGTCAGGCCCGACACCGCGGGCGCCATAGCCGCCGCCGTGGTATTGCGTGTGCCGACGTAGCGCAGCAGCAGCTCGATGCGCTCACACGCGGACCGGGCCGGCTCCGTGTCCGGCACGAAAGCCGGTGCGACCCCGGTGGCGAGATAGCACAGGACGGCTCCGAGCGAGAACCAGTCCGATGACGGCGGCGGTGCCGGCGCGATAGCGCGTTGCGCGACCACCTCCGGCGCGCCGAAGCCCGGGGTCTGCGCCGGCAGGACCCACTCGTCCTGCCGGGCGGCCATCTCCGCATCGATCAACCGGACCTGCTGGTCGTCGGTGATCATAATGTTGTTGGCGGTGAAGTCGCGGTAGACCAGTCCCCGCGTGTGCACCTCGTCGAGCAGGTCAGCGAGCTTGCCTGCCATCGACAACACCTCGTCGACCGGCAGGCCCTCCTCGCCCTCCTCGGTCAACCGCTGCAGCCAGCGCTCCCGCACCCACACGAGCAGCGACCGGCCGGGCACCTCCTCCAGGACGGTGAACAGGTTGTCGTCCTTTTCGAAGGTCGTCAGCGGTTGCGCGGCGATACCCTCCAGCTCCTGCAACAGGCGGAACTCGCGCCGCAGCCCTTCCCGCGCGTCTCCTTGCCACACCAGTCCGCTGATGTGCGGTCGCGCGCGTTTGATGATCACGTTCTGTCCGGTGCTGGTGTCGAGCGCCCGGTAGACGCCGCCGCGCGCCGAGCTGGTGATGCTGCCGCGGACCTCGAAGCGGTCGGCCAGCAGCACCGACTTCGGCTCCCGCGGTCGGGCCGCGGCACGCCCGGGCTGGCCGTCGAACGGCAGCTCCGCCCACGACGGTGGGCAGAACCACGGCTGGCGCACGTCCTCCACCAGCGTCCCGTCCGGCGCCTCCAACCGGACCTCGAACGAGCCGTCATTGGTCAGCACGCGAGTGCCGGCGAACGCGCCGTACCGGTAGTGCACGAGGCTTCCGGGACGGTACGGCCGGTCCGACATGATCGTCGGGCCTGGCAGTCCTGCGGTAGCTTCGTCGAGCAGCCGGGCTAGCTCACGAAGGTGGTCGTCGTCGCGGGGGTAGGCGGCGATCACCTTGCCCGCCTGTGGACGGTCCGACTGCTTGCTGGTGATCTGGCTGACCCGACCCAGGGTGCGCGCGAACTTGAAGGCGCACTCCTGCTCCACCAGCACCTGCGCCGCACGCTGCAGCACCAGCGGGGCCGAGACCATCGTCGCCGACACGTGCAGCTTCCACCCCTGCAACCGGGGCGGATTGTCGGGCGGTGCGACGTGACACCAGAACTCGTCGTCATGCACCTGCCACGGCCGGCCGGCGAGGATCAGCTCCACCAGGCCACGCAACGGGAAGGTGTCCACGGGGGTGTGCATCGCCCGAACCTATGGCGCGCCGGTGGACAGTGACTGTACGTCCACTGGACGCCCCGCGTCGCGTCGCCGGTACGGCACGGCACCGATCCGCCGTTGCCCGGTGCGTCTCAAACAGAGCGCCGGCGGGCCGGTCAACCCGGCCCGCCGGCACCTGTCACGGCGGCCCTAGTTCTGAACCGCCGTCCAGTACATACACTGGGTGTGGTCCTGACACGTAAAGTTCACGCAACGGTCAGCACGCAGACCCTGCTCCTCCGGGAGCAGCTCCAACGCCTCCAGCTCGAGTTCCATCACTGTTCACCTCCTTCTGATTCTCGGTTTCCGTGGGCAGTGTCAGCGGCGGGCAGGCGGCACAACCGCCCACGCGCCCTGATTCACTGCTCCGCCGGTCTGTGGCCGTCGACAGTCGGCGTCATCGGCTTCGGACGAGACGCTCGCTCCGCGGCACCGTGCGGTCCGGATCGTTCACGTAACCTGGTTCGGCCTCCACCCTCGGTGGTGGCGCCGCGCGCCGCGACCCGCGGCGGGCGAGTATGCCGTGAACATCCCACGACCGTAGGGGATTCGCATGGACGCCGACTGGACGATGACTGGACGCCGCTGGACGACCTGTGGATCGTCCAGCGACGCCGCGGTCCGGATCATCAGGCCCGCGACCCTCCCCCACCGGGACGCACAGGATGACCCGTACCTCCCACGACCGGTGGGTCATCTCACCGATGTGACCAGTCCGCGCCGCCTCGTACCGTCGGATGGTGACACGCCCATAGCCCGGCAGGAGGCAAAACACCATGACCCCACGCGAGCTGTTCGACCGCAACATCGCCGCTTTCAACGCGCATGACCCGGCGGCCTTCGGCAGGCAGTACGACGACGCCGCGCTCCTCTATGATCCGCAGTACCCGGAGCCGCTAACCGGTCGGGCGAACATCGAGAAGGACATCGCCGCCTTCTTCACCGCGTTTCCCGACCTGCATGCCGTGGTCACGAACGTGATGGTCGACGGCGCCACAGTGGCCGGTGAGATGCTGGTCACCGGCACCCACCAGGGGCCGCTGACCACCCCGAACGGCGACATCCCCGCCACCGGCAACCAGGCCACCACCCGCTTTGCCAGCTTCGCCACCGCGGGACCTGATGGCACGTGGGTCGAGGAGCGTCGCTACTACGACCTCGCGGGGATGATGGCTCAGCTCGGTCTGACCGGCTGACGGCGGAGCCGGGCTTGTCAGGCGGCGGCGTCCATCGCGCGCAGCTCCTTCTTCAGCTCGGCGATCTCGTCGCGGATCCGTGCCGCCACCTCGAACTGCAGCTCGCGGGCCGCGGCCAGCATCTGCTCGTTGAGGTCCTGGACCAGCTGGGCGAGCTCGGCACGCGCCATGCCCTCGGAGGCGGCCACCACCGACCGCTGCCGCGAGCGGGTCTCCGGCACCGGCCCCTTGCCGCGTGAAACCTGCCGGCCGGCGCCGCCGACGACCGCGCCGCCCGGACCCTGGCCCGCCACCGCGCCCTCGGTGTCCTCCGCCTCCCGGTAGATGTCGTCGAGGATGTCGTGGATCTTCTTGCGCAGCGGCTCCGGGGTGAGTCCGTTGGCCTCGTTGAACGCCACCTGCTTGGCGCGACGCCGGTTGGTCTCCCCGATAGCGTCGGCCATCGACGGGGTGATCCCGTCAGCGTACATGTGCACCTGGCCGGAAACGTTGCGCGCGGCGCGGCCGATGGTCTGGATCAGCGACCGGCCGCTGCGCAGGAACCCCTCCTTGTCGGCATCCAGGATGGAGACCAGTGACACCTCCGGCAGATCGAGACCCTCGCGCAGCAGGTTGATGCCGACCAGCACGTCGTACTCCCCCTGCCGCAGCTCCCGCAGCAGCTCCACCCGCCGCAGGGTGTCCACCTCCGAGTGCAGGTAACGCACCCGGATGCCGTGCTCGAGCAGGTAGTCGGTCAGATCCTCGGCCATCTTCTTGGTCAGCGTGGTGACCAGCACCCGCTCGTCGCGGGCGGTGCGCTGGCTGATCTCGTGCATGAGGTCGTCGATCTGCCCCTTGGTGGGCTTGACCACCACCTCCGGGTCGACCAGCCCGGTGGGGCGGATGACCTGCTCGACCACGTCCCCACCGGACTGTTCCAGCTCCCACGGACCCGGGGTGGCCGACAGGAACACCATCTGTCCCACCCGCTCCAGAAACTCGTCGAAGCGCAGCGGCCGGTTGTCCTGGGCGCTGGGCAGGCGGAACCCGTGCTCGACCAGCACCCGCTTGCGGGAGGCGTCGCCTTCGTACATGCCACCGATCTGCGGCACCGTGACGTGGCATTCGTCGATGACGGTCAGGAAGTCGTCCGGGAAGTAGTCCAGCAGGCAGTGCGGTGGGCTGCCCGGCTCGCGGCCGTCGATGTGCATGGAGTAGTTCTCGATGCCGGAGCAGAACCCGACCTGTCGCATCATCTCCAGGTCGTAGGTGGTGCGCATGCGCAACCGCTGCGCCTCCAGCAGCTTGTTCTGCCGTTCCAGCTCGGCCAGCCGCTGCTCCAGCTCGGCCTCGATGCCGCGCAGCGCCCGTTCCATGCGCTCCGGGCCAGCGGTGTAGTGGGTGGCGGGGAAGATCAGCAGCTGGTCGGTCTCGCTCACCACCTCGCCGGTCAGCGGATGCAGGTAGTAGAGCTTCTCCACCTCGTCGCCGAACATCTCGACCCGCACGGCCAGCTCCTCGTACACCGGGATGATCTCCAGCGTGTCGCCGCGCACCCGGAACGTGCCGCGCTGGAAGGCCGTGTCGTTGCGCGCGTACTGCGTGTCGACGAGCCGGCGCAACAGCTTGTCGCGTTCGATCTCCTCCCCGACGGTGACCTTGACCGCGCGGTCCAGGTATTCCTCCGGCGTGCCCAGGCCGTAGATCGCCGACACGGTGGCGACCACCACCACATCGCGGCGGGTCAGCAGCGACATGGTGGTTGAATGGCGCAGCCGCTCCACCTCCTCGTTGATCGAGGAGTCCTTCTCGATGTAGGTGTCGGTCTGCGGGATGTACGCCTCGGGTTGGTAGTAGTCGTAGTAGGAGACGAAGTATTCCACCGCGTTGTGCGGCAGCAACTCCCGGAACTCCTTGGCCAGCTGCGCGGCGAGCGTCTTGTTGGGCGCAAGCACCAGGGTGGGACGTTGCAGCCGCTCGATCAGCCAGGCGGTGGTAGCGCTCTTGCCGGTGCCGGTGGCTCCGAGCAGCACCACGTGCCGCTGGCCGGACCGGACCCGCTTGTCCAGCTCGTTGATCGCGTTCGGCTGGTCACCGGCGGGCTGGTAGTCGCTGACGACCTGGAACCGGCCCTCCAGGCGGGGTATGTCGAGCGTCATACCCCTACCGTACGCAGCCGGCCCGACATCCCCACCCGCCCGCCGCCACCACCGCACCCCCGCATCTCGCCGATCTTGGTCGATGGCCGCCCGCGGGCGAGAGGCACCTCCGCGCGTCCAAGATCCACGCGAGCGACGACAATGAGCGGGTGCGCCAGCCCTTCCTGCACGACCTCGTCACCTGCGTACGCGCCCCCACCGTGGCGTTGTCCGGCGCGGACGGGCACATCCACGCCAGCGGCGCCCAAGGGCTCTTCCGGCACGACCTGCGGGTGCTGTCGGAGCTCGTGGTGGAGGTCGACGGCGCCCGGCCGGTTCCGGTAGGTCACGACCTGCACACCGCATCCGATGCCCGGTTCGTGGCGGTCATCCGCCACCTGGGCGATCCGGGCGCCGACCCGACCGTGCGCCTCGAGCGGCAGCGGCACCTCACCGGCGACGGCCTGCTCGAGACCATCACGCTGGTCAACGCTTCCCGGCAGGAGATCTCGGCGTCGGTGAGCGTGCACGCCGCCGCCGATTTCGCCACCATGGACGCGGTCAAGCACGGTCGGGTCCCCGGCGGCGACGATGTCACGCGGCCGGCCGCCGACCTCACCGCCCCGGTGGCACACCCGGCCTCGTGCGCGGTCTGGACCGGTACGCGAGCGCGCACCGTGCTGCGGGCCACCGGCGACCCGCACCGCGCCCTCCACGACGACCAACGGCTCCACCTGACCTGGCCGGTCCGCGTACCGGCCCGCACCACCTGGAGCGCGACGCTGACCGTCACCGCCAGCGCGGTCGGGCCAGACTCTCCGGATCGGTTTCCGCCCGCTGGCGATGACCCGGACCCCGTCGGGCTGACGGTGCGTGGGCCGCGGGAACTGCGCAGTTCGGTGTCACGTGGCATCCGCGACGTCCACGCGTTGCGTCTGGCCGACCCGCGACGTCCGGCCGACACGTTCGCGGCCGCCGGGGTCCCCTGGTATGCCACCCTGTTCGGGCGAGACTCATTGTGGACGGCGCGCTTCATGCTGCCGTGCGGCACCGATCTGGCCCGCGGCACACTGCACGCGCTCGCGCGCCGGCAGGGCACCCGACACGATCGGGCGACCGGCGAGGCGCCGGGGAAGATCCCGCACGAGGTCCGTGGGCCCGGGTCGGGCATGCACGGACTGCCATCGGTCTACTTCGGAACCGTGGATGCCACCGCCCTGTGGGTCTGCCTGCTGTACGACGCCTGGCGGTGGGGCTTGCCGGCAGAGGAGGTCAACGACCTGCTCGGCCCGCTGGAGGCGGCGCTGACCTGGCTGGTCGACTACGGCGACGCCGACGGTGACGGGTTGCTGGAGTACCTCGACCGCACCGGCCGCGGCCTGGCCAACCAGGGCTGGAAGGACTCCGGTGACGCCATCCAGTTCCCGGACGGCACCATCGCTGAGCCGCCGATCGCGCTGAGCGAGGCGCAGGCGTACGCCTACCAGGCCGCCGTCCACGGTGCGGTGCTGCTGGAGACGTTCGGCCGGGGCGGCGCCACCCGGGTACGCCAGTGGGGACAACGACTGCGGGAACGCTTCCGCGAACGGTTCTGGGTCAGCGACGCGCGCGGGCGGTTCCCGGCGGTCGCGCTGGACGGTGGCAAGCGGCCCGTGGCCACCGCCACGTCCAACCTCGGGCACCTGCTCGGCACCGGCCTGCTGGAGCCTGCGGAGGCGGCCGCGGTCGCTGACCGGTTGGAACAGGATGACCTGGACTGCGGCTACGGGCTGCGCACGATGAGCGCAGACGCGTCCGGGTTCAACCCGCTCGGCTACCACACCGGCTCGGTCTGGCCGCACGACACCGCCATCGCCGTCACCGGCCTGATTCGGGAGGGCCACGCCCGGGTGGCCGCGTCACTGGCCCGCGGCCTGATGCACGCCGCACCCGTGTTCGCCCACCGCCTGCCCGAACTGTACGCCGGAACCGGTGCGCGGGACGGACAACCGTTACTGGCGTATCCGGCAGCGTGCCAACCGCAGGCGTGGTCCGCGGCGGCCGCGGTGGCGGTGCTGACCGCCGCGCTCGGCATCGACGCGGACGTGCCCGGCGGCCGGGTCCGGGTCGCACCGTCGGTGGAGTTCGCGTCGTGGTTCCCCCTGGTTGCCGACGGTCTGCGCCTGGGAGGTCACCGGTGGCGGGTGGAGGTCGACGCCACCGGACGGATGCACACCGAGACCGCTGCGCCGGTGACGGTGGACCTAGCCACCACCGATCTGGTGCCGGCTCCGCGCCAACCCGAGCGCACGATAGACGTTGTGTGAACCGTCGGGCCGCGCTACCGTCATAGCCGTAGGCCGCTCGCGGCGGCCCACTGGCGACCGGGCCTCCACACCGGCCGGTCCTGCTGGTGCACCGGTAGCAGCCCTGGCTCCGGCCGGAGAGCGCACCAGGTGTGGTCGCGCTGACCGCGCGATCGGCCAGCCGCGAGCGGTCTGAGCGTGTCTACCGACTCGCGTCCGAATCGGCCGGAGCATCGCTAGGGCTGCCAGCCGACCTGCGCGGCCCAACCCTCGGCCCGCTCCCAGACCTCGTCGAACCAGGGTTCCTTTGCCGCGGCGTACGCGGTGGTGGTCAGCCCTTCCCCGCGCAGCCGGCGCTTGAGCGCGGCGTACTCGGCGCGCGCCCCCTCGTCGGCGCGCAGCCAGTCCCGGAACATCAGGGCCGTCCGAACGCCCGGGGACCCCTCTCCCCGTACGTGCAGGTGCACCACCCGGCCGGGGTCGGCGCTGCCGTGCACCCGTTTCTCCCACGCCGCCGGGTCGGGTGTGCCCGGCTTCGGGTTGTCGTGCCACTGTCCGGGCGCGCGTGGAAAGCCGGCGTCGGCCAGCCGCGCCGCGAGCGCATCGGCGGTGTCCAGAGCGTCGACCGTCAGTTGGATGTCGATGACGTCCTTGGCCTCCAGACCCGGTACAGCCGTCGAGCCGACATGGTCCACCCGGTGGGTAACGTCACCGATCGCGTGCGCGATCCGCGCGGCCAGGCGCTGGTACTGCGCCGGCCACGTCGGGTCGTAGGGGACGACGCTCAGCTGCTCCTGGCGCCGGACTAAACGTCGGCGGCGCAGGTTCTCCTCGAACGGCACCAGCCGGTCGCGCCACAGCGCATCCACCGCGGTGTGCAGATCGGCCAGTGCCCTCTCGTTGATCAACAACACGTCCGCCGCGGCCCGCCGGGCGTCGTCGCTGGCCTGCGCGCGGATGCGGGAGCGCGCCTGCTCCTTGTCCAGGTCGCGGGTGCCCACCAGCCGCGCCACCCTGGTGGCCTCGTCCGCCTCCACCACGATGACCAGGTGGTAGGTCGGGGCGAGCCCGGACTCCACCAGCAGTGGTACGTCGTTGACGACCACCGCGTCGGGAGGTGCCGCGTCGATGAGCTGTGCGGTGCGTGCGCGCACGCGCGGATGGATGATGCTCTCCAGCCGTCGCCGGGCAGCCTCGCCAACGAAGACCTCCGCTGCCAGCGCCGCGCGGTCCAGCGTGCCGTCCGCGCCGAGCACGCCGGCGCCGAAGGCGTCCACCACCTCGCGCAGGCCGTCGGTGCCGGGCGCCACGACCTCCCGCGCCAGCTGGTCGGCGTCGATGAGGACGGCGCCGTGCGTGGCCAGGCGATGCGCCACCGCGCTCTTGCCGGCGCCGATACCGCCGGTCAGTCCGATCCTGAGCAACGGGCTCTCCCTGAACGGGCGTCGATCCAGGAGCTGCCCCGGTGAACGAACTGCGCAACTCCTGGATCGACGGTGACGTCAGTGGGTCAGGACCCGGCCAGCTTCTCCTTCAGCGCCGCCAGGGCTTCATCGGTGGCGAGAGTGCCGGAGGGTTCGGCGCGCTTGGCGGCCGGAGCCTCCTGCCCGCCTTCGGGCCGCTCGGGCTCCGCAACACCGGCACCGGCACCGGCACCCGCGCCGGCCGCGCCGGCGCCCTGCTCCGCGGCCTCGCGGGCGCTCTGCACCTGACGCTGGTGGGCCTCCCAGCGCTCGCGAGCCTCGGCGTACTGCCGCTCCCACTCCTCGCGCTCGGAATCGTAGTCCGGCAGCCACTCGCCGGTCTCCGGGTCGAAGCCCTCGGGGTACTTGTAGTTCCCCTGCTCGTCGTACTCGGCGCTCATGCCGTACATCGTCGGGTCGAAGTGCTCCTCCTCCTCGACGAAACTCTCGTTGGCCTGCTTGAGTGACAGCGAGATCCGGCGCCGCTCCAGGTCGATGTCGATGACCTTGACCATGACCTCGGAGCCGACCTGAACGACCTGCTCGGGGATCTCCACGTGCTTTTCGGCCAGCTCGGAGATGTGCACCAGGCCCTCGATGCCGTCCTCCACCCGTACGAACGCGCCGAACGGCACCAGCTTGGTGACCTTGCCCGGCACGATCTGCTGGATCGCGTGGGTGCGGGCGAAGTGCCGCCACGGGTCCTCCTGCGTCGCCTTCAGCGACAGCGAGACCCGCTCCCGGTCCAGGTCGACGTCGAGCACCTCGACCTCGACCTCCTGGCCCACCTCGACCACCTCGGAGGGGTGGTCGATGTGCTTCCACGACAGCTCCGAGACGTGCACCAGGCCGTCCACGCCGCCCAGATCGACGAACGCGCCGAAGTTGACGATCGAGGACACCACGCCTTTGCGGACCTGGCCCTTGGCGAGCTTGTTGAGGAACTCGGTGCGCACCTCGGACTGGGTCTGCTCCAGCCAGGCGCGGCGTGAGAGCACCACGTTGTTGCGGTTCTTGTCCAGCTCGATGATCTTGGCTTCGAGCTCCCGGCCCACGTAGGGCTGCAGGTCGCGCACCCGCCGCATCTCCACCAACGACGCCGGTAGGAAGCCGCGCAGACCGATGTCGAGGATCAGGCCGCCCTTGACGACCTCGATAACGGAGCCGCGCACCACCCCGTCGTTCTCCTTGATCTCCTCGATCGTGCCCCAGGCGCGCTCGTACTGGGCGCGTTTCTTGGACAGGATCAGGCGACCTTCCTTGTCCTCCTTCTGCAGGACCAGAGCCTCGATATGGTCGCCCGACGACACCACCTCGGCGGGATCGACGTCATGCTTGATCGACAGCTCCCGGGAAGGGATCACTCCCTCGGTCTTGTAGCCGATGTCGAGCAGGACCTCGTCC
This sequence comes from Micromonosporaceae bacterium, assembly GCA_007130245.1. Lineage (GTDB taxonomy): Bacteria > Actinomycetota > Actinomycetes > Mycobacteriales > Micromonosporaceae > Natronosporangium. The sequence continues at coordinate 18,082 of SLSW01000353.1, forward strand.
CGGTCGACCTTGACGACGGTGCCCTCGACGATGTCGCCGTCATTGAAGTACTTGATGGTCTCGTCGATCGCGGCGAGGAAGGCCTCCTCGTCGCCAAGGTCGTCGACGGTGATCTGCTCGGTGGCGCTCGAGGTGGCCTCGATGCTGCTCGTCATGTGGGTGGTTGCTCCGAACGGGTTATCGTGTTGGTCAAGTACGGCCTGTCGGCCGACCCGCGAACCTGCCGCCGGACACGCCCGGGCGAACAGGTAATGATCGCTCGAGACGCCCCGCGGCCGCGAACCTGCTCCCTTCCGAGGCCGCCGGTCCACGAGCGCATCGAACAGCTTACCCTGTGCGATACCAGACTGTGCAAGCCCTCCCGACCGCGGGGGTCGCGTCCGGTCCTGGGCTCACTGTCCGGTTCGCCGAGTACGGGTCGGTGCGTACGGTGGGGCAGTGGACGACGCACTGCCGCCGGCGACCAGGCGCCCGGTGACCGACGCCGAAGCGCGCGCCGCCGGACACCGCTGGTGGGACTCCGACGCCGACGCCTACCTCGCCGCGCACGGCGACTTCCTCGGCGAGGTGGATCTTCGGTGGTGCCCCGAGGGCCTGCGCGAGGAGCAGGCGCGGCTGCTCGGCGACGTGGCCGGCGCCCGGGTGCTGGAGCTCGGCTGCGGTGCCGCCGCCGGCGCGCGCTGGCTGCGCACCCAGGGCGCGGCCGTGGTCGGGCTGGATCTGTCGGCCGGGATGCTACGACACGCGCGCGCCGCCGCCGCACGCACCGGGGTGCAGGTGCCGCTGGTGCAGGCCGACGCGCTGGCGCTGCCGTTTCCGGACGACTGCTTCCACGTGGTGTTCACCGCGTTCGGCGCGGTGCCATTCGTGGCCGACTCGGCGGCGCTGATGCGCGAGGTGGCGCGGGTGCTGCGCGGCGGTGGCCGGTGGGTCTTCTCGATCACCCACCCGATGCGGTGGGTCTTCCTCGACGACCCGGGCGAGCGGGGGCTGGTCGCGGTGCACTCCTACTTCGACCGGCGGCCGTATGTGGAGCAGGACTCGCGCGGGGCAGCGACCTACGTCGAGCAGCACCGCACGCTCGGCGACCGGATCCGGGAGCTGGTGGCTGCCGGGTTCGTGGTCACCGACCTGGTCGAGCCGGAGTGGCCCGAGGGCCACGAACGCACCTGGGGGCAGTGGAGCCCGCTGCGCGGCCGGCTGTTCCCCGGCACGGCGATCTTCGTCGCCGTCAAACCGGACGGGCACGGGTAAGGTGACGGCATGAGCGCGGAACCGGTCCCCCCCGACCCGCCACCGTGGCAGCCGGACCCGGTGCGGCAGCGGCAGGCTGCCTACACGATCGAGGACGTGCTCGACCTGCCCCCGGACGCGCCCCGGGTCGAGTTGCTCGATGGAGTCATCACCGTGGTCCCCTCCCCCAGCCTCGACCATCAGGACATCTCCTTCCTGCTGTGCGCCTGGCTGCGCCGGCACGCCCCGTCGCACTACCGCGCCGCCATCGCGGTGGGGGTAGCGGTCGGGGTGCGGACCACCTACGAGCCGGACGTGGTGCTCTACCGCACCGGCGCCAGCGGCTCCCACCACTACCTCACCCCGGAGGAGGTGGTGCTGGTGGCGGAGGTGGTCTCGCCGGGCACCAAGCGGCGGGACCGGATCACCAAGCCGGCCGGGTACGCCGACGCGGGCATCGCGCACTACTGGCGGGTGGAGCAGGATCCCCTGCACGTGTACGCCTACCGGCTTCAGGCCGGCCGCTATGAGCTGGTGGCCGACAGCGCCGAGGCGCTCGAGGTGGCCGAGCCGTTCCCGGTGAAGCTGTCAGTTTCTGAGCTGCGCCCGTAGCACGCGGCAGCGCCCCGGGACCCGGCGTGATCGGCGGTCAGCGGACCACCCGGCTGCGGCGCTCCAGCAGCAGCACGGTCCGACACCGGCGACAGCGCCGCCCAGCCGAGCACGTCACCGGTGTCCGGGGCGGCCGCAACCAGCCGGTGATCGGGCAACGTGCCGGCACAGAACCCGGCCCAGTCCGGCGCCGCGGTCTCGAATGTGGCCTGGCCGGTATCGATGCCGGCCTGGTAGATGGCGAGCACCGGGGCGGCGTCGTGGTCGATCATCGCCCGGACGCTGACCTGGGCTGTGGTGCCGGATCGGCGGGGAGCGGTCATCCGGTCGCTCCCGCGGTGGACCGTAGCTGGTCGGCGTCGAGCACGCTGGCCAGCCTGTCCAGCACGCCGGGACGCATCCAGTAGTAGACCCAGGTACCGCGCCGCTCGCATTCGATCAGGCCCGCCTCACGCAGCACCTTGAGGTGGTGGGAGATGGTCGGCGCGGTCAGGGCGAACCACGGGGTGAGATCACAGACACAGACCTCGCCACCGCTGTGGGAGGCGATCAGGGACAGCAGCCGCAGCCGCACCGGGTCACCGAGCGCCTTGAACATCGGCGCCAGGGAGCCGGCCTGCGCGGCTGTGAGTGGCTCGTTGGCCAGGGGTGTGCAGCACCCCGCGTCGAAGATCGACAGGGCCCGGGGCTGTTTCGTCACCCATCTAACTTGACAGACATCCAAATAAGATGTCAAGCTCGGCAGCGTACTTAGATGATTCTCGAAACAAGGAGGACGGTATGACGAGCCCCGATGCCGTACGCGACGAGGTGCGGACCCGGTACGCCGAGGCCGCGCGCACGGTCGCCGAGGGAGGTTCCGGCTGCTGTGGCCCGACCGTCGCCGACGGGGACGGCGGGTGCTGCGGCCCCACCGCCGCGCGGGCCGGCACCGACACGTTCGGCGCCGGCCTCTACTCCGAGGCCGAGCTCGCCGAACTGCCCGACACCGTGCGCGAGGCGAGCCTCGGGTGCGGCAACCCGGTGGCCGTGGCCGAGCTGCACGAGGGCGAGACGGTGCTCGACCTCGGCTCCGGTGCGGGCGGCGACGTGCTGCTGTCGGCGCGCCGCGTCGGCCCGACCGGCACCGTGTACGGCCTCGACATGACCGACGAGATGCTGGAACTGGCACGTCGCCACGCCGCCGAGGCCGGACTCGGTAACGTGGAGTTCCGCCAGGGCACCATCGAGGACATCCCGCTGCCGGCGGCCAGCGTGGACGTGGTGATCTCCAACTGCGTCATCAACCTGTCCACCGACAAGCCGGCAGTGTTCGCAGAGATGTTCCGGGTGCTGCGTCCGGGTGGCCGGATCGGTGTCACCGACGTGGTCGCCGACGACCGCCTCACCCCGGACGAGCGCGCCGTGCGCGGCGACTGGGTCGGGTGCATCGCCGGGGCGCTGTCGCGCGCGGAGTACGTCGCCGGCCTGAGCGCCGCCGGCTTCACTGACGTCGAGGTGACGTTCACTCATGAAGTGGCCGACCGGATGCACTCCGCCATCGTCAGGGCCATCAAGAGCTGACCCGACCGGCGCCGCCGGGCCATCGCTGAACACCCGGCGGCGCCTGGTCACCGACTCCGGACGATAGTAGCCTCGTAGGCTCCGCTTTCGTTACGGTGTGGTGCTGCTTCCGCAGCGATTCTGCTGGCAGGGGACCTACTAAGGACATGGCTGAACTGGTACGGTTCTCGATCCTTGGCGCTCCGGTCATCACCGTCGGCGACAGGGCCATCGCATTGGGAGCGCCTCGAGACCTGACAGTCCTGGCGATGCTGCTGCTGCGCCCTGGCGAGACGGTTCCAAACACGGACCTCATCGACGCTGTGTGGGTGAGACCGCCCAAGCGGGCGCGCACCCAGATCCAGGGCTGCATATTCCGTCTCCGGCGGCTTCTCGCCGAGGCGGGCGGAGCCCCCGATGCCATTGAGACGTACCCGAACGCTTACCGCGCCGCCCTCAGCGTGGGCCAACTGGACCTGCTGGAATTTCGCCAGTTACTCGCGCGGGCTCGCACTGCCAACCACGAGGGGAAGCACGCCGGCGCCCGCGCCAACTTTCGCGCTGCCCTCGCGCTCTGGCGAGCCCCGGCCTGCATCGGCATCGAGAGTGAGCTGGTGCAGCGCTACGCCCATGCCGTGGACGAGGAGCGGCTCCAGGCTCAACAGGAATGCCTCGATGTCGAACGTGAGCTGGGTCTCGGACCCGAACTCGTCCCCGAGCTGACCAGACTCGTTCACGAACACCCATATCAGGAGGGGTTCCACGTCGCGCTGATGCACGCGCTTCATCGAGCTGGTCGGCCGAGTGACGCGTTGGAGGTGTACCGCCGGGTACAAAGGCTGCTCCGGGAGGAACTGGCCACCGAGCCCGGTGACGCGCTTCAGCAGCTTCATCAGCGCATCCTCGCCGGCGACTCCACCCTTGCCGCGTCGCGATCCGACGCCGAACACCCGGAGGCGGGCCATTCCGTCCCGCAGGAGCTGCCCGCCGACGTCGCCGACTTCACCGGCCGCGCCGACGAGCTGCGGACTCTCGACCAGCAGCTAAGCCGGGCGCGGCGGGGCTCAGCGATCGTGCTCTGCGTCATCGCAGGCACCGCAGGGGTTGGCAAGACCGCCCTGGCGGTGAACTGGGCGCACCGGGTGGCCGACCGTACTCCTGACGGGCAGCTGTACCTGAACCTCCGCGGAGCAGCGCCGCAGCAGCCCTTGCGCATCATCGAAGCCCTGACCGCGATGCTGCGCTCCCTCGGCGTCCCGCCGGCACAGATCCCTACCGACGCCGACCAAGCGGCCGCGCTCTACCGCGGCCGCTTGGCCGGCCGGCGGGTGCTCGTGGTACTCGATGACGCCGCATCCGTAGAACAGGTACGGCCGCTGCTGCCCGGCACGCCCGGATGCCTGGTTATCGTCACCAGCCGGGACCGCCTCAGCGGCCTCGTCAGCCGCAACGGGGCCACCCGGGTCACGCTCGACGTCCTCCCGGCGAGTGATGCCGTCGGTCTTCTTACGCTGCTGCTCGGAGCTGATCGAATCGCGGACGAGCGCGAAGCGACGGAGGAACTCGCCAGGCGGTGCGCTTACCTACCCCTGGCACTGCGGGTCGCTGCCTCGAACCTCATCAACCATCCGCATCAGTCAATAGCCGGGTATCTTCGCCGGCTGGCCCACGAGGCCGCCATGGAAGAGCTTCGCAACGACGACGACGCCGAGGCCGCAATCCAAACCGCCTTCGATCTCTCCTACAGCCGCCTCCCCGGCGACGCGCAGCGCATGTTCGGGTTACTGGGGCTCGTACCCGGTCCTGACTTCACGCCCGAGGCGGCGGCCGCACTGGCCCAGACCGACCTGCGCGACGCGCGGAGCCTCCTCGATCGACTCGCCCGCTCGCATCTGGTGACCGAACGCGCCCGCGACCGGTACACGTTCCACGACCTGCTGCAGGCCTACGCTCGGACGAAGGGCGAAGCCGCCCTCGCGCCGGGGGAACGAGCCGCGGCAGTCGACCGACTGATCACCTGGTATCTGGCAAACGCGCACGCCGCCGCGACCATGCTGAGTCCCGAGACACTTCAGCTTCCGCTCGACAGCCCTGTCTCACAGCCGGCATCTCCGACCGGCGACGCGGCACAAGCACGAACCTGGCTCGATGCGGAGGCACCGAATCTCATCGCCGCCATCCACCTGGCCGCAACCGACGGCACGCCGGAGGCCGCGTGGCGACTCGCCTTCTGTCTGCGCAGGTATTTCTGGAGCGGGGGGTACTCGGTCGAGTGGCAGGCCGCCGCCGAAACAGCGCTAGCCGCAGCGGTCGGCAGCCGCGACACGCTCGGTCAAGCGGCCGCCCGACTCAATCTCGGCGACGTCTACTTCAGGCTGTCACGTGCCGACGATTCGCTTGAGCAGTATCTGCTAGCCGCCTCGCTCGCCCGCGAGTGCGGTTGGACCGGTGGCGAGGGTGCCTGCCTCGGTTCGATCGGCATCCGATACATCCTCACCGGCGAGCTGGAACGAGCGGAGGCAGTTCTCACCCGCCGGCTCGACCTGACCGTCACGGACAAGCGACCCGGCGTCCTGGCGGCAACGCTCGGAAACCTGGCGAACGTTTACCGCGAACAGGGGCGGTTGCTGGACGCTCTCGTCAACCACGAGCAAGCCCGGGCGCTGTACGCCGATCTGGGCGCACAGCGCGAGTTAGCAGGTGCACTGAGCAATATCGCTGACCTGGAACATCTGCTCGGCAGAAGCGACGACGCGCTGGCACACCTGCAGCAGGGCATAACATTGGCCCGTGAGACGGGACATGGCAACGCCGAGTTCCACGCTTTCATGATCCTCACTGGCGTGCACGCGGACAACGGCCGGACCGCGGCGGCCCTGGAGGCCGGGGACACGATGATGGCGCTGGCGAGAAGCATCCATCACCCGATGTATACAATCATGGCCGCGAACATGATGGGCACCGCGTACGCCATAGTCGGCCGAGCCGGTGACGCGATTGACTCCCACACGGCTGCACTCGAACTCAGTCGTCATGCCGCTCATGTGGGTTACCAGGCACGAGCCCTCGCCGGCCTGGCCCAGGCCTACCTGATGCGAGGCGACACCGACGGTGCGGGCGCAGCCGGGCAGGAAGCGGTGACGGGTGCGCGCAGGTCAGGCTTTCGGCTGGTGGAGGGGCATGCGCTGACGACACTTGCGGCGGTTGCGCTCGACCAGGGACACCAGGTGGCCGCACAACGCTATGCAGAACGCGCGCTCACGGGTTACCGCGCCATGCAGTATCGACTCGGGGAGGCCCGCGTACGAGCGGTACTCGCCCCGGTCATGGCTGCGATCGGTGACACGGCCGCGGCGCGGCGACACTGGCGCACCGCCCTCGACATCTACTCGGACACGGGCGCCGAGCCACCGGATGAAGTGGCTCAGTGGTTGGCCGAGTCCCAGTCGCGGCCGACGCCGACGGACACGTCCAGCGGCACCGACAGCTCGTAGGCGCCGCCCATCTCGCGCCGCACCAGGTCGGTGAGCGTGTCCTGCTCCCCCGGCGCCACCTCGAAGACCAGCTCGTCGTGCACCTGCAGCAGCATCCGCGAGCGCATCCCGGCGGCACGGATCGCCTCGTCGACCCGCAGCATCGCCACCTTGATGATGTCGGCGGCCGAGCCCTGGATCGGGGCATTGAGCGCCATGCGTTCGGCCATCTCCCGCCGCTGCCGGTTGTCGCTGTTCAGGTCCGGCAGCCACCGGCGCCGCCCCAGCAGGGTCTCGGTATACCCCTCCCGCCGGGCCGTGGCCACCACCTGCTGCAGGTAGTCGCGCACCGGCGCGAAGATGGCGAAGTATTCCTCCATCAGCTCCCGCGCCTCGGCCGGGGTGATCTGCAGCTGTTGGGACAACCCGTACGCACTCAGTCCGTACGCCAGGCCGAAGTTCATCGCCTTGATCTTGCGGCGTTGGTCCGGGGTGACCTCGTCGGCGGCGACCCCGAACACCGACGCGGCGGTGACCGCGTGGAAGTCCCGCCCGGCCCGGAACGCCTCCACCAGCGTGACGTCCTCCGACAGGTGCGCCATGATCCGCATCTCGATCTGGCTGTAGTCGGCGGTCAGCAGCGACTCGTACCCGTCGCCGACCACGAACGCCCGTCGGATCCGGCGGCCCTCCTCGGTGCGGATCGGGACGTTCTGCAGGTTCGGGTCGGTCGATGACAGCCGGCCGGTGGCCGCCACGGTCTGGAAGAAGGTGGTGTGGATGCGCCCGTCCGGGCTTACCGACTTCAGCAGGCCGTCCACCGTCGACTTCAGCCGGGCCACATCCCGGTGCCGCAGCAGGTGCGCCAGCACCGGGTGCCCGGTCTGGGCGTGCAGGCTCTGCAGTGACTCGGCGTCGGTGGTCCAGCCGGTCTTGATCCGCTTCGTCTTGGGCAGCCCCAGCTCGGTGAACAGGATCTCCTGCAGCTGCTTCGGCGACCCGAGGTTGAACTCGCGGCCCACCACCTCGTACGCGGACTGGGCCGCCGCCTTGACCTCGGCGGCGAACTGCGTCTCCAGCTCGGACAGGTAGCCGGTGTCGGCGGCGATGCCGGCGCGCTCCATGCGCGCCAGCACCCGCACCAGCGGCAGCTCCACCTCATGCAGCAGTCGCTGGCCGCCCTCGCCCAGCTCGTGGCTGAGCGCCTCGACCAGGTCCAGGGTGGCGCGGGCCCGCAGCATCAGCCCCCGCTCCATCTCCCCCTGCTCGCCCAGGCCCTCCAGCGCCAATTGGCCGTCCGGTGCCGCGTCCACCTTCAGCTCGCGGTGCAGGTAGCGCAGGGCCAGGTCCACCAGGTCGTAGGAGCGCTGGTCAGGACGGGCCAGATAGGCCGCCAGCGCGGTGTCGGCGGCCAGCCCCGCCAGCGTCCATCCGGCGGCCTCGAACGCCAGCAGCGCCGGCTTGGCATCGTGCAGCACCTTCGGCCGCTCCGGGTCGGCCAGCCACGCCGCCACCGCCGCGTCGTCGGTCTGATCAAGCCCTGCCGGGTCGAACCACGCCGCCGGCCCGTCCGCGGTGGCCACGGCCACGCCGGTCAGCGCGCCGGTGCCGCGACCGAACGTGCCCGACACCGCCACGCCGACCGGAGCCGGACCGGCCGCGTGCGCGTCCAGCCATCCCGCCACCTCGCCGGTGGCGAGCACCTGCCCGGACACATCGAAGCCGGCGTCGGCCTCCGGTTCCACCGCCTGCAGGTACGAGTAGAGGCGGTCGCGCAGGACCCGGAACTCCAGCGCGTCGAAGACCCGGTGGACGGCTTCCCGGTCCCAGCCGTGCCAGCGGGTGTCGGCCACACCGATCGGCAGCGCGAGGTCGTCCACCAGCCGGTTGAGCTCGTGGTTGCGCAACACGTCGGCCAGGTGGGCGCGCAGGCTCTCGCCCGCCTTGCCCTTGATCTGGTCGGCGTGCTCGACGATGCCGTCCAGCGATCCGTACTGTGCCAGCCACTTGGCGGCCGTCTTCGGGCCGACGCCCGGCACGCCGGAGAGGTTGTCGCTGGTCTCCCCGACCAGCGCGGCCAGATCCCGGTAGCGCTCCGGATCCACGTGGTATTTCGCGGTCACCGCCTCCGGGTCCATCCGCGCCAGCTCGGACACGCCCCGGATCGCGTACAGCACCGTCACGCCGTCGCCGACGAGTTGGAACGCGTCACGGTCGCCGGTGCTGATCAGCACCTCCATGCCCTCGGTGCGCGCCTGACGGGTGAGCGTGGCGATCACATCGTCGGCCTCGTACCCCGGCGCCTCCACCACCGGGATCCGCAGCGCCGCCAGCACCTCCTGCACCAGGCTGACCTGGCCGGAGAAATCCGGTGGACTCTCCGCGCGACCGGCCTTGTAGTCGGCGTACCGCTCGGTGCGGAACGACCGTCGTCCCACGTCGAACGCGACGGCCACGTGGGTCGGCGCGGTGTCCCGCAACACATTGATCAACATCGAGGTGAAACCGTAGACCGCGTTGGTCGGCTGCCCGGTCTAGGTGGAGAAGTTCTCCACCGGCAGCGCGAAAAATGCACGGTATGCCAGAGAATGTCCGTCTAGCAGGAGCAGGCGTGTGGTAGGTGCCGTCACGCCTGTCGACTCTAGTGCGGAGGTGCGACAGCGTGCGCCCGCCATGACAGCCGACGACTGGATGGACGACTACCGTGTAATACGGACACGTTAGGTCACGACTTAGCAACATCCACGCAGCAACCGAGCGAATCTCTGGTATGCACTTCGACAGATCATTAAGTTGTCCGCATCCGGCAAGGTTGCCGGTGCAGTCCGCGCCCGCAACGTGAATAAGGAGATAGCAATGATCCGCCCTAACTTCGCATGGCGCAGCGTCGCCGTGCTGGGCGTCGCCGCGCTCGCCCTCGGCGCCTGCGCCGACAATGGCGAGGAAGACGTCGGCCCCGGCGACGAGGCCTTCGAGGACACGCTCAACGTCGGCGTGATCCTCCCGCAGAGTGGTCAGCTCGCATTCCTGGCAGGCCCCATGTTCGCCGGTCTCGACCTCGCCGAAGAGGAGATCAACGCCGGTGGTGGCGTCTGGGGCAACGACATCCAGCTGACCGTCGTGGACGAGGGCGACCCGGAAACGCCGGATGTCGCGGTGACCAACGCCGGCACGCTGGTGCGCGAGAACGTCAACGCCGTGGTCGGCGCCGCCGCCAGCGGCATCACGGTCAACATCATCGAGATCTTCCGGGACGCGCAGATCCTTCAGGTGTCCCCGTCCAACACCGGTATTCCACTGGACGACCACCCGGCGCGTGACTACTACTTCCGTACCGCTCCATCGGACGTCATGCAGGGCACCGTGCTCGCCGAGGAGATCCTGGCCGACCGCCACGAGAGCGTCGTGATCATGGCCCGCCAGGACGCCTACGGTGAGGGTCTGGCCGCCCAGACCGCCGAGGTCTACGAGGCCGGCGGTGGCCAGGTGCTCGACACCGTCATCTACGACCCGGGTGCGGCCGACTTCTCGTCCGAGGTCGCCGGTATCCGCGAGGCCGACCCGGATGCGGTCGTGCTGGTCTCGTTCGAGGAGGGTCTGCGGATCATGTCGACCCTCATCGAGCAGGGTGTGGGCGTCGCTGACGGCAAGCAGTGGTATCTGGTCGACGGTAACCACGAGGAGTGGGGCGACCAGCTGCCGGAGGGCGCGCTGGACGGCGTGAAGGCCACCGCTCCCACCCCGGCCGACGAGCCTGAGGCGTTCTACGACCGGATGGACGAGGCCGCCGATGAGGAGCTGACCACCAGAATCTACGGTCCGGAGACCTACGACGCGCTGATGCTGATCGCTCTGGGTGCCATCGCGGCCAACACCGACAACCCGGATGAGATCCGTGCCGCCATGATCGAGGTCAGCCGCGGACCGGGCACCGAGTGCTCCGGCTTCCAGCAGTGCGCGGATCTGCTCAACGACGGCGAGGAGATCAACTACATGGGGGCCAGCGGGCCGGTCAACTGGAGCGACATCGGTGACACGGGCCAGTCCACCATCGGTATCTACCTCTACGACGCCGACAACCTCTACACGCTGGACCGCATCGAGGAAGCACAGATCGGGTAACAGCCGAACGCCACCGCCACGGTGGCGGTGATGGGGGCCGGCCGGACAGGCCGGCCCCCATCCGTGTCCGCGTTGAGCCGGGCAGAGTCAGCTGGCCCGTCAGGGTTAAGCCGGGCAGAGTCAGCTGGCCCGTCGAGGCGTACGGTCAGGCGGCCTTCGCCAGGGTCCCCAGATAAAGCTCGATGACCTTCGGGTCCTCAATGAGATCGGCTCCGGTGCCGGTGTAGGCGTTCCGGCCCTGGTCGAGCACGTAGGCACGCTGCGAGATCTGCAGGCACCGGCGGGCGTTCTGCTCCACCATCACCACTGTCACACCGGCGGCGTTGACCTGTTTGGCCTGGAAGAAGACCTCGTCCTGCAGCACCGGCGACAACCCGGCCGACGGCTCGTCCAGCAGCAACACCGACGGCTCCATCATCAGCGCCCGACCCATCGCCACCATCTGGCGCTCGCCACCGGACAGCGAACCCGCCCGCTGGCGACGGCGCGCGGCGAGCACCGGGAAGATGGCAGCGACGAAGTCCATCCGCTGCCGGAACGTCTTCGGGCGCAGAAACGTGCCCATCTGCAGGTTCTCCTCGACGGTCAGCCGGGGGAACACGTTGTTGATCTGCGGCACGTAACCGATGCCGCGGGCCACCAACCGGTGGGTGGGCAGGTTCGTGATGTCCTCGCCGCGCAGGGTGACCCTGCCCGAGCGGATGCGGACCAGCCCGAAGATCGCCTTGACCAGCGTCGACTTGCCGGCACCGTTCGGGCCGATGATGCCCACCAGCTCGCTCTCACGCACGTAGAGATCGGTCCGGTTGAGAATGTTCACGCCGGGCACGTACCCCGCCACCACCTCGTCGGCCCGCAGCAGCGCTCCTTCGGCACCGGCCAGATGAGCAGTGCGGTCCACGGCCTCCACCCCGGCAGTGTCGTCGATCAACACCGCGGCCGGCGCCTCCGCCTGCGGTGGGGTGGTGGCGCCGTCCGCGGGTGGCGGGTCGGTAAGCTTCCCGGACACCGCCTGCTCGCGGGCGGGCAGCTTGTCAGTGCCGTCGCTCATCGTTGCTCACTCTCACTGACCTGTGGCGGTGGCGTGTCTCCGGCCTCGACCTCCTGACCGGCGACGGTCTTGACCGCTCCGTCGTGGTGGGCGCCGAGGTACGCGTCGATGACCTTCGGGTCACCCATCACCTGGTCCGGCGAACCTTCGGAGATGATCTTCCCTTCACCCATCACGACGACCCAGTCGCTGATGTCGTGCACCATGTCCATGTCGTGTTCGACGAACAGCACCGTCATGCCGTCCTCGCGAAGCTGCTTGACGTGTGTCAGCAGCGACTGCTTCAACGCCGGGTTCACGCCGGCCATCGGCTCGTCGAGCATCACCAGTTCCGGCTGGACCATCAACGCGCGCGCCATCTCCAGCAGCTTGCGCTGGCCACCGGAGAGGCTGCCGGCGAAGTCCTCCCGCTTGGTGTCGAGCTGGAAACGTGCCAGCAACTGGTCGGCCCGCTCCGTGATCTCCTGCTCCTGTCGCCGCCACAGCCACGGCACCAGCGAGCGCCAGAAGTTCTCACCCCGCTGGCCGACCGCACCCAGCCGCATGTTCTCGATCACCGGCAGGCGTGCCAGCGCTTTGGTGAGCTGGAAGGTGCGCACCATCCCCAGCCGGGCGACCTTGTACGAGCGAACCCCCTCCACCGGCCTGCCGTTGAACGCCCAGCTGCCGGAGTTGGGACTGTCGAACCCGGTGAGCAGGTTGAACAGGGTGGTCTTGCCGGCACCGTTCGGACCGATGATGGCGGTGATCGCCCCGCGCTGGACCTCCAGGTGCCCCACGTCCACGGCGGTGAGGCCACCGAAACGCCGCACCACATTGTCAGCGACCAGGATCGGGTCCGGCTTGGCGGCACCCGCCTCCGGGGCGACGCTGCTGAACGCCTCGCGGGCGCGCTGGCGACCCGGTAGGTCGACAGTGGTCATATCCTCAGCGTACATCGAGTGAGATCTCCCTACGGTCGCCGAAAATGCCCTGCGGGCGGAAGATCAACAGCGCGATGATGCCGGCACCGAGCAGCACGAACACAATCGGACCCACCTGGGTGGGGTCGAGCACACCCGGCGGGAGGATGCCCTGCACCGACAGCTGGCGCAGCGCCTGGGTCAGGAACTGGAACATGAACCAGAAGATCATCGCGCCCACGAGCGGGCCGAACACCCTGGCCGCGCCGCCGAGAATCACCATCGCGTACACGAAGAACGTGAACTGCGGGCTGTAGGTGTCCGGAATGACGGTGCCGGTGGTCAGCCCGGAGATGAACCCGGCCAGCGCACCGATCACGCCGCCGAGGATCAACGCCTGCAGCTTGTAGCTGAACACGTTCTTGCCGAGGCTGCGCACCGCGTCCTCGTCCTCCCGGATCGCCTTCAGCACCCGGCCCCACGGGCTGCGCATGGCCAGCCACACCACCAGCATAGTCAACCCGACCAGGATCCAGCCGACCACCATCACCCACAACTGCGTGCCGGTGTAGAAGAACGGTCCCCAGGAGAAGCGGGCCCCCCGGTCGAACCCGAACACCATCCCGTACTCGCGGAACACGTCGGCGAACCCGCTGCGCCCGTCCGAGCCGCCGGTCCACTCGCGCAGGGTCGACGAACGAAACACCCGGCGGATGATCTCCGCCGCCGAGATGGTCGCGATCGCCAGATAGTCCGCCCGTAGTCGCAGGGTCGGTACCCCGAGCAGCAACGCGAGAACGACCGCACCGATCAGACCGAGCAGGATGCCGAGCCAGAACACCGCGCCGGCCGCCAGGCCGGGGAACCACATCGGGGCGAAGGTCACCACCATCAGGGCCAGGCCGTAGGCGCCCACCGCCACGAACGCCGCCTGGCCGAAGTTGAGCATGCCGGTGTAGCCGAAGTGCACGTTGAGACCGATCGCGGCCAGCGCGTACACCAGCAGGGTCGGGCCGAACATCTCGGTGACCGCCGCGTTGAAGATGCTGACGAAGTCCATGACGTCTCCCTGGCCCTCAGCCGACCCGCACCCGGCGACCCAGGATTCCCTGCGGTCTGACCAGCAACACCACGATCAACAACCCGAGCGCCGCGACGTACTTGAATTCGTCCGGGATCCACAGGGTGGAGACCTGGATGAACAACCCGACGATCAGTCCGCCGAGGATCGCGCCGAACGCCGTGCCCAGTCCCCCGACGATCACCGCGGCGAACAACAGCAGCAGCATCTGGAAGCCGGCGATGAAGCTCGCACCCTCCTGCATCGCCAGGAAGACACCGGCCAGGGCCGCGAGCCCGGTGCCGGTGGCCCACACCAGGCGGATGATCCGGTCCACGTTGATGCCGGAGGCCGAGGCCAGCGACGGGTTGTCGGCGACCGCCCGCACCGCCTTGCCCAGGCGGGTGAACACCAGCGCAAACGCGACCGACAACAGCACCACGATGGCGATGCCGTCGACGATCAGGTTCCGCGGCACCACCAGCAGCGGCCCGATCTCGATCGGCACCTGCGAGGTGAAGTCGCGGTACACGATGCGACGGGAGCCGAAATAATACTGGTAGACGTTGCGCAGCAGCAGCGCCGCGCCGATCGAGATGATCATCATGGCGATGATGCCGGTGCCGCGCTTGCGTAACCAGCCCCAGAAGAACCGGTCCTGGGCGTAGCCGAACAGCACCCCGAGCGCCACGGCCGCGGGTGTGGCCACCAGCAACGGCAGCCCGAAGGCGTACGCCGGGACGTGGAAGAACACCGCCGCCAGTGCGCCGAACGAGACCAGCTCGCCGTGCGCGAAGTTCACCAGCCCCATGGTGCCGAACACCAGCGACAGGCCGAGCCCGGCCAGCGCGATGATCAGGCCGAGGTGGATACCGCTGTAGACGTGGCTGACGACCCGGTTCAGTCGCGTCGGGCCGGTGATGATCTCCACCTCGCCCTCGGGATCCTCCGGGATGATCTCCTCGGGTGGCGGCTCACCGTCGCCAGGTGGCGGCTCTTCCTCATCCCCCAGGGCCTCGTCCGGCTGCTCGAGCACCTCGGTGCCGAGCGGGAACAGGATAGTGCTCGCCCGCCCGATCGGTACGTTCTGCTCGCGGACGTTGCCGCGCGAGGCCACCAGCCCTTCCGGCAGCGTGGCCTCGTCGAGCTCCACCCGGTAGAGGCCGGCACCGGGCAGAGGCAGGGACCACTCGCCATCGGCGTCGGACTCGGCCGAGCCGACCAGCTGATCCTCGGCGAAAACATTGATCACGGCACCCGCCACCGGCTCGCCGTCGTGGCTCAGCCGACCCTGGACCCCTTCGCCGTCGGCCCACGCCGGCGTGCTGGCGATGCCGAGCGCGACGATCACGCTGCCCACCAGCGCCGTCAGGAAGATCGCAGCTCTGCGCAACGGTGCTCCTCGAATGGGGTCGGCGATGATCCGGCTGTCGTCAACGGCACCGGATCGGAAGATCCTAACGGCTGTGCCGGTCGGGCGGTATGGGGCACCCCGATCTGTTACCGGACGGTGGCCGACCGGAGGTCGCACGGGTCACGGGAGCACCAGCCCTCTCCCACGCGTCAGCCCTCGTCGGATCCGCTGGTCTCGGCGATGATCCGCTCGGCGACCTCGCGCATGCCCAGGCGGTGGTCCATGGCGGTGCGCTGGATCCACTTGAAGGCCTGCGGCTCGGTCATGCCGTACGTGGTCATCAGGGCTCCCTTGGCCCGCTCCACGCTCTTGCGGGTCTCCAGCCGCTCGGTCAGTCCGGCGACCTCCGCCTCCAGGGCGGACACCTCGGCGAAGCGGGACATCGCGATCTCAATTGCCGGCACCAGGTCGGTCTTCTGGAACGGCTTGACCAG
>SLSW01000277.1 GCA_007130245.1 Micromonosporaceae bacterium
ACATGAGGAACTCGTCGTTCAGGCGGATCTCGAACACGTCACGGCCGGCCAGCGGGTCCCACCGCCGCCGCAGGGTCAGCTCACCCATCGGGGTGCGTCGCCAGTCCAGCTCCTCGATACGCCGACTCATCTGCCCACCGCTCTTTCCTAAATCAACGAGCCAGAGGGGGTGGGGATCACTTGACGATCAGCTGGCCGGTGACCTCGAAGCGGGCGAGGTCGGCCAGTGTCTCGGCGACCGAACCCATCAACGGCTGCGGCAGCGTGTCGGTCGGGAAGAAACCCGCGCCCACGGTCTCGTCGGTCTCCTCGACCAGTTCGCCGTGCCAGACCTCGGCCCGGAACAGCACCACGAAGTGCTGGTAGACGTCGCCGTACGCGTTGCGGCGGATGTAGTCCGGACCGGTGTGCATGCCGAACGGGGTGACGGTGAGGGCCTCCAGACCGGTCTCCTCGCGCACCTCCCGGATGGCGCAGTCGGTGACCGACTCGCCGTACTCCATCGCGCCGGCCGGCATCGCCCACCGGCCGTTGTCGCGCCGGCGGATCAGCAGCAGCCGTCCGGCGGTGTCGCGCAGCACCACCCGGGTGCCGGTCAGCATCAGCGGACGGTCACCGGCGAGCTCGCGCAACTGGCCGAAATAGGACTCGCTCCAGGCGGTGGTCACCGCCTCATCGTCTCACGGCGCGTCGCCGGTGCTGGCCGCCACGGCCGCGATCAGCTGCTCACGGGTGACCCGCAGCACGTCGCCCGGCCGGGCGGCGCTGCACAACGCGGTCAACGCCCGGCGCAGCTCGTCGCGCCGCAGCTCGCAGGGAAGGTCATCGAGGAACGCCACCGCCTGCGGCTGCGCGAGCCCGCCGATGGTCTCGCGCACGTGACCGCGCAGGTCCGCGGCGATGCGCTGCAACGGCGGGTCCTTGGTGCCCACCCGCACCACCGAGCGGTCGAGCACCACACAGGCGACGACGGTCTGCCCGCTGCGCGGGTCCGGGCGTGCCACCACCTCGGCCGCGTCGACGTACGGATGTTCCTCCAGCACGTCCCGGACCTCGTTTGCCGAGACCAGTTGACCGGAGACACTGACCACCGGATCCATCCGGCCGAGCACGGTGACCGTGCCGTCGGCCTCGCGGCGCGCGAGGTCGCCGGTGGCGTAGCAGCCGGGCCGGTGCCAGTATCGTTCCACTGCCTCGGGGTTGTCGTCCCGTAGGCGCAGGAACAGTGCCGGCCACGGATGGCCCAGCACCAGCTCTCCGCTCTCACCCGGGCGGGCGGGCGTGCCAGCGTCGGTGAGCACCTCGAGCCCCGGGTCGGGCAGCGGCGGGTCCGGTGGCGGGCTGACGGTGACGACGGCGCCGAGTTCGGTCTGGCCCCATCCGTTGCGCACCACCACCCGGTCCCGGCCGACCTGGTGGCGCAGCCAGGCGCGGGTGTCGTCGTCGATCGGCTCACCGGCGTGCACGACGAGCCGCAGCGAGTCCAGCGCGTCGGCGGCCGGCGCACTGTCATCCCACTGGCGCAGGCTGCGCAGGATCGACGGGGTGGTCACCAGCGCGTTGACGCGGTAGCGCTCGATGATCTCCCACGCGCGGGCGTGGGTCGGCGTGTCCAGTGTGCCCTCGAACACCACCGTGGTCGCGCCGACCGCGAGCGGCCCGTAGACCCCGTGACTCTGGCCGGCCAGCCACCCGATGTCGACGGCGCACCAGAACACGTCGTCGACGTGCGTCGACAGGGCCCGGTGCATCGCCGCGGTGTAGACGAGCAATCCGCCGGCGCGGTGCACGACCCCGGTGGGCCGGCCGCGACGGTTGGCCAGGTGCACCACCAGCAACGGGTCGTCGGCCGGATGCGGCGCAGCCGGAGCCTGGCGACCGTGCGCCTCGGCCATCAGCTCGTGGTACCAGCGGTCGCCCTCGTACCACCCGACGTCGATGCCGGTGCGGCGCACCACGATGGTGTGCTGCACCCCGCTGGTGGCGGCCAGCGCCTCGTCGGCGCGCGCCTTCAGCGGCAGCACCACCCCGTGGCGCCAGCTTCCGTCCTGGGTAACCAGGACCTTCGGCTGGAGGTCCTGCAGCCGGTCCGCCAGCGCCTCGGCCGGCAAAGCGCTGAACAGCACACAGTGGACTGCACCGAGCCGGGCGCAGGCGAGCATCGCCACGATCGTCTCCGGCACCATCCCGAGGTAGAGCGCGACCCGGTCCCCGGCGCCGACGCCCAGGTCGGCGAGCACCGCGCTGAAGGCGGCGACCTCGGCGTGCAGTTCCCGGTAGGTCAGCGCACGCCGGTCGCCCGGCTCGCCCTCCCAGTAGACGGCCACCCGGTCGCCCCGGTCGGCCAGGTGGCGGTCCAGGCAGTTGGCCGCCACGTTGAGTGTTCCTCCGAGGAACCAGCGGTCGTGGGGGGTCGGGCCGGCCTCGTGCAGCCGGCGCGGCGGCACGACCCAGTCCAGCGACGCCGCCTCGGTGGCCCAGGAGCGGAGGGCGTGGGCCCGGTCGGCCTCGTGGCGCACCGGGTCCACGACCGTCGGTTGCTTCTCAGTCACCGGAGACCAACCTCCTCATGAGCGTGGCGGTCTGCTGCAGTTCCGGGCCCACCTCCTGCACGAGATATTCGCGGGTGAAGGTGGGCGGACCGCCGGTGGCCACCAGTGCGGCCGCCGCACCGCTCGGGCTCACGACCGGCACGGCGACCTCGGCGTGCCCGCTCAGGCCCGCCACGGGACCGTCGAGCAGGTCCGCCTCGGCCCAACCTTCAAGCATGGACACACTGGGTGCGTCGGCGAACCCGTTCGTCTCGTACCGCTTCCAGGCCGCGGGACCGGCCCGTGCCAGCAGCAGCCGCCCGGCCGCGGTGTGGTGTGCCGGCGCGCTGCGGGCCATGCGTTGCACGGTGTTGGCAGAGTCGGCGCCGTCGACTGTTTCGACGTTGATGACGGTGTCGCGCACGAGCATGGCGACCATGACCGTGGCGGAGGTGCGGTTGCGCAGGTCGACCAGGTACGGCCGGAGCAGCTGGAGCAGTGGCAGCCGGTCCAGGTAGCGCTCGGACAGCCGCACCACCTCCGGGCCCAGGCTGTAGCGCGACGAGGCGGGATCCTGCTCGACCAGACCGGCGGCGACCAGGCTGCGCAGCAGCC
>SLSW01000210.1 GCA_007130245.1 Micromonosporaceae bacterium
ATCTCAAACCACGTGAACAAGCCCTAGATCGACGAGGGCTGCTGGTGCGAGCGGGTGATCAGGTGACCTCGACCCGCTCGATGACCACGTCCGTCAGCGGCCGGTCGTTCGGATCGGTCGCGGTGGTGGCGATCGAGTCGACCACCCGCGCGGACTCGTCGTCGGCGACCTTGCCGAAGATGGTGTGCTTGTGGTTCAGGTGCGGCGTCCGGGCCACCGTAATGAAGAACTGCGATCCGTTGGTCTTCGGCCCGGCATTGGCCATGGCCAGCAGGTACGGCTGATCGAACGACAGCTCCGGGTGGAACTCGTCCTCGAAGGTGTAGCCGGGGCCGCCCCGCCCGGTGCCGGTCGGATCCCCCATCTGGACCATGAAACCGTCGATCACCCGGTGCGCGATCGTGCCGTCGTAGTACGGGCCCGACCCGGGCTGCCCGGTGCGCGGGTCCACGTACTCCCGCGTGCCCTGGGCGAGTTCGACGAAGTTGCGCACCGTCTTCGGCGCGTGGTTGGGAAACAGTTCCAAGCGGATAGGGCCGGCGCTGGTGTGCAGGGTGGCCGAGGTCGCCACGGGATCACTCCTTGATCGGTTGTCAGGTTGCCGCTAAATCCTCCCATGTGTGGAGTTTCGGTGGTGGACGGGCACGGGAAGGGGGAGGATGTCGAGGGATGCCCCACGGCGGGACGACAAGGTGTCCCGTTCGGATAGGGGGGTGGCATCCGAGGAGGTTGCAGGGATGTTGCGACAGAGGCAGGACGGCTCCCGGTCGCGGAGCCAGTTGATGCGCGAGGAGCTGGGCGAGAGCGTCGACCACGCCGTTCGAGCGGCCGGTCACGCGAGGAGCGGGGTGCGGGCGGCGCGCGCGCAGATGGCGCCGGCGGCCGGGAAGTTCCGCGAGACCGCCACGCAGCGGTGGGGGGCGACGATGGCGGCGTTCAACGACGTGTCCGGTCCCGGAGCCAAACACGCCACCAGGGCGAAGAAGCGGGCCATGCAGGCCAGGAAAGAGGCCGAGAAGGCGATCCGGGCCAGGCGCAGCAAGCGGTCCCGGGCACCGCGGCTGGCGGCGATGCTCGCGGTGGGCGCCGCGCTCGGCGCGGCCTGGGCGCTCGCGCAGCGGCGCCGCCGGCAACAGTGGGAGGAGTTCGAGCCCAGCCGGCCGATGGAGCCTGCCGAAGCCGCCCGGACCGTGGAGGAGATGGCCGGCGCGAAGACCGAGGATGTGGTGCAGACGGCGGCCAGCGGCTCCGAGCCGTCCGAGACCAGCCGCGCCAGGAGCGGACAACGACCGACGGCAGGCACCGAGACGCCGGAGGATCTGGTCAGCGGGGCCCGTGGCGAGCAGGGTCGCCGCCCTTGATCTGGTCGATGATCACGGACCTCGCCTAAGGTGGCGCCGGGTGGACCGACCGCTTTCGGGGGGTGGGGGGTGCGAACGGCCCACCCGGCGCCGTTTGGGGGGCGGGTGTCATGTCTGTGTGCGGAACCACGCATAGCGATTCCGCTGACAGTATTCTGTTCCATCGACAGCGGGCTTGGGAACCCCCACGATACGAAAACCCTGTGCAAATCTGTGAACGACTGGCTCGTCAAATGGGATAAACGGCGGTAAGGCGCCCTATATCCGCGAGGCCGTGACCGATGCCACCGCATCGGCCAGCCGCCGCACGCCTTCCTCGATCCGGTCATCGGTGACGGCAGAGTAGGCCAGCCGGAGCGAGTGCTTGCCACCCCCGAGCACGAAGTCGGTGCCCTTGACCACCGCCACCCCACGCGCCGCGGCCGCCTCGAACACCGCGTCGGCGCGGGCACCGTCGGGAAGATCCACCCACAGGAAGTAGCCGCCGGCCGGCTCGGTGAACCGGGCCCCGGGCAGGTGGGTGCGTAGCGCCTCGGCCAGCAGCCGGCAGCGGTGTGCCAGGGCGTCGCACACCGTACGGACGGAACGGTCGATGGCACCCGAGATGCAGAACTGGTGAACGATGCCCTGCGCCACCAGCCCGGGCGTGATGTACGTCGACACCGCACGGTTGCCGATGGCCGCGATCATGTCGGCCGGGCCCACCAGGTAGCCGACGCGCACCCCGGGGCAGACGGTCTTGGTGAAGCTGGAGGCGTGCACGACCACGCCGTCGGTGTCGAGCGAGAGCATAGTGGGCAACCGTTCGCCGGAGAACCGGATCTCGGCGTACGGGTCGTCCTCGAAGACGGTGAACCCGTACTCGACCGCCAGCTCCAGCAGCGTACGCCGGTTGGCCAGCGACAGGGTGGCCCCGGACGGGTTCTGGAAGTTCGGGATCACGTGCACCAGCACCGGCCGGACGCCCGAGGCCAGCAGCCGGCGTAGCTCCTCGACGTCCAGCCCGTCGGGGCGTACCGGCACGTGGTGCACCTTCGCGCCCATGTCCACCAGCACCCCGAGGGTGCGGTCGTAGGTGGGCGCCTCGGTGACCACGTCGTCACCGGCGGAGACCAGGTGCCCGAACAGGAACGCGTCGGCCTGCATGGAACCGTTGGTGACCAGCACCTGCCCGGTGTCCACCCCGTGCTTGCCGGCGATCCACTCCCGCAGCGGCAGGTAGCCCAGCCCGCTGCCGTAGCCGGTGATCCCGGCCGGGTCGGTCTCGAAAGCCCGGGTCGCGGCTTCGGTCAGGCCGGCGATGTCGACGATGTCCAGCGACGGCGCTCCACGCGCGAATGAGATCAGGTCTGCGGCGGTCACGCCGCCAGACTAACTGGTAAGGATCTTGCCGCAGCACCGTACGCGGGAATCCCGTACGGCGGGACAGCCGTACCCGGACCCCGTACGCGTGGTTCACAAGGTGGCGACCCCGGCGCGGTTCTGCACCCACACCCGCATGATGTCGCGCACGGAGATCACACCGCGGACCTCGGTGCCGTCCATCACCACGAGGTGACGGAAGCCGCCGCGGGCCATGGTGGCTGCCGCCTGCTCCAGAGTCCAGTCCGGTACGGCGTACACGACCTCCCGGGTGATGTGAGCGTTCACACGCTCGCTGTCCGGATCCAGACCGGCCGCGATCGCGTTCAGCAGGTCCCGCTCGGTCATGATCCCCACGCCAGAGGACTCCGGATCGATTACGATCGCTGACCCGACCCTCCGCGCGGCCATCAGTTCGGCGACCTGACGCAGCGTGTGGTCGGGGCCGACGATCAGAACCGGCTTGGTCATCGCATCGCTTACCCGCATCGTCACCCCTCACTCCCGGCTGCCCAGGTAAGGACATCCTCGCCTGAAACGGGGGCAGCTCTCAAGTCCGGTTGCGGAAGAAGTCGCGCACGAGCGTCGCGCACTCGGCCTCCAGCACCCCACCGTAGACCTCCAGCCGGTGCGTCAGCCGCCGGTCGCGCACCACGTCCCACAGCGACCCGACCGCGCCCGTCTTCGGCTCCCACGCGCCGAACACGAGCGTGGCCACACGGGCCGACACCAGCGCGCCCGCGCACATCGTGCACGGCTCGACGGTGACCGCGACGGTGCAGCCGTCCAGGCGCCACGAGCCGGTGGCGGCGGAGGCCCGGCGCAGCGCCACGATCTCGGCATGCGCGGTCGGGTCGCCGGTCAGCTCCCGCTCGTTGCGCCCGGTGGCCAGTTCAGCGCCGTCCGGCCCGTACACCACCGCCCCGACCGGCACGTCACCCTCCGGGCCGGCGTCGCCGGCGCCCGCCACCGCGAGCGCCCGGCGTATCAGGTCCTCGTGCCGTATCGCGCGCGGTTCATGCTTCACGCAGCTCCTCAAGCTCGTCCCCGCAACCGACGGCCTGGGCGACCTCCGCGGTGACGTCGGAGGGCAGCATCCCTTCGCGGGCGCAGGTGGCCAGCAGCTGGTGTGCGGAGACACCGAGGTCGGCCAGCAGGTCGGCGTCACCGACCGGATCGGCCTCGGGGTCGGCGGCCGGCTCCTCCGCGTCCTCGTCGCCATCGGACTGCGCGAGCGCCTCGTCGATCTCGAGCGCGGGCAGTTCGATGTCGCCGAGCAGCAACGCCCCCAGTCGCGACTCGCGCGCGAAGGCGGAGTCGGAACCGAACACCCGCAGGTCCTCGCCCTGATCGAGTCTCATGATCACCAGATACGCGTCGTCAGCCTCCACGAACAGCAGCGACACGTCCGCGTACGGGTCCACATCGCGCAACCGGTCGGCGACCTCTTCGACATCGGCTGCACCGCCGAGGTCGAGCTCGGTCGCGGTCCAGCCGTCCTTCCCCCGCGCCACCGCGGCAGCAACGTACGACACTGGTTCCTGCCTCTCCTAACCTCCGCGTTCCATCTCACCACAACGGCCAGTGGCCGGTCACGGACCAGTACAGGGCGACCGCGCCAGCCGCACCGGCCCAGCCGGTCCCTACCACGAGCGCGAGACCGACGGCCACCCCACGGTCTCCGTATCTCGCAAGTGTCCATGCTGCCAGCCAGGCCGCCAGTCCGGCCGCCACCGTCCACCAGACATGGCTGCGGATGCCGGTGCCCAGCAGCGGGAACAGCACCATCCAGACGCCGCCGGCGACGACGCCCGCGAGCACCCCGCCGGCACGCACCGGATGGGGCTCCCGGAACCGCCGCCGGGGTGGCCCGGTGGGTAAGAGTCCGGACGGGTCAGGCGCCGTGGACGGTCCGGTCGCGTCGGTCACCACGTTCGTAGGCTATCCAGTTCGTGGGCCACACCGGCGCTGATCCGGGCGGCTGTGCGATGCTGCCTGGCGTGAACATCGCGGTGATCGGGCTCGGCCTCGTCGGTGGCTCGCTGCTGCGCGCACTGGCGACCGCGGGCCACACCCTGTGGGGTTATGACGTTGACCCGGCCACCCGCGCCAACGCCCGCACCGCCGCCGCCCAGGCGCCTGCGCACGCCCGCTGGCGGGTGATGAGCAGTGCGGCTGACGCGGTCGAGCACGCCGACCTGGCGGTGGTGGCGGTCCCGCTGCCGGCGGTGGACGAGGTGCTGCACGCGTTGATGTCTGCGGGGTACGCCGGCCTGGTCACCGACGTGACGTCGGTGAAGCAACCGGTACGGGACCTGGTGGCGCACCGGCTGCACGGCGGCCACTCACGGCTGGCCGGCTTCGTCGGTGGCCACCCCATGGCCGGCCGGGAGACCGCCGGCTTCGCCGCCGCCGACGCGTCGCTGTTCGTCGGCGCGCCCTGGGTGCTGTGCCTGGAACCGGACACGTCGCCGGCGGACTGGTTGGCGCTGGCGGATCTGTTCACCCGGCTGGGGGCGCGGGTGGTGCCGACGACCGCAGCCGAGCACGACCGGGCGGTGGCCGCGGTCTCGCACGTTCCGCACCTGGTGGCGGCGGCGCTGGCGACGCTGGTGGCCGACGATTCGCTGGCGCTGACGCTGGCGGCCGGGTCGTTCCGTGACGGCACCCGGGTGGCCGCCTCCCCGCCAGCGTTGACCGCGGCCATGTGTGGCGGCAACGCGCCGGCGGTCGCGCCGGCGCTGGTGACGGTCACCGACGTGCTGGCCCGGGCGGCGGAGGCGCTGCGTTCGGAGCACCCGATCCCGGAGTTGCGCGACTGGCTGGCCCCGGCCGCGGTGGTGCGCGGCGCCTGGCCGCCGCGCCCCGGCAGCCGGCTCGACCTGCCTGCCCACCCGGATGCCCTGTTGCGGCTCGGCCGCGACGGTGGCTGGGTCACTGCGGTGGCCGCCGACCGCCGCACCGTCACCGCCGTCCGCCCCACCCCTCCGGCCGCTTGAGCGTCTCCCCCTCCCCGTCCCCCTCCCCCCGAGCGTTGATCATGGACTTTTCGCGCGACACGCCGGGCGACACGCCCAAGCGGCCCATGATCAACGCGAGGGGTGGTGGTGGGCTGGTTCGGGAGGGTGCAGGACCCGGGTGTCGGTCACGATCGCGGTGACCAGGTCGCGGGGCGTGACGTCGAAGGCCGGATTGGCCACTCCCGCACCGGCCGGCGCGACCACCGTGCCGCCGAAGCCGAGCACCTCGGCCGCATCCCGATCCTCGATGGCGACCTGGTCCCCGCTCAGCGTGGCCTCATCGACAGTGGACTCCGGAGCGACCACCACGAACGGCAGCCCGGCGCGCGCGGCACCCAGCGCGTGCGCGTAGGTGCCGATCTTGTTCACGATGTCGCCATTGGCGCAGACCCGGTCGGCACCGACGATCACGACGTCCACCTCACCGCGCGCCATCAGGAACGGACCGGCGCCGTCGACCGCCAGCCGGTAGTCGATGCCGTTACGGTTCAACTCCCAGGCGGTCAGCCGGGACCCCTGCAGCAGCGGCCGGGTCTCGCTGGCGATCACCCCGCCGAGCGCGTCGCGGGTGTGCAACTCGGTGATGACGCCGAGCGCGGTGCCGCCGGTGACGGTGGCGAGGCTGCCGGTGTTGCAGTGGGTCAGCACCCGCGGCGCCGGTCCGCACAGTGCGGTGACCAGATCGGCGCCGCGGGCGGCCATCGCCGCCGACGAGGCGATCTCCTCGTCCCGCACCGCCAGCGCCTCGGCCAGCACCGCCTCCGGGCCGTCGTGCAACCGGGCGGCCGCGCGCGCCGCGCCGCTGGCCAGGTTCACCGCGGTCGGCCGGGCGACTGCCACCAGCCGCACCGCCGCCTCCCAGGCGTCGTCGCCGGTGGGGTGCGCCCGGGCGGCCAGCGCCACCCCCATCGCGCCGGCCACGCCCAACGCCGGCGCGCCCCGGACCGCCAACGAACGGATCGCCTCCACCAGGTCGGGCACGGTGGTCAGCCGCCGGGTCACCAGCTCGTCCGGCAGCGCCGTCTGGTCGATGATCTCGATCGCGCCGTCGACCCAGTCGATGGCGCGCAGCTCGCCTTCCCGATCGGACATCGCTCCGACTCCCGTCGCGTGGTGACCGGCGGCATCCCGCCTCCCCTGACGGTAACCCCCACGCCGGGTGGCCCGGCGGTAGTGTGCTGCCACCGGACCCGCCCGCGGTCCGGGCGATCGACGGAGGCGGCGATGGG
Source organism: Micromonosporaceae bacterium (assembly GCA_007130245.1). Taxonomy (GTDB): domain Bacteria; phylum Actinomycetota; class Actinomycetes; order Mycobacteriales; family Micromonosporaceae; genus Natronosporangium. Next base: position 6,973 of record SLSW01000210.1, read on the forward strand.
TGAGTTGACGGGTGAGCCCGGCCCGGCGCGCGAGTCGGTCACCATCCGGCGGCGCAGCGCGTTCGTCTACGTCATCCTCGGCGAACCCACTGTGGGAGCACATCGTGGCGCGTGACGCGGTCACGGGCATCGGCGGGTACGAAGGTCAGGAGGTCTGGCTGGAGGTGCGCGACGGCCGGCGGATCCGGGTGGGCGCGCACCGGACCGCTGGCTACACCAGAGGAATGCCGTACCGGGCCTGGACAACGTCACGATTCGTACGGCCATGCGCGGGTACGACCGGGAGCAGGTCAACGGGCACCTGCGGGCGCTCGCGGAGGCGCTCGGGTAAGAACGCTCCGGTTACGGCCTGTCATGGCGCTGCCGTACGGTTGCCGCGTGGCCGTACGTGACCCTGTCGCCGACCTGCGCCGGATCGCCTTCCTGCTGGAGCGGGCCAACGAAGGCACCCACCGGGTGCGCGCGTTTCGTTCCGCCGCCTCGGTGCTGGCGGAGCTGTCCGAACAGGAGGTGGCCGACCGGGCGCGGTCCGGCCGGTTGACCGAGCTGGCCGGCGTGGGCCAGGTCACCGCCCGGTGCGTGGCCGAGTCGGTACGCGGTGAGGAGCCGGTCTACCTGCGGCGCCTGGAGGACACCGCCGGGGTGGACCTCGACGAGGCCACCGCGGCACTGCGAGGCGCGCTGCGCGGCGACTGCCACCTGCACTCGGACTGGTCCGACGGCGGCTCGCCGATCGAGGAGATGGCGATGGCCGCGGTGGAGCTGGGCCACGAGTACATGGTGCTGACCGACCACTCGCCGCGCCTGACGGTGGCGCGCGGGCTGAGCGCGGCGCGGCTGCGCGAACAGCTGGCGTACGTCGCGGCGATCAACGACTCGTTGCCGTCGAGCTTCCGGATCCTCACCGGCATCGAGGTGGACATCCTCGCCGACGGGTCGCTGGACCAGGATCCGCAGCTGCTGGCGCAGCTGGACATCGTGGTCGCGTCGGTGCACAGCGGGTTGCGTGACGACGCCGCCCGGATGACCCGGCGGATGCTGCGCGCCATCGAGAACCCGCTGGTGGATGTGCTGGGCCACTGCACCGGCCGGAAGGTGCCCGCGTCCGCGGTGGGGTTGGACGGCGACGGTGACCGCGGCCACCGGGCCGGGCGCACCCGTCCGCCCAGCGAGTTCGACGCGGCCGAGGTGTTCGCCGCCTGCGTCGCGCACGATACGGCCGTGGAGATCAACTCGCGGCCGGACCGGTTGGATCCGCCCAAGCGGCTGCTGCGGCAGGCGCTGGAGGCGGGGTGCCGGTTCGCGATCGACAGTGACGCGCACGCGCCGGGCCAGCTGGACTGGCTGCGGTACGGCTGCCAGCGGGCGGTCCAGTGCGGGGTGGAGGCGGACCGGGTGGTCAACACCTGGCCGGCCGACCGCCTGCGCGACTGGGCGGCCGCGCACCGCCGGTGACGGTGCCGGTCACGGACGGGGCGCGGGCACCGGCGGGCCGGCCGTCGCCGGCGCCGGCGGGAGTGGCGGCGGGAGCGTCACCTCGGGCCGGGTGGGCCGGCGCAGCCGCACCACGCCCTGGGCGATCGCCACTCCGGCGAGCACGACCAGCGCGCCGACCGGCTGGAACCAGGTCAGGGTCTCACCGAGGACGAGCACACCGGCCAACACCGCGAACACCGGGATCAGGTACGTCACCATGGACGCCCCGCTGGCGCCGACCAGCCGGTTGTTGCGCAGGTGCAGCACGAACGCCAACCCGGTGCCGAGCACGCCGAGCGCGGCCACGCTGCCGATCACCTCGGGCGACAAGGAGGTGGGCGCGGGCGGCGCCCCGGCCAGCAGGGGCGAGGTCGCCGCGAGCACGGCGGTGGCCGCCAGCAGCTGCGCGGTTGTCAGGGCCAGTGTGGATCCGGCCGCTCCGGCCACGAAGCGCTTCTGGTATGGGATGGCGATGCCGTAGCAGAACGCGGCACCGAAGCACATCAGCTGCCCGGTCAATGTCGCGCCGCCGACCCCCTGCCACACCCCGAGCACCACCAGCACGCCGGCGAAACCGATGGCGATGCCGATCGCCCGCCGGGAGGTCAACCGCTCGGTGCGGAACACCAGCGCCGCCAGTGGCAGTGCCATGAGCGGCGTGGTGGCGTTCAAGATCCCAGCCAGCAGTGACGGTATGCGCTCCGTGCCGTACCCGAACAGCGTGAACGGCACGGCGATCCCGACCACGCCGAGCACCACCAGGTGCGCCCACAGTCGCGGGTCGCGGGGCAGTTTGTCACGCACCGCGACCAGCACGACCAGCAGTATCACCGCGCCAAGTGCGACTCGGCCCAGCGTGACGTAGACAGGGTGGAGTTCCTGCACGCCGACCTTGATGAAAAGGAAGCTCGATCCCCAGATCGCTCCGAGGGCGATGAAACCGGGCAGGAACCAGGTCCGCCGGGCCGAGTCAGGAGCAGACGGGTGCGTCACTCCTGACACTCTGCCTGCCGGATCCGACAGTTCAAGCGGTTGAAGCGTTCCGCGTGACCGGGTTCACTGCCCCTGCGCGAGACCGAGCTGGGTCAGCAACTCCAACTGGTCGAAGTAGAGATGATGCTCGCGGATCCGGTCACCGACGACCGTGGCGATGTGGCAACCACGGAACCTGACCGGCTGATCGGTGGCCGGCAGGACCGCCCCCGTCGGCAGGGTCAGCGGCTCGGTGTTGTGGCCGGTCCACCAGCCCTCGTTGATCGCGGCGTCGCCGGCCTCGTGGGTGCGCAGCACCTCGAAGCCGACGTCCGGAAACGACTGGAGGAACCGCCGCCAGTATTCGGTGATCCGCTCGGTGCCCCGGACCTCCCCCGCGTCCGGGGTCAGCATGACCGCGTCGTCGGTGTAGTGCGACACGACCGCGTCGGGGTCGTGCTGGTCCACCGCCGCGGCGCTCAGGCTGTCCATGACCTCACGTGCCTTGGCCATCGATGCCTCCCTCCGCATCGCCGTGGGCGCTCACTGGGCCGGTGCGAGACCGAGTTGGGTGAGGAACTCCATCTGGTCGAAGTACGTGTGGTGCTCGCGGATCTTGTCGCCGACCACGGTGGCGATGTCGCAGGAGCGGATCCTGACCTGCCGACCGGTCGGTTCGATGACCTGACCGTCGGGCAACCTGAACGGCCCGTCGTGGGTGGCGACGAGCCACCCCTCGTCGATGGCGCAGTCGCCGGCCTCGTGCTTGCGCAGCACCTCGTAGCGGCCGTCCGGGAACGCCTCGATGTACGGCCGCCAGTATTCGGCGATCCGGTGGCGCCCGCGCAGTTCCCCCGCGTCGGGCGTGATGATCATCGCGTCGTCGGTGTAGAGCGACACAGCCGCGTCGAGGTCACGCTCTTCCACGATCGCGTCCGTGACCTTGTCCATGATCTCCCGTGGCTTGCCCATGATGCCTCCCCCGGATCACACGACCGGTGCCGGCCGCTGTCTCCCAGTATCGGCGTGGGATCCGTGCGCGCGGACCGATTGGCCGGATTCGGTGGCACGATGGGCAGATGGGACGGGCGACCGACCGGCAACGGGTGATCCGGATCAGCACCGACGGCGCCGATGGTGCCCGCGCCGATGGTGCCCACGCCGACGGTGCCCACGCCGACGGTGCCAGCGCCGACAATGCCAGCGCCGACAATGCCAGCGGCACGGTGCGGATGCGCACCCGGCCGGACACGCTGGTGGCTGAGGAGCCGCTGGAGATCCGGGTCGGCCCGGCAGGCGGCGCGCATCCGCCCCTGGCGGTGACCATGCGCACGCCCGGCGACGACCTGGACCTGGCGGTCGGGTTCCTGCTCACCGAGGGGATCGTGGCCGGCGCTGACGACGTGGTGACCGCGAAACTGTGCGCCGGCACCGACGAGCCGAACACCTACAACGTGGTGGACGTGACCCTGGCACCGGGCGTCGCGGCGCCGTCGACCGACCTGTCGCGCCACTTCTACACCACCAGCTCCTGCGGCATCTGCGGCAAGGCCAGCATCGACGCGGTGCGCACCCGATCGCGTTTCACCGTCGCCGACGACCCCGCGTCGGTGGCCGCGACCACCCTGGCGGCGCTGCCCGAGCGGTTGCTTTCCGCGCAGCGGATCTTCGCGCGCACCGGCGGCCTGCACGCGGCCGGACTGTTCGACACCGGCGGCGACCTGATCGCGCTGCGCGAGGACGTCGGCCGTCACAACGCGGTGGACAAGGTGGTCGGTTGGGCCGTGCGCGAGCACCGTCTGCCCCTGGCCGGACACGTGCTGCTGGTGTCGGGCCGGGCCAGTTTCGAGCTTGCGCAGAAGGCGTGGATGGCCGGCGTGCCGGTGCTGGCCGCGGTCTCGGCGGCCAGCACGCTGGCGGTGAGCCTGGCCGAAGAGGCGGGCATGACCCTGGTCGGGTTCCTGCGCGGCAGCACGATGAACGTCTACGTCGGCGCTCACCGCGTCTGCTGACCCCACCCGGGCGTACCCCAGCCGTCGAAGGCCGACGGTGGCAGGCCGTGCTGCAGTCCCTGATGCAGCAGCCGCGCCATCGAGTAACCCGGGTCCGCCTCCAGCGCCCGCTCCAGCGCCAGCCCGGCCAGCGGCCCGTTGCCGGCGCGCCACGCGGCGAACGCCAGCAGGCTGGCCGGCGCCGCGACCAGTTCCGGCTCGGCGCGGCGGGTGACGTCCAGCCACAGGCGTAGGTGGGCCGGCGTGTCCCGCACCGCCAACCAGGCGGCGTCGCGCACCGGGATGGACAGCAGCAGCACCGTCAACCAGGCCACCTGGTCGTCGTCGAGGGACCCGTCGCCCTCGTACGTGGTGACGGCCCGGGTGGCCGCGCGGGTGCCCTCGTCGCGCACCACATCGGCGGCCTCGTGCTCGGGCAGCTGGCCGAGTCGCCGCGTCAACCTGGACCACGCCCGTTCCGTGGCCCGGGTCATCGCGACGCGGGCCGGCCCGTCCACGGGCGCGACCTGCCGGGCGAGCTCGTCGCGGCTGGCCAGCACCGGCATTCCCTGATAGGCGCAGGTGGCGGCGATTTCACTGCTGCGCGGGTCGAACGGGGTGCCCTCGGGCGGGCAGCACCGCGGGTCCTCGCAGACGTATGACCACCAGCG
>SLSW01000355.1 GCA_007130245.1 Micromonosporaceae bacterium
CGGTGGCGGGCCGGCCGGTGGCGGGCCGGCCGGAGGCGGGCCGGCCGGTGAGCCACCGTCACCGGAGGCCGGTGGCCGCGTGCGGGCGGGCGGATCGGGTGCGCCGCCCGGACCGATGTCGGTCCGTTCCTCCTTGGCGCTGCGCAGGTCCGCGAGCCAGCCGTAGTCGTCGGCGTCCGTCTCGTCCACGCCTTTACGGCCCTTGCGGCGCCCCTTCCCCTTGGGCGCCGTATGCTGCTCGCTGTCGTCGCGACGCCGGCTCACCGCGGCTCCTCTCCTGGCGCCGGATCGACGCCCCGTACCACGCGCCGAAGTCGGGGCACGCGTTCGGCGATTTCCCGCTCGGCACCGTGCCTGGTCGGACAGTAGTAGTCCATCCCCACCAGGTCCTCGGGCGGGTACTGGGCGGCCACCACTCCGGTCGCGCTGTCGTGCGGGTCCCGGTAGTCCGCCCCGTGTCCCAGCCGCTTCGCCCCCTGATAGTGGGCGTCCCGCAGGTGTCGCGGCACCGACCCACCCCGGCCGGCACGCACGTCCGCCAAAGCTGCCCCGAGCGCGGTGATGACCGCGTTCGACTTCGGCGCCGTGGCCAAGTGCACCACCGCCTGGGCGAGGTTGAGCTGCACCTCCGGCATCCCCACGTGCTCGACCGCGTGGGCGGCCGCGGTGGCCACCTGCAGTGCGGTCGGGTCGGCCATGCCGACGTCCTCACTCGCGAAGATGATCATACGACGGGCGATGAAGCGCGGGTCCTCCCCCGCCACGACCATGCGTGCCAGGTAGTGCAGGGCTGCGTCCACATCCGAACCGCGCATGCTCTTGATAAACGCGCTGATGACGTCGTAGTGAACGTCACCGTCGCGGTCGTAGCGCACCGCGGCGGTGTCTACCGCCCGCTCCGAGGTGGCCAGGTCGATGTCGGTGCGGCCGGCGGCGGTCGCCGCGGCAGCGGCCGCCTCCAACGCGGTCAGGGCCTTGCGCACGTCGCCCGCGGCCAGCCGCACCAGGTGGTCCTCGGCATCGTCGGCCAGGGTGACTGCACCGGCCAGCCCCCGCTGGTCGGCCAGCGCCCGTCGTACCAGCTGCCGCACCTCGTCGTTGCCGAGCGGGTGCAGCGTCAAAAGCACGCACCGGGACAGCAGCGGGGAGATGATCGAGAAGTACGGGTTCTCGGTGGTGGCGGCCAGCAGTGTCAGGGTCCGGTCCTCCACCGCGGCCAGCAGCGAGTCCTGTTGGGCCTTGCTGAACCGGTGGACCTCGTCGATGAACAGCACGGTGGGCGCGCCGCCGCCACGCCGGCGCGCCCGGGCGTCGTCGATGACCGCCCGCACGTCCTTGACTCCGGCGTTCAGTGCCGTCATGGCCACGAACTGCCGGTCGGTCGAGCCCGCGACCAGGTGCGCGATGGTGGTCTTTCCGCTGCCGGCCGGACCCCACAGGATCACCGACGGTGGACTCGCGCCACCGACCAGCTGCCGCAACGGTGCCCCCGGTGCCAGCAGATGGTCCTGCCCGACCAGCTCGTCCAGGCTGGCGGGACGCATCCGCACCGGCAGCGGGGCGTCCGGAGGCGGCGCGGGAAACCCTTCCCCGGCCGCGACCGACGCCGCCACGACCGGCGGCGAAAACAGTGCGTCGTCTTCCACCCGTCAGACGATATCCGTCCCGGGCGCCGTCGCCCGGTGGGCTACCGTGGCCGGGTGCGCCGGGACACCACACCGCCGACCACGTTGACCGGCCGGGACCAGCTGCTGGCCGCCACCGGTGACCATCCGTTCGCCCGTCTTACCACGGCTGGCCAGGACGTGCGCCCCTTTCGCGGCCACGGGGCGGTCGCCTGGATCGCCCGGAGGTCCCGCGGCAGCGTCATCGCCGCGGTCGGTGACCCGGACGACGCCGCCCGGCTGGTCGCCGACCTCGCGGACCGCGGTGAGCTGTCGGAGGTGCGCCGGGTGAACGTGCCGCGTATCGACCATGCCACCCTCACCACTCGCCTGCCGGTGACCGGCCACGCCGACGACTGGGACTTCCGCTGGACCCGGATCCCGCCGTCGACCCAGCCGGCACAGCAGCGGGTACGGCGTTTGGGCGACGCGGACTTCCTGGAGATCGAGGCACTGCTGGAGCGCGCCTTTCCCGGCACCTCCACCCGCCCGGGCGACCCCGATGTGCGGCGCTGGTACGGCGTCCGGGACGATGGGCGGCTCGTGGCGTGCGGCGCGGACCGCAGCCGGAACGGGGTCGGTTCCATCTCCGCGATCGCGGTCGACCGGCACGCACGCGGGCAGGGGCTCGGCGCGGCGCTGACGGCCACTATGGCGCAGGAGATCCTCACCGACTGCGAGGTGGTCTCGCTCGGCGTCTTGACCGACAACCACCGCGCCGACCGGCTCTACCGACGCCTGGGCTTCACCGACGTGTCGTCCCGCACGTCCGCGAGCCTGGCGGGTTGAGCTTGTCAGCGACCCGGGCGGGCTGTGCACCCGCCCGGGCCTTGTGGTGTCGACGGTCAGGCGGTCACTCGTCGGCCTCGGCGCTCTTGGTCTCATCCCGGATGATGTAGGCGACCAGCTTCTCGATCCGCGCGTCCATGGTGCGGACACTGTCGTGCAGCAGACCGAGCTCCGTGTCGACCCGGTCGAACCGCCGGTCGACCTGCTCAAACCGCTGATCAACCTGCTCGAACCGCTGATCAACCTGTGTGAAGCGTTCGTCGACCAGGTTGAAGCGGTCCTCCATGGCCATGGCGAGACTCCGGGTCGCCCGGGCGAGGTCACCGACGTTGTTGGAGAACCAGCCGAAGATGCGCTGGTTCTTCTCCACGTCCTCGATCACGGCGTCCAACGACGCCCGGATGTCGGCCTCCGACTGCGGCATTCTGGCTCCTCCCGTGAGGTGTGCATATCAGAACCACCGGGTGCCCGGTAATCCCGATCGCCGCTCGCCCGCTGCCCCCGTCAGTCGCGGCATGGTGGTCGGCATGCCTACCGCTACTTATGCAGGCGGGTCGATGGTGAGTACCTCATCCGGAACACGGCCCAGCTCGTGCCAGCCTAGCGGGGGCGCGCAAACGCCGACACCGCCGAACGGATGACCGTTCAGCGGTGTCCGCGAGTGTGCGGTCAGCGCCGCCC
>SLSW01000043.1 GCA_007130245.1 Micromonosporaceae bacterium
AGCAGCGCGGTGTCGTACACGACCAGCAGCAGGTAGCCGAGGGCACCGGCCGACAACCCGAACAGCGCCAGGTCCACTGCGTCGCGGGTCGGGGCGTCGCGGCCGCCACCGCCGGACCGCCGGGCGAGCCACCCGATGGCGACCGTGGTCACGACCGCCGAGACACCGCGCAGCAGCAGATTGTCGAGAGTGTACGGATTCGGAAGCGACCACTCGATCAGGCAGAAGGTGACCGTCCAGGTGGTGCAAGCCAGTGCCAGCACCGCCGGGGTGGTCAGGCACCGGTACAGGCGGTGGCTCCACCAGCGGCACACGCACAGGTACGCCAGCACCACCAGCGGCAGTTCGAGCGCGGCCGGGATCCGCAGCACGCTGGCCGCCAGCAGGGTCGGTTGGCCGATGGCCTGGGCCAGCGCGACGATGACCCGGTTGTCGTCGGCCAGATTGAACCAGCCTGCCGGAAGGTGTTGCGCGATGAACGAGGCGTCGCCGCCGTGCACCCGGATCACGTAGATCGTGAACAGCACCTGATTGAGGTAGATCGCCACGACCAGCGCCGCCAGCCACATCTCCGGCGACCGGACCAGCCTGGTCGGCCCGGCGGAGCTGCTCTCACCCCGCGTGCCGACCTGCGACACCGCCCGCATGGTCACCGGTAGCCCGACCAGGAGCGAGATCACCAGCGTGCCGGCAAGGGCTACCGCAACACCGCCCATGCCAGATCAGTCGATCAGAAAGTGCTGCGTCGAGGATGGTAAGCATCGCTGCGGTGCGCCACGTCCACCACCGTCACCACCCTCTTGGCCTCGTCGATGCGGTAACGGATCCGCAGGTAGCCGCGCCGTGCGGACCAGTCGCCGAGCAACGGCGCCAGTAGCGGCTTGCCGACCCGGTGGGGCGCCTCGCGAAGCGGCCCTTTGATGAACTCCCAGGCGGCAAAAGACGCGGATGGTGGCAGCGTCTCCGCAAGTGCCCGTCGGGCGTTCGGCTTGATCAGCAACTCGTAACGTTCCGTCACGCTGCCGGTTCCTCCCGGCGACGCTGGCGCATGATTTCATCCATCTCGTCCGCGCCGACCGCGGGGCCCTCATCGTCAGGAGCGGTGGCCCGGAGCCGTTCGACCTCCCGCTCCAGCCAGAAGATCGTTTCTTCCAGCGACTCCAGATCCTCGACCGGCAACATCACTGCCGTCGGGCGACCTTGCCGAGTGATCGTGTAATGAGCGTGAGTGGACGCGATCTCGGCCACGATCGCGGAGAGGCGGTCCTTGGCCTCTGCCAATGGAACGGTCGTCATAGCCTGAGTATAGCCCAGAATTCAGGCTAGTCCACGGCGCCCTGATAGGCCGCTCAAGACGGGTCAGGCGTCCAGCGCCGCGATCAGGTCGAGTTCAACCAGTTGGCCGGGATAGCCGAGCTGGGCCACTCCCAGCAACGTGCTCGCGGTGGTGAACGCCGGCCCGATGACCGATCCGGTGAACCGTCGCCACACCTGCGCCACGGTGGCCCGGTCGTCGCTGACGACATAGATCACCGCCTTCACCACCTGCTCCGGCCCGGCGCCGACCGCGACCAGCGCGGTGTGCGCGTTGCCCGCGACCTGGTCGACCTGCCGCATCAGGTCGCCGCCACCGACGACCGAGCCCGACCGGTCCAGCGGACACTGTCCAGCGAGGTATGCGGTGCGGCCGGCCTCCACCACGGTCACGTGGTGGTAGCCAGGGGTGTCGTGAAGCTGTTCCGGGTTGTGCCGTGCGATCCGGTCGGACATGACGGCATCCCACCAGACCGGCACCGCGCGCGCCATGTGTTTGCGCGGGCTCAGGCGGCAGTGCCGCCTCAGGCGGCGAGCAGCTTACGGACCCGGTCTGCACCGACCGCCAACAGCAGCGTGGGCAGCCGGGGTCCGGTGTCACCGCCGACCAGCAGGCGGTAGAGCAGCGCGAAGAACTCCCGTTGCGCCACCTTCAGCTCCGGCGTCGGCTTGGCGTCCACCGACAGCCCGGCCTGCAGCTTCGGGATGCCGTAGACGAGGGTGGTCAACCCGTCCAGCGACCAGTGGCTGTCCAGCCCGTCCAGCAGCATCCGTAGCGCCTCCCGCTGGGCCTCGTCCAGCGAGGCCAGCAGCGCGGTGTCGGGCTCCTCGCGCACCCGGGTGCGCTGCTCGTCCGGCATCCGGGTGGCCACCCAGTGCGCGGCGCGGTCCAGCCGCGGGCGCACCTCGTCCAGCGAGGTGACCGGATTGTCCGCGTCGAGATCGCCCAGGATCCGCCGCATCTGCTCGGGGTCACCGGTGGTGACGTCGACGATGGAGGCGAGCGTACGGTACGGCACCGGCCGCGGTGTCTGCGGAAGTCGCCGGCTGGCGGTGCTCACCGCCCGCTCGTGCGCGGCGCGGTCGGCCGGTAGGGCCGATCCGGCAGTGACCCGGCGCACCAGCGCATCCCACTCGTCGTGCTCGCGGCTGATCTGCTGGTCAAGCGAGATGGTGAACGCCTGGTTGGGCTTGCGCCGCGCGTACAACCACCGCAGCACCGGCGTCTCCATGATCTGCAGCGCCTCGGCCGGAGTGGGCACATTGCCCCGGGAGCTGCTCATCTTCGCCATGCCTTCGATGCCGACGAAGGCGTACATCGGCCCGATCGGCTGGGCGCCGCCGAACACCTCGGTCACGATCTGGCCACCCACGTCGTACGACGAGCCGGGCGAGGTGTGGTCCACACCGGATGGTTCGAACAGGACCTTCTCGTACGCCCACCGCATCGGCCAATCGACCTTCCACACCAGCTTGCCGCGGTGGTACTCGGACAGCCGCACCGTCTCGGCGTGGCCGCAGGTGCAGCTGTACGCCAGCTCGGTGGTGGCGTCGTCGTACGACGTCACGGTGGTGGTGTCCCGGTCGCAGTACGAGCAGTACGGCTTGTACGGGAAGTAGCCCGCCGCGCTGGTGCCGTCGTCCTCGGCCGCGGCACCGGAGCCCTCCGCGGCCAGCGCCGCGGCCACCTGGTCGTCGGCCGACAGCTTCTGCTGCGACGCCTGCGGCCCGCCACCGCCGGTGCGGCCCTTGGTCCGGTAGCGGTCCAGGATCGCGTCGATGCGGTGCCGGTGACGCATCGCCTGCAGGATC
>SLSW01000330.1 GCA_007130245.1 Micromonosporaceae bacterium
CTGCAGCACGAGGTGGAGTCGCTCTCGCGGCGCCAGGGTGTCCTGGAGGACGAGGAACTGGAGCTGATGGAGAGCCGCGAGCAGGCGCAGCAGAAGGTCGACGAGGTGGCGGCGCAACTGGCCGAGGTGGGCGACGAGCGCACCGAGGTGCAGGCGCGGCGGGACGCGGCGCTGGAGGAGATCGCGGCCGAGGAGGGCAGCCGCGTGCAGGCGCGCAAGCCGATAGCGGCGCAGCTGCCCGGCGACCTGATGGCGCTGTACGAGAAGATCCGCGACGAGCAGGGCGGCATCGGGGCGGCGCCGCTGCGGGCGGGCCGGTGCGGCGGCTGCCGGCTGGAACTGGCCGGCAGCGAGCGGGCGCGGGTGGCGGCCGCGCCGCCGGACGAGGTGCTGCGCTGCGACGAGTGCCGCCGCATCCTGGTGCGCGACCAGGAGTCGGGGCTGTGAGCCGGGCGGGCCACGACCTGAAGGTGACCGTGGAGGCCGACGGCGGCGCCCGCGGCAACCCCGGCCCGGCCGGCTGGGGCGCGGTGGTGCGCGAGGCCGCCACCGGCGAGATCCTGCTGGAGCGCTCGGACGCGATCGGGGTGGCCACCAACAACGTGGCCGAGTACCAGGGGCTGATCGCCGGCCTGCAGGCCGCCGCCGACCTGGGCGCCACCGAGGTGGACGTGCTGATGGACTCGCAGCTGGTCGTCCAGCAGATGAGCGGGCGGTGGAAGATAAAGCATCCGGGGCTGCGGCCGCTGGCGGCGCAGGCCGCGGCGCTGGTACGGCGGTTCCGGGCGGTCACCTGGACCTGGGTGCCGCGCGAGCGCAACCGCGACGCCGACCGGCTCGCCAACGAGGCGATGGATGACGCCGCCCGGCGCGGGTGAGAGCCCGCCGGCCGGCGCCGGTGAGAGCCCGCCGCCCGGCGCCGGTGAGAGCCCGCCGCCCGGGTCGTGGGAGCCGCCGACCGGGCCGGGCACCCGGTTGATCCTGGTGCGCCACGGCGCGACCGAACTGAGCGCGCAGCGCCGCTACTCGGGGCGGGGCAACGTGCCGCTGACCGCACAGGGCCTGGCGCAGGCCGACGCGGCGGGCCGGCGGGTGGCGGCGCTTGCGGCAACCGGTGCGGGCGATCCGGTGGCGGCGGTGGTCAGCTCGCCGCTGGCGCGCTGTACCGCCACCGCGGCGGCCATCCGGGACGCACTATCCGGCGTGGCCGGTGAGGTGCCGGTCATCACCGAGAACGACCTGATCGAATGCGACTTCGGCGAGTGGGAGGGGCACACCGGCGACGAGGTGCGCGCGCGATGGCCGGCCGAGTTCGACGCCTGGCAGCGGTCCACCGGGGTGGCCCCGTCGGGTGGGGAGTCGTTCGCGCAGGTGGCGCAGCGGGTACGGCGGGTGGTCAACTCGCTGCGTGAGGCGTACCCGGCCGCCACGGTGGTGGTCGTCTCGCACGTGTCGCCGCTGAAGCTGATCCTGCGCGACGCGCTCGCCGCCGGTGACGGGCTGCTGCGGCGGCTGTTCCTGGACGCCGGCGGGATCTCGGTCGTCGACCTCTACCCGGGTGGGGCGGTCGCCGTCCGCGCCGTCAACGACACCAGCCACCTGCTCTGGCACAGTTGAAAGATGAGCAGCCGCGTGAACGGTGGTTACTACTGGTGCCTGCGGCACGAGCGGGTCGAGTCGGGCGACGGGGTGTGCCGGGCGAAATACCGGCTGGGCCCGTACGACACGGTCGCCGAGGCGGAGCAGGCGCTGGAGACGGTACAGCAGCGCAACGAGGCGTGGGAGGAGGCCGACGCGCACTGGAAGGGCGAAGCCGACTGACGGTGGCCGCGTGGCCGCGCTTGATCAGAAGGCCTGCACCAGCAGCACGAGGCCGACGACCGTGCCGAAGATGACGATGAACGCCTGCCAGACGATCTTCGGCAGCAGCGGCACGACGCGGGCGCCGACATAGCCCCCGATGATGACGGTCGGCACGAGGATGGCCACCGCAACCCAGTGCACCGGGCCGAAGACCGCGAAGATCACCACGGTCACCACGCCGATCACGGCCTGGCCGACGTTCTTCAGCGCGTTCAGCCGCGGCATCGAGTCGTCGATCACGAGCGCGAGCAGCGCGAACAGCACCACGCCGAGGGCGGGACGGAAGTAGCCGCCGTACAGGCCGGCCAGCGCCACCATGACGTACAGGGACACGGTGGCGCGGGTGGCCGAGATGCGGCGCGGGTGACCCACCACCTTGCGTAACGGCTCCTGGAAGGCCAGCAGCGCCGTGGAGCCCAGCACCAGGAACGGGACCACCACCTCGAACGCGCGCGCCGGGCTGGCCAGCAGCAGCACGCTGCCGACAATGGCGCCCAACGTGGCGGCGATCAGCACGGCGATGATCCGGCGGCTCTGCGCGGCCAACTCGGTGCGGCTGCCGACCACCGAGGCGAGGTAGCCGGGGGTGACCGCGACCGAATTCGTGACGTTGGCCGTCACCGGCGGCAGGCCGGCCGCCAGCAGGGCGGGGAAGCTCACCAGCGAGCCGCCGCCGGCCACCGCGTTGATCACACCCGCGACCAGACCGGCGGCCAGCAGCAGTGCGACATCGCCGAGATCCATTGCGCCGGACAGCCTAGTGCGCGGCGGTGCGCGCGCGTGGGGGTGGGGCAGTGGGCTGCGTAGAATGGATATTGACGGACGAGTCGACCGGGCGGCCGCGTCGACGGGGTGTGCCCCGTCGCCGAGGAACGTCCGGACTCCGTAGGGCAGGGTGGTTGTTAACGGCAACCCGGGGCGACCCGCGGGAAAGTGCCACAGAAAACAGACCGCCGGTCGGCACAGCCGGCCGGTAAGGGTGAAACGGTGGAGTAAGAGCCCACCAGCACCCCGGGTGACCGGGGTGGCTCGGTAAACCCCACCCGGAGCAAGGCCAAGAAGGGCCGCCACTTCGGTGGCGGTCCGCGCAGGCGCTCGAGGGCGGCCCGTCCGATGCCTGCGGGTAGGCCGCTAGAGCCTGTCGGCGACGGCAGGCCGAGATGGATGGCCGCCCGTCGCGTGCCGGCAACGGCGCGCGGCGACAGAATCCGGCGTACAGGTCGACTCGTCCGTCGCCACCCCGTTTGACCTGCTCAAACGCC